>CAJUEZ010000001.1 GCA_910585485.1 uncultured Clostridia bacterium
CGACGCTTACGGATGTAATGCAGATCACAGCAAGTGATACGAATAGGTTTGGAGCGGCGCTAAAGAAGGACGGAACAGTCTGGACATGGGGCTATAATAACTATGGTCAGCTGGGCGATAATTCCAATAATAACTCTAAAATTCCTGTAGTTGTAGGATTCCCGGCAACGCGTAGATTTATTATACAGGACGCGAAGGTACTGCCTATAGCAGGCGGCGATGCAGTAGCCGAGTATGACTGGACAAATCCGATGCCTTCAAACCTAACAGGTGCATATGGAATAAAAGAAACTCAGAAGCTTGTAATTGATACTTCAAAGATTACAGGTGAAGAAATATTCGGATTTAATCTAATTATAAATAAGAATTCGGAAAATTCATTAGAGACTTTTGTCAGAATAACATCATTTGACGAAACTATGGCAACAGTTGAGAACAATAATACTATTGTTCCAAATTCAAACAATAAATATGGTATAGTTCCAATTATTGTAAGAGATATAAGACGTGACTTTACAGGAATAATCCGCGTAGAGATTAAGCCTGATGGTGAAGATTATGTTGCGGCGCCTATGGTTGCAGGCGGTCCGTTTAACACGGTTGCTCTAAAGGCAGACGGAACTGTCTGGACATGGGGCAGCAATATCAACGGTCAGCTTGGCATAGGAACTGCTGACTCAGGTTCATTAACACCTGTTCAGGTAATGGGCGGAGAATCAGAAACAGAATATCTGAATAATGTTGTTCAGGTAGCGGCAGGCGGTCTTGGAGATGGCACAGCGCGTCACTTTATGCTTGCATTGAAGGCAGACGGAAGTGTATTCGCATGGGGCAATAATACATACGGACAGTTGGGTAACGGCGCAACCGGTACCGATATGACGACTCCTGTAAAGGTTAAGGGCGAAAACGGCGAAGACTATTTAAGCGATATTGTTCAAATTGCCGCAGGCGCGACATTTGCAATGGCTCTTGACAGATACGGTAATGTTTATACATGGGGTAATAATGATCAGGGTCAGCTTGGCATTAATACCTTTGGCGGTACTTCAAATGTACCTGTACGCACTTTAGGCGGTATGGCGTATACTGTAAAGCTTGGAGATGTTGTGCAGATTGCCGCGGCTAAGGGATATGCATATGACTTTGCTTATGTATTAAAGACTGACGGTAGTGTATTAACATGGGGCTATAACGGAGATGGTCAGCTTGGTAACGGCGATACAAACAGATCTTCAACTCCTGTTCGTGTTAAGCCTATAGAGGCAGACAAGAAAATATTTGATAATGTAGTTCAGATAAGCGCGAGCGCAAGATCCGCGGCTGCATTGCACTTCAATATTAATAAAATTGAAGGTAACGTTGTAACGGATATAAATACAGGTTATACTGCGCTTGAGGAAACACTTAATAATAAGAAGGTTTATACTTGGGGTTACAACACGGATCGTCAGCTTGGCTCAGGTTATACTGATAACTACAGAATGACACCTGTTGTTGTTAAAAAGGATACATCAACAGAACTTACAAATGTTGTTGAAATCAGCGCCGGTCAATATCAGATGTCCGCGCGTGTATTGGAAGATGATATATCTGAATCGGAAGAAGGGAAAGAATCTTCCTCAAACGGACTTGTAACCAAGGTATATACTTGGGGTAAAAATAATTATGGTCAAGGCGGTATCGGAAATTATACCACGCCGACACAGTTTGCTACTCAGGTATTGGGTGGTCAGACAAACACAGAATATTTGGAAAATTCTGTAGCGCTATTTGCAGGCGGAGACTTTATGGGTACAATCCAATCTGATTACTCAGTATGGGATTGGGGTTATAATAATGTAGGTCAGCTTGGCGATGGCACTATAGACACAAGAAATACAGCTGTACGTGTTGTATCAGAAAAGGGCCAGCCGCAGCTGAATATGACAACAGCAAAACTAACAAGTAACGGTACAGAAAAAGATGTAACGCTTCATTATGATACGCTGAAATTCGCTGATGAAGACACAATTATTTCAGCTATTCAGGTTGGCGACATTCTCAGCATAGATGCTGATGCTATAACAGGCGTATCATCCTTCAACCTTATGAAGGAAGCTGGTTATAAGCCTGACGCGTTAACGTTCGAATCTGTTGACACATCTGTTGCTGACGTTGATGAAAACGGTGTTGTAACAGCTAATAAAACAGGTATTACATATATTATAGTAAGAGATGAGGTTAACGGTACAGAAGGCTTCTTCAAGCTGAATGTAGTACCGAGCAATATCCATCATATTGCTTATCCTGAAATAAAAGCCGGAGCGTACCATGTTGTTGCTCTAAAGGCAGACGGAACAGTTTGGGCTTGGGGTTACAACAATAATGGTCAGCTGGGTAACAATACTCAGACTAATCAGCCGCAGCCTATTCAAGTATTAAAGAAGGAATTCTCACAGGTTACTTTAGAAGACGGCAGCGTTGAGACAGTTGAATCAACGAGTGCACTGACAAATATTGTTAAAATTGCAGTCGGAGGATACCATAACCTTGCGCTTACTGCCGATGGTAAAGTTTATGCTTGGGGTCTTGGCAATTATGGTCAGCTTGGCGATGGAGTACAGTCAAATCATAATAACCTTGCTGCGACAAGAGTAGTTGCTCCGGGATACAGTTCTTTAAATCCGAACACATATCTGGGTGAGAGCGATGACAGCGGATTTATAGTAGATATTGCAGCTGCGGGCTGGGGTACAAGTACAGTTTATTCAACGGCTCTTGACGAAGACGGCAATGTATACGCATGGGGCAGAAACTACGCGGGTGTAGTTGAACCTCATAATAATAGAGATTATAACAGAAGAGATGTTCCTATAAACATAACAAAATCAAATGGTATGTTAAAGGGAGCAGTAAAACTATCATCAGATTCTATAGGATATACTGCAAGAGTAATCCGCAGCGATGGTCAGATTATTTCATGGGGCTACGGCGGTTATGGAGAGCTTGGAAACAATACAAATTCAAGCGGTATAGCTCAGGCAAACCTGAGCGGCAAGAGAGCTCTTTATGTTAAGGGCGGTTACTACAATGCAGCCGCAATAACCACAGACGGCGATGTTCTTGTATGGGGTTATGCAAATGAAGGTACTCTGGGACGAGATGATGATAAAACAACGCTTACAGTACCTACAAAGAATGAGGGCTACAGCAAGAAGACGTTTGTTGCAGAAGGCGAAACAGAAGAGACCACTATTTCTCCTGTAACTCTTGATATATCGAGAATATCAATGGTTCGTTTTTCGGACGGAACTGTAAAAACCGCAGGTCCGCAGGGAGTTGCAGGTCTTGGACGAGGCGCGTATACAGCAGATACAACTGTTGAGGATAATGTTGCATTCGGAAAAATAGGCACGGTTCATGCGGGTAAATCCGGAGAAGCAGGAGAATATCTGAGCGATATTATTTCTATCTCTACTTCAAACGGTGAAAATTACTCATCATATGCAATAAAAGAAAACGGTACAATATGGTCATGGGGCTATAACGGATTTTATCAGCTTGGCGATGATACACCGACAGATAGAAATGAGCCGGTAAGAGTAGGTAAGTCATATCTTTCAATTAATCCTTATCTGTATTCATTCAAGGTAGGAGATACAGATCAGGAGATTAATACTCCGGCAACGGATTCATTCAATGTATTCGCTTCTTCAACAGGCGAGGCAGCTTCACAGGGCTTGTTATATCAGACATATGACGGAAATAACAACATTATAGAAATTGACGAGCATACAGGTAAAATAAATGCTGTAGGCGTTGGTACAACATATGTAATTGTTTCTGTTGCGGATGATTACCTTACAACAGGTATAGCCAAAATAGAGGTTCGCCCGTCAGATGAAACAGTGGGCGGAGGCGAAGGCTCAAGTATTGCTTATCCGCAGGTTGCGGCAGGAAGCGACTTTACGGTTGCTCTAAAGGCAGACGGAACAGTATGGACATGGGGTAATAATACATACGGTCAGCTTGGCAACGGTAAATTTAACGGAACAGTCGTATACCCTGAAAAGATTGATAGTCTTACAAATGTCAAGAAGATTGCGGTAGGCGGTCAGTTTGCGGCAGCGCTGAAGACTGATGGAACAGTATGGACATGGGGAAGAAATAATAAGGGTCAGCTTGGTAATAACACCACTGAAAATTCTAATGTTCCTGTTCAGGTACTTAAGGGCGCGCAGGCTAATGACGATGAAGATGAAGAATATCTTACAAACATTGTTTCAATCGCAGCAGGCGGTGTAAACGATGACAGCGGATTTGTTATCGCGCTTGATGGAAACGGCATGGTATATGCTTGGGGTTCAAATGAAAGCAGACAGATAGCAAATACGTATAATGCAAACTATAACGTGCCTGTTGTCACAGTAGCGACAGATGCTGTTGAAATTACGGCAGGCAGAGGCTCTACGGGATATGCGCTTGCTTCAAGCGGTACAGTATTCGCGTGGGGACGCAATAACTCATCTGAATATGGTATGAGCGGAAACAACGGTGTTCTTACAAGAGTACCGCTTAATAATCGTGTAATGGCGTTTGGAGCGGCTAGCCAGAGCGGTATGGCTGTAACATATGTGCTTAACTCAGAAAATACTCCGTCTACAACAACATATTCATGGGGTAACAACAACCGTTTTGCAATTTCACCGGCTAATACGAAAACAATAAGCAGTCCAAACGCTATGGTTAACCGTGATTATGTAGCGTTGATGGGCGGCGGTGAAAGCGTATATACAATAGATAAAAACGGCATATTGAATATGTCAGGCCGCGGCGATAAGGGTCAGCTTGCAAACGGAAGCAATGACGATTCGTCATCAGGAACTCCGTTCAGTGTATTTATGAAAGCGGACGGCTCAGAGGCTAATGACGCAATCGGCGCGTCATCGGGCGGCACACATTCATTATACATAGACAGAAACGGTTATGTATGGAGCACAGGTAACAATACTAATTCACAGCTTGCTTTGCAGAATGCAGGAGATAGTATAAACCTTGCTCAGAAGATTGGCTCACAGCCAACAATTACAATAGACAGCAGAGAAGTGCTGGCTAAGAAAGATAAAGTAACTGATGACAGCATTGCGTCTATGATTGGCATAGCGGGAACATTTAATTTGTTTACTGCTTCTGACACTGCGCCCGGTTACACAACCGAAATTGATACATGGGATCATTCTGTTGCGGAAATAACCGATGACAAGAAGGTTAAGGGCAACAAGGTAGGTCAGACATACGCGGTAATAAACATCAAGGATGAAACAGGCACAGTAATAAATACACAGTATATCCTCATTTCCGTAGTACCTGACGATGATGACTTTATTACATATCCGATGGTTGAAGCAGGTCAGACACACACAGTTGCTCTGAAGGCAGACGGTACAGTCTGGTCATGGGGTAACAACGCGTCAGGTCAGCTTGGTCTTGGCTATACAGGCGGTATGGAAACAGAGCCTCAGAGAGTTATGTCAAATGTTAAGAAGATAGCTGTAGGCGATAACTTCGCAATGGCTCTTGACTTCGACGGTAACCTCTGGACATGGGGCGTAAATAATTACGGTCAGCTTGGTCTCGGATTAGCAACAAACGTTCAGGTTAATACGCCGACTATTGTTCAGTACTTTGTTGACAATGGTATGACTATAACCGACATTTCCGCAGGCGGAAACGGTACAAGTGAATTTGCTCTTGCGATTGCAAATTCAATGGATGTTTATGCTTGGGGACTAAATAACTACAGACAGGTTGCAGACAGTGGCACATCATTCTTTGTAACACCTGTTTACACAGGCGTGTCAAGAGCTGTTGCAGTAGCGGCAGGACGTAACGTTACAAGCTATGCGCTTACAGAAACAGGCAAAGTATACGCTTGGGGTAACAATTCAAATGCGGAGCACGGTACAACAAGTTCAACAACGGCAAAAGAAAATGTACCGATAACTGAAAAGGTTGTTGCAATCTCAGCAGGATACAACAGCGGCTTTGCTATAACTGAAAACAGAGAATCATATGTTTGGGGCAAGGGCGCTAACGGAAACTTAGGCATGACAAATTCAGATGGTAAGCCTAAGAAGCTTGGTGATATAGCGAACGCAATTCATATCAGCAGTGCTCAGTCGACCTTCGTTGTAAAAGAACAGCAGAATTTACTTGCAACAGGCTTGAATTCGAACGGAATGCTTGGTGTCGGTACAACAAGCACAGAAACAAGCTTTAAGCCAGTAAAGGCGGACGCTGATAACGAATTTACAAGCGTAATCTGGGCAGACGCAAGTAACAACGGTTCTCATTCAGCGATGATTAAGAGAAGCGGTGACGTATATGCTGTTGGTTACGGCGGCAACGGTCAGATTGGTAATGGCGCGTTTAATAGCTATACATATCCGACCACTGTTGGCTCACAGCACATTGAGATTGATGGTGTTGAGAACAACAGAGTTCTTACATACCTTGGAAGCGGCGGAGTAGTAATCACTCCGGAAATCGTATCAGGATTTAATGTATTCAAGAGTATGATTGCAACAGCAGGAGACTTTGTATACGCTTCTTCTGATGAAAATGTTGTAACTATAGACAGAAGTGAAAACCGACTGAACTTCATGGGTGTAGGCGAGGCGACAGTAGCCATTGCCGACCAGAATACAGGACTGTATACACTTCTGAGAGTTCAGGTGCTTCCTGAAAGCTATGAGCAGGCAGTAATTAATAAGACTGCAGTATTCCCGAAGGTTGCGGCAGGCTATGAATACTCTATCGCTCTAAAGGCAGACGGAACAGTCTGGACATGGGGAGACAACACAAATGGTCAGCTTGGTATCAATAAGACAAAGGATGAAGTTGCAAATTCCGGTGTACCTGTACAGGTAACGCTTGAAAACGGCGACTATCTTGAAAATGTTGTTGATATTGCCGCAGGCAGAATCACAGCATACGCTCTGACAAGAGACGGTAACGTATATACATGGGGCAGCAATGCAAATTACGCGCTCGGTCAGGGTGCAAACGTATCGGATCAGAAGGCTCCGATTAAGGTAAAGGATATTACAGGAAACGGCTCTTTGGGCGACAGCTTTGAAAGCAAGATTATCTCAATTGCGGCAGGCTATGATTCAGCTATTGCTGTTCTTGCAAACGGTACGGCGTATGCATGGGGTTATAACGGATATAACATGCTCGGCACAAATGGTTTAAATACCTCGCTGCCGCAGAAGGTTATAGGTGTTAATAACGCGTTCGAAGCGAAGAAGTCCCTGTATTCAACAGCAATCCTAAATAAGGATACAACAGTTTCAACCGTAGGCTATAATGGCTATGGTGAGTTTGGTGTGGGCGATACATACAGTTCAAATCTTGTAAAGACCATGCTTAAATCTAAAGATCAAGACCAGCTAAAGGGTGTAATTAGTCTTGACAGAGGCTATGGAGGCACAACTTTGGTAACTCTTGAGTTAAAAGATGAAATAACAGATCCGGATGACGCGTTTAATAATTACGCTTATACAACAGGTAGTAATGATTACGGAAAGAGAGGAACAAATACAACTTCTCTATATCCGACACGCATTACAACGGATGGAACAACACCTATAACAGGTATTTCAAGTATCTCATCGGCTTATCAGACAACCGCAATGCTTTCAACTTCAGAAGAAGAGAATGTATATATGCTTGGTTATGGCGCACATGGTCAGATGGGCAATGGTACAAAGAATAATTCGCCTTTGCCGAAGGTTGTTAAGAAGAACAACAGCGGTATGGAAAATCTGTCAGACATTATGATGGTTAAGTCCGGCGCGGATGCTTATCATATCATAGCGGCTTCAAAGACCGGCGGTGTTTATGAATGGGGCTATAACAGCAAGTATCAGCTTGGTGACAGAACTAATGAAGACAGTCCGTATCCGGTTGTTGTAGGAAGCAGTCCGCTTCAGATTGATAAGACAACTGTAAGACTTCAATTAGAAGATACAGAAGATGTAACAGCAAGCACATCATCGCTGATGTTCTCATTGTTCAGTGTAGGAGCACAGGGCGAAACAAAGATCACATGGAAAATCCTCAATACAAAGATTGCAGATTTTGAAGGTGATTCAACAAGTAATGTAAATGACGGTGTAGCTTCTAATACAGTAAAGATTAAGGGTCTTACCAGAGGTACAACAGTTCTTGTAGCGTATGACGAGCTTACAGGAAAGACTATCTCATCACGCATTACTGTTACAGACGGCTTCACAAATCCGAAGATTGTTACAGGCAATGACTTCACAATCGCATTGAAGTCAGACGGTACTCTTTGGGGTTGGGGACGCAATACAAACGGTAAGATTGGTATTGGAAACTCAACACCGGTTGTCGCATTGCCGACACAGATTGACAGCTACATTAACACCGCAAACAGAGAAGTATTCAACTTTGCTGATGAGGACGCAGAGCATGGTGTTATTATAGATATAGCGGCAGGCGCAGACCACGTTCTTGCTATCGACATAGAGGGTAACCTCTACGCTTGGGGTCTTAACAACTATGGTCAGCTTGGTATCAGCGCGGGTTCATACAGCTACGCTAACAGACCGCTGCTTGTTAAGTCGCTTGAGGGCAAGAAGATTGTCGCAATCGCGGCAGGCGCAGACCACAGTATGGCTCTTACAGAGGATGGCATAGTCTATACATTCGGTAAGAATAACCGCGGTCAGCTCGGAAGCGCGGAAGGCGTGAATAATGCGCAGCATCCGACACCAGGAGTAATCAGAGGCGTAAACGGCAACGGCACACTTAGCGGAGTTGTTGATATAGCGGCAGGCGCAGAGCATTCAATGATGCTTCTCGGCTCAGGAAAGCTTTGGACTGTCGGAGACAACAGTAATGACCAGTTAGGTTATAAGATTGATAATAACAACTATACTTCTACTATCGTTGAAACTCAGATGCCTGAACTTGAAGATGGTGAAATAATCATTGATATAGAAGCAGGCGTATATAATTCAGCATTTATCACATCATCAGGCAACCTCTACGCTTGGGGTAATAATGATTACATGCAGCTTCAGGATGGTAATCTTGACAATCATGTTCTTACACCGAGCAAGGTTCTGATTGAGGGCGATGACAGCAGAATCCAGTCAGTTCAGTTCGGCGGTGTTCGTGATAATGAAACACATATTGTTGTATTGACTGAGGATAACGAGCTTTACACATGGGGCAGAAACAACCATGGTCAGATGGGTAACGGATCACAGCTCACGGATAACGGTAATATTAAGCGCATTCAGAATGATCCGGTTAAGGTTGTTATCAATGAAAAGGATAATGATGTCTGGGCTATCAGCGCAGGAGGAAACAATACTTCTGTAATATTGACAGATGGCTCTGTATACACATGGGGATCAAGCGGTTACGGTCAGATTGGTGACGGAACAGCAGGAACATCAACTGATAATGACAACATAAATCAGCTTAATCCGACAAAGACAGGCGAGGATTATATCGCTCTAAATGAGTACTTCGTAACATTGAAGGCAGGCGAAACGGCAGATATTGAAGCAACCTTCATGAAGTTCTTTAATGTAATGGTTAATACTGATCCGAGTGTAACATTCTCGGCAAGTTCGATGAATGACGGCATTGCGGATGTAAACGGTATGACAATCAGCCCTGTTGCAACAGGCAATACCCAGATTGTTGTTACAGGCGGAGGAAAACAGGCTGTAATCAAGGTTACAGTTCTTGGCGACGGTGTTAAGGCTGTTCCGCAGGTAGGATCAGGCACAGGCTTTACAGTTGCTCTTGACAAGGACGGTAAGGTATATACGTGGGGTCAGAACGAATCAGGACAGCTTGGTCTTGGAAGCACAGAAAACTATATTACTCCGACAGAAGTAGTATTCAGTTTTGCAAATCCTGACAACACATATATCACAAGAATAGAAACAGGCAACTCCCATACTATAGCTCTTGATAACACAGGCAAGCTATGGGCTTGGGGTAACGGATACTTCGGTTCGCTTGGAACAGGCAACAGAAATAATTCGACGAAGCCTGTTGAAATAACACTTCCAAATGACGCGGTTCCTGTAGATATAGCTGTAGGAGAAACAACAAGCTATGCTCTTGACAACAAGGGTCATATATACGCTTGGGGTAATGTTGCATACAGCACAGGCTACGGATTGTCACCGATTAAGCTTGACTTATTTGAAAGAATGATTGAAGTTTCAGGTAAGTACGGCTTAAAAGCTGACGGTTCAATCTGGTCAATTCCGACTACTAACGGAAACAGTGTAATCATCGAGAAGAACACTAAGACAGATGATGGAGTCATCAGATTTGTCAAGATTTCTTCAGATGACCATACAGGAAACAACACAGAAGCAGATCCTGCGGCAACTCATACTTTGATGATTACTCAGGATGGCAAGGTATACTCATTTGGTAATAATAAGTTTGGTGAACTTGGTCTTGGCGACAGAGAAACTGTCGGCGAGGATGAGATTAATCTCATAGAAGGTTTATCAGATATTATTGATGTATCAGCAGGTTATCAGTACAGTGTTGCTCTAACTAAAGACGGTCAGGTTTATGCTTGGGGTAACAACAGAAGCTATCAGGCAGGTCAGACAGGCATAAAGAGCTATATGGCTCCGCAGCGTGTTGCAACGTATGATGAGAATGCGAAAGCAATTATTTCTGTAGAAGCAGGAACAGATCATACAGTTACAATCGACGCTGAGGGTTATGTATGGAGCTTCGGTCAGAATAATTACAGTCAGCTTGGTAATCAGGATAACGCGAACTCATATGTTCCTGTACTTGCAGGTAAAATGCAGATGAGCGTTAAGCCGCAGATTATCAGATTAAACACAGGTGATACAATCAATGTAACTGTCGGCACACCTGGCACACCGACAGGCGCGGCAAGAGACGATCAATATCTGAATCTTCCGCTTGAAGTAAGCATTGCAGAGTATCTGAATCTGCTTGGATACACAACTTCAGGAGACCACAGCTACACAGTTGAATCTCTTGACGAAAATATTGTGACAGTTGCAGATGACGGTGTTACTATTACCGGTGTCGGCAGAGGCAAGACAATGCTGAGAGTCATTAAGACCGGTACAATAGGCTATGTAACAGTTTATGTTGGTGAAACAGGTATCTATCCTATGGTAGACGGCGGTGACGGTCACAGCGTTGCTCTTAAGTCGAACGGAACAGTTTGGACTTGGGGACGCAATAACCGCGGTCAGCTTGGATTTGACATAAATGACGGAGCATTAACTCCTGTAAAGGTAGAAGGCTTCGGTCAGAAAGAGGATGAAATACCTGTATCAATGATTACAGCCGGTGAAAACTACACTGTAGCTGTAAGCACAACAGGAAAAGTTTACACATGGGGAGATAACACCTATGGTCAGCTTGGCAACGGAAATACTGATACACAGGTAGTTGCTATAGACACTGTTAAGAAGTCAGACGGAACAGAACTTGAAGGAGCAGTAAGCGCTTCAACATATAACAATACAACATACGTATTACTTGCAAACGGCACAGTATACGCGTTCGGAAATGACTTCGGCTCAAAGAACTATGCGACACTTGTTGCGGGTATTTCAAACGTACATCAGGTAAGCGGTAACTATGCTTTGAGCATAGACGGTGATGTATGGAGACTATCCAATGGCGCACTGCCTGCAAAGGTAATGGGCTTCAAGGATGATAAGAACAATGAAGTTGCAATAGTTAAGATTGCAAGCGGAACAGATCACTTGCTTGCGCTTGACAAGAATACGAATGTTTGGGCTGTAGGCGGAAATAACTACGGACAGCTCGGACAAAACAAGAGAGATTCAAACGTTACTACTGTACCTGTAAAGGTTCTTGCAGGCGAGATGGTAGGCGGAGCATATCTGACAGGCATAGTTGATATCTCAGCTGATAAATTCATTTCCGGCGCGATAGATGAAAATGGAAATGTTTACAGATGGGGTTACAACCGTAACAGTCAGCTTGGTGTAGGCGGCTACGACGATAAGTATGTTCCTACGAAGGCTCTTAAGACAAAAGATGATCTGAACATTGATTATATCGCAGGCGGTCCGCTTCATCAGATGTCTGTAGATAAAGAAGGCAATGTATGGACTGTTGGTAATAACCAGTACGGTCAGCTTGGTGACGGAACAGTAATCTCTAAGGATGAACCTGTCATGGTAGGCGGTAACGAAGTTGTCATTTATGACGAAGATGATAACGCGCTTTACGGTACTATCTATATGAATGTCGGCAATACTAAGGACTTCAAGGCCGGATTTAATGTATTTAATCTGTATCAGGAAGAAATCATGAAGATTGATACATTCGAATACATGTCAGACCGTGACAGAATTCTTGATGTAGATCATTCATCAGGTCATGCTATAGCGCTTAGTCCTGGTATAGCATATGTTCAGGTTACAGAAAATAGCTATAGCCGAAAGAGCGCATATATTAAGGTTGTAGTATCAGATTATGATAAAGACTTTATGCCAAAGGCTGTCACAAAGGGTAATCATTCACTTGCCCTTAGAATAGATGGTACTATCTGGGCATGGGGTATCAATGACAAGGGTCAGCTTGGAACAGGCGATACTTCATATTCAGACGACCCTGTAAATGTAACACCTTCAGGCATGACATTTAAGGAAATAGCTGTAGGCGATGAATTCGCTCTTGCAGTCGCATCTGACGGCAGCGTATGGTCTACGGGTGACAACACCTCAGGACAGCTTGGCGTGGATGCCATGACAGAACCTGTACGCAAAGAGTTCACAAAGATTGAGGGACTTTCAAACATAATCTCCGTTTCTGCAGGATACGCGTTTGGCGCGGCTCTTGATAAGAACGGAAACGTATGGACATGGGGTTCAAACAACAAAGGACAGCTTGGCGCAGGTAATATAGTAACTTCAAGAGCAGAGCCTAAGATGGTTGCGGGTATAGACAATGTAACTGCAATTTCAGCAGGCAATGACCATATATTGATGCTTCGTTCAAACGGAACAGTATGGACGATGGGTTCAAACGGCAGTGGTCAGGGCGGTATTGGAAGCGCATCAGAGGCTATATGGACCCCGACAGCAGCAAAGGATCTTGAAGGAATAGTTGCAGTAGCAGCCGGCACAGACCATAGTATGGCTCTAAGCTTCATGGCTGACGTATTCACAACGGGCAGCAATATCGAAGGTCAGCTTGGTTTAACTTCAGGCTCTACCAACACATATGTAAAAGCTATGTCTGACGTTATTGATATAGCGGCAGGTAATAAGTACAGCGCTGCAATAGACACAAGCGGTAAACTCTATGTATTCGGTAAGAATAACAAGGGTCAGCTTGGTATAGGCAATACTGAAAATAAATCAGAGCCGACACAGAATACAGTAATAGATTCTCTTGACAGCACTAAGAATATGGTTATCAACGGTATGAGCCTTGGTAATGAATATTCTGTACTGTATTCAGCAAGCGGTGAAGTATATGGCTTCGGTGATTATACACTTGGTAAGCAGGTTGCCAAGAATGATACAAAGAGCGCGGTTCCTGTACTTATAGGTGAAAGAACACAGCTTATTTCAAAATATGCTATTACGCTTAAAGTAAATGAAACAGAAGATCTTGATGCTTATCCATGTGAGAAGTTTAATCTTATTGAAGATTATTCAAGCGTTGATTCTGTAGACTTCGTAAGTAAGAATGAAGATATTGCTTCACTTGTTCAGAATGGTAACAGCGCGACAATCACAGCGGAAAGCATTGGTATTACACATGTTATTGTAACAAAGGGCGATCTTGTATCAATCTGTATAGTTACAGTAATAGACGATAAGGCTAAGACGGCTCCGATGATTTCAGCCGGAAGCGCGCATGTTATAGCTTTGAAGGCAGACGGAACAGTTTGGGCTTGGGGTTATAACGAGCACGGTCAGCTTGGTAATGATGCTGTAGCCAGTGAATATGAACCGATTCAGATAACATCTCTCAGCGATAAGGATATCGTTGCAGTAAAGGCAGGAGAACATCATTCACTTGCTCTTACACGTGATGGTCAGGTATATGCTTGGGGTAATAATGAATACGGTCAGACAGGTCATTCTAATGCTACAAAGAGCATAAGAGTACCGACATTGATTACAAATCTTCCAACAACAATCAAGACAATTTCAGCAGGTATGTCTCATACAATGCTGCTTGGTGATGATGGTATAGTATACAGCTTCGGTCTGAATAAGAGCGGTCAGCTTGGCGCACCGACAAAGTTTGGATGGTCAAGTGAGCCGGTTATCGCGCAAGGTCTGAATAAGGTTATTAATATTGGTGTGGGAGCAGGCGGAAACTCAACTAAGGCTGTACGTTATGACGGAACAGTTTGGGGTTGGGGCGACAACGGCGCTCATCAGATTAATGACACTGATAATCAGATTTACAATTATCCTATTAAGATTGACCTCGGCGATGAATTTAACGGTCATGTTGTAAGAACATATGACGGTAATTCACACGTTCTTGCGCTTCTTGATAACGGTAAGGTTATTTCATGGGGCAGAAACAAGTATGGTCAGTTAGGTCAGGGTATAGCGTTTGACGACAGCGGTAGGTATTATGAACCGGATTATGTAGATGTATTTGACGGTAATAAGAATTATGCGGTTGACATCTCAGTAGGCGCTAACCATAACCTTGTTATAACAGCAGATGGTAAAGTCTGGACATGGGGTCAGGGTGAAACAGGTAACCTGGGTAACGGTTCAAAAGATAATCAGAACTCACCTGTTCAGATAACGGTAGACGGAGGCGAGCATTCAGCTATAGCCGCTTCAACAGGCGGAGGTTCATCATATGTTGTACTAAACGACGGATATGTATGGAGCTTCGGAAGCAATCTACATGGTCAGCTTGGTAATGGATACGCAGGTGAAACACCGTCAGCATATCCACTATTGCCAAACGGCCAGCCAAGTGACAACCCATCAGACGCTAATTCAAATGTTCCTGTTCTTGTAACAGGTAAAACATTGAAGCTTAACCCTGAAAGCATTAAGATGTATTTGGGTGATAAGCCTGTAGCGGTTAAGGCATCAATAAATAGATTCAATGTTCTTTATGATGATGACACCGTTGCAAATATGGGCGGTTATGAGTGGTCAATAGAAAATGAAATTGACAAGAATAACGTTTCACCAATCATAAAAGAAACTATAGTAACAGTTGATAACTTAGGTAATGTAAGCGGTCTTGACATCGGTAAAGCTACATTGGTTGTAAAGGATAAGAAGTCCGGTGTAACAGCCAAGGCAGACGTTGAAGTTGTTGATCCGGGAAGCAGACGTATTCAGGATATATATGTTGACTTCTCACAACTTACAGATATGACAACAAAAGACGCTGTTAATAAGCAGTATTTAGATTCTGATGAATATACTGTAACACAGGATGATTCTTATAACGATGTATATTCATTAAATGACCCGCTTAAGGGAATCTATGCAGGTTCTGTAAAGGTTCTTAACGAGGCTCAGGGTACAGTTACTATAAGAGTAAAGAGCATAATAGACGGCGACAAGATTTACTTGGTAGATAAGGGCGGCAATAACCCTGTATTGGGAACTCTTCTTGACGGAAAAGATCTTGATGATAATCTTAAGATATTTGACGGATTCTATGAATTCAAGAATGTTCCAATCAGCGCATTGTCAGATAATTACTACTTCAGAATTCTTAATAATGAATCTGCGGCATCTACTTATGACGGCACATTTAAGGCGCATACAATAACATTCTCAACTAATACAGATGTGAGAAAGATTGTTGTTGGCGAGTATGATCCGGCAATCGCGGCAGAGGATAGAATAGATTATCTTGCTCCGCAGAATCATACACAGCTTGGTAATGCGGCAGAAACAGATTATATAAGCAAAGCTGTTCAGATCGGAACTTCAAATAGTTACTATGTAATTATTATGGAGGATGAGGGAGAGCAGAAAGACAGAGACTTGTACATTTATGGTGAGGCATGGGCTCCGTCGTCAACAATTAAAGTTGCAGGAGCGCTCGTAAATGACGACCATGACGATAATAAGCACAGCGAATACTATGATGTACAGAAAATAACTCTTGGAGCAAATGAAAACATTAAGACTGTATCTGTTTTGGTTAAGGCACAGAACGGTAATAACGCAACAGACCATGTTCTGACAATTTACAGACAGGCAGCAGCGACAAAGATTCAGAAGATAGAAGTAAAGGTTAAGGATGAGGCGGGCAATGTTATAAGAACATATGACGCGTATGTTAAGAATCCTAACGATCCTCAGAACTATGAAGTTGTAATACCGGCAGGCGATTTTGATAAGGTTGATATTACAACAACTCCTGCTGAGGCGGATATTGCTAAGGTAACATATAATCCGTATAACCAGACGCTTAATGAAGACAGAACAGCGGAAGAAGTTGGAGTTTATACATACGAAGACTTCAAGCTCGACAATACTTCATCATCTGATCAGGTAAATATTCAGCTCTCAGCTAACGCGTTTACGGGCGCGCCGTATACATTAACAATCTACAAGCTGAATGAAGAAACAGACCCGTTTGTATCAGTAGATAACAGTCCGGCAATTACTCCGATTGTTGTTAATGAGGATGATACAGAGAAGATTCTTTACATCTGGTCTATTCAGGAAGGTCAGGAAACTGCTGATGTTACTGTAACAACAGCAATTAACAATGGTCAGGTTAAGATAGGCAGCGGAAACGCTTATCCGTATACTCATACAGAGCCTGTTGCAATTACGGTGAATGAAAAGGGATACATGGATGTTCCGTTCAATGTAATCGCAAACGGCGAAACAAAGGATTATACGCTACGCTTGTATTTGGCAGAGGCAGACTCAACACTTAAGTCGCTTACTGTTCACAATATAGAAAACACAGGCACAACCATCAATGAATTAGAGGAGTATATTCCTGTATATGATGTAAAGACAGGTAAGTATGTTGTAAAGGTTAAGAGCAATGTTGACGATGTAAGAATAAAGGCAACAGCATCTCAGGCAAATGCGCGTGTAGGAATTTCAACAAATGTTGATACAGCTAAGCTGTTATCCGCAATTAATACATCATCATTCCCGAATATTGCAACAAGTGAAATATCCTTGACAGGCGATACAACAACAGCTTACATAGTTGTAACACCATCAGCTACTCCGGTAGGAATACCAACAGGTACAGAAAAGTATCCGCAGGGTGTATATCAGCTTGATATAATAAGAATGTCAGCAAACACTTCAATTAAACTGACATTCGGTGATGATGAAATAACTGAACGTGAAGGAAATACATATAAGTATACTCTTCCGGCATCAACAGACGGAACAAGCAATATAACTCAGATGCTTAAGGCTGAAGGCGTTATTATAAACGGCGAAACTATGACATCTGATCCGTCAATGAAGATTACAATATCGGATAATAATGCGTTTGAGATGAAGGAAGGCGCTACAAATACTGATGAAAAGCAGTATTCAGCAGCGCAGCCTCAGCCAACAAAAGTATACATCCATGTTGAATCAGAAGACGGCTCACCAATGACATATATAGTTGAACTTTGGAAACTTCCGACAACATCGGGTGTTACAGAAGTTAAACTTACAGACGCAAAACTTGATACAACTTATGAAACTACAATTAACACATTCAGCGGTCAGGCACCGTATTCAAGCGATGGCATGAATGTATATGTTCATGTTAATGACGCTCGTTCACAGGTTGCCGTAGGCATAAGCGCACCCGGTGACTACGTAACACCGGTAGCGGATGATGCTGAGCATCCTGAACTTGGCGGATGGGCAGTTGTTAAGCTTGAAGAATTAAGACCTGAGAGCGAAGGCAAGACAATGGCGAAGCTTTATATTAAGAGAGCAGACGGAATTGTTGGCGAAATCAATACTCCGGCTCTTGAAATAACATATGCTTCTAAGGACGTTGATTTGTTAGGTGTAGACGCGGTTCCTGTTGAGGGAGACGCGACAAGTCCTGATTACTCAGGTCAGGTTAAGGAAATGACCGACGATGAGGGCAAGACATACTATTACCTTGGTATTAATGTAAGTGATTTACCGGAAACAGAGACAGACTTTGCTAAGCTGATTAACATAACAGCTGAAGCAAGAAATCCGCAGGCGAAAGTTATAATTCTTACTCCGGGAGAAGAGCCTGCAAATACAGATAAGGCAACTAAGAAGGCTGAAAGAAAGACTGAGCTTCCATATTCACTTCACAGCGAGCAGACAGAATTAATTATCCGCGTTATCGCTGAGGACGGAAGCACAGCTGAAGACTATAAGCTTATCATCCGTGCAAAGGCAACCAATACAGAGCTTGAGTATGTTAAGGCTGTAAAGGTTGAGGACGATGATCCGGCATTGGTTAAGGATGAAAACGATCAGTATACCACTTATGTGGAGAATGAGCGAACAGTTCTTCCGATACGCGTAAAAGCTAAGGATTCACAGGCAAAAGTTGTTATATCTGATACATATTATACAGCATATGATGTGGAAGATCCGGCAAATAAGGCAATCATAGACGGTCTTACATTTAACGGCAGCAGCGAGGCAAGAAAAGAAGTCGGCATTGCTGGCGCAAATCTTGAGGACGGTATCATCATTCCTGTATATGTTCAGTCAGAGAACGGCGAAGAAGTAACAACATATCTAATTAATGTTTACTCAGTTGCAAACAACACAGAACTTGACTTTGTTAAGATTGCTGTTAACGGCAGTGAGGAAAGACCTGCAGAGAGAGGCATTATAGATACTTCTACGTTCACAGTTAAGATACCTGACACTGTAACGGAAGTTGATGTATTGGCTAAGCCAAGCACACCAATGGTTCAGTATGTTCATGTAAACGGCTCGTATGACCTTAAGGCTGAGGACGGTACTGTAACTCGTCAGAGAGTTCAGACTCCGACAGAAACAACTGTTGTTAACATTGAGGTTAAGGCTAAGGATGGAACAACAAAGTCATACACGCTTGAAATAGAAAAGGTAAAGATTAACACAAATCTTACTATTGAAGTCAATGCTGAAAATGTAGAAAACAAGAAGGATACATTCACATACAAAAAGGCGGGAATCAGAACTGCAGATTCTGCTAATGTATTAATTACAACAGCAGATCCGACAGCTACGGTTACGGTAGACGCGATTAAGAAGGATACTTCTAAGCTTCCGAATGACCTGAAGCTGACACCGCTGAAAGACAACGATGGTAATGAAGAGGCTGTTAATATCTGGTCTAACTACATGGTTGGATTACATGATCAGCCGATAAACAGATACCTTGTAACAGTAACTGCTGCGGATAACTTCACAAAGAAGCAGTATACATTGATAATCAGAGATAACGATGTAAAAGATATATCTCTTGAATATATCAAGGTAGGCTCATATTGGGCAACATTGTCAGAAGACGGTGTTACATGGGTAGCTGAAATTCCTGAAACAACAGACTTTGCAGACTTTGAGGTTAAGGCAAACGATGAAGAAGCGAAGCTTACTGATATCGTAATCAGCAACGCGGCGGCAGATTCTGCGGCGGCAGAGCATGAAGGTATTGTTAAGCAGATAGTTTCAGGCATAGATGTTGACGCGAATGAAGATTACAGATATGTAAGAATCGTATCGCAGGATTCAACAACAGATAAAGTTTATATAATTAAGCTTGTAGGAACAGATTCCGCTCCTGATGTTAAGGAAGTTACAGTAAACGGTCTTGCGGCTAATAAGCCGACAGAAGAACTGGATATGTACACATTCCTGAACGTTCTTCCGAATGCGAGCGAAGTGCTTGTAGGCGTAAGAGCTCAGAGTACAAATCATTATGTAAAGATTGACACAGGAGATATAACGGCGGGCGGATATGCGGAACTTAAAGTTTCAATGCCGCTTGACCAGACATCGCTTGATATTCCGTTCAGCTTGTATCAGACAGCAGACGGCGAGTCTGTATATAATAAGATACTACATCTTGAGCGTTTGAGCGATGACTATAAGTTAGATGTTAAGGTAGAGAATAACGAAGCTAAACAGCAGCGTGACGGTTCATATATCTATTATATAGACGGCGAAGCTGTAGACGCTGACGTATGGGCTCTTGCTAATAACACTAACTTCATAGTAGATATTATGGGTCTTGAAGGAGTATCAGGAAATAACGCTTCTGATACAACACAGGGCGCTACAATAACTACTAAGCTTGAAGATAGTATAAACGGTAATACAACAACAGTAACAATAGAAGTAAAATCAAATGACGCTTCTGATAAGCGCGTTGCTACATATAAGCTGTATATCCAGAAGAAGAGCAACAATGCAAACATCGCATATGTAACAGCTAATCCGTCAAGTGTTGATTATAAGAACACAGACAAGACAGCTGATGATCAGGTTACAAGAACAGTAGAAGGCGAAACAAAGACATATGACGCATATCATGTATATGTTCCGGAAACAGACGCAGGATTATTTACTGTATTTGAACTTGAGATTATGCCAGATGATCCGGAAGCGCGCATAATAAGCATTGACGGAGACGCTATTGAAAATCCGTCAAGCGGAAGCATCAAGAAGTCTATCACAAGATTGACTCCGGATTATGACTATGATAAGGACGTAAATGAAGAATTGGATTCATTCTTAGTTCCTGTCACAGTTGAATCTCAGAGCGGTTCAACTAAGGATTACTACATAATAGTAACTCCGACAGATATGGATCTGTCACTTAAGGTACTTTATCATACTGAAACGATTGAGAAGCAGAAGGAAAGTAATGAATATATTATCTACATGCCAAATACTTCACAATCTGACAGTGTATTCCTTGAGTCATTAAACAGCCATATATCTGAGATAAGACACGTACAGAATGAATTGAATTCAGAAACTGTAAGAGGTCTTAAACTTCCGGCAGAAAGAATTACTTTACCGATAAACGGCTTAACAGCGCTTTCAGAAAGCAATCCGTTTATATATGAAGTAGATCTTACAAAGGAAGGCTCAGCATTTACAAAGACTTACAGACTAATCATTATGCCTCAGAGCACAAGCACAAAAGTTACTGTAACTGTAAATGGCGAAGAGGCTGATTATAAGACAACAGGTGAAGGCTTCTATGACGCAAGTATCGAAGTTGATGAAGAATATGCAAATATTATTGTAACTGCTGATAACAGCAATACAAGACTTGCTATTACAGAGTATAAGGGCGATAACGCTGAACCTCCTGTAATTATAGACAAGGGTATAACATCAGCAACATATAAGATACCTTTGAATAAGGCTATAGATGAAGAGCACGCGGAAGAATTTATGATTTATATTCAGCCGCAGAATGCTTCACTTGGCATTATCAAGAAGAAGCTTCGTATTGTAAGACGCAGCGCTGATAATGATGTAATAAGCGTAAAACGCGGAACAACAGAAGCAACCAGAGAAGTTGATGAAGCAAGCAAGGAAACAAAGTTTGTATTCTTTATCGATAACTGGGATGAAGTTCCTTATATCAAGGTAGAAACATCTGAGAAATCTACATTGAGAGTAGGTTACTATGATGAAGGCGATAACTGGCATGACAAGGGTGATGATTCTGTTGCTTCAAATAATGACACAACAGGATGGACGCAGTCTAACAGTTGGGAAAACAATCTCGCAGTTGGTAAGAATTCAGGTAAATACGTAATCGAAGTAGCCGCTCAGAATGGCATCATCGCTCGTTACGGCCTTGAATTCCGCGAGAAGTCTATTGACACAACGCTTAAGAGCGTAGTAACAGAAAAGGGTAAGGACGGAGAATATAATGTTCCGATGTCTTTACAGGTAGTTCTTGTTGCAAACGCTCCAAATCATGATACAGATCTTGAAATTATACCAAACGATCCGTATGCTAAGATCACTTCAGTACATGAAGTTTCAGAACCTGCGGATAAAGACGCGTTAGGCAACGTTATAGGAATTATTGACCAGGAGGGAGATATTCTTAATAAGGGCGTAACTGACGGCGCATATAACTTCAAGATTAAGAACGGTGTTGAAATCGGAGCAAAGAGATATTTCCGTATTACTGTTCAGCCGCAGAACAGTTCTTCAGAATCAAAGAACTATTATCTGCAGCTTCAGGGAGCATCAGATAGCTTAGCTATTGACAATGTTAAGGTTAATGAAACAGTAAATACAACACCAATCCTAAATGGTACAAAGTACACATTCAATGTACCGACAGACGCTACAAAGGCAGACGTAACAATTACAGCTAATGAATACGGCAAACTTGTACAGGTTGGCAGTCAGGTGCTTACAGTTCCATACTCAAATGTATGGGCTGATGATGAATACACATTGTCATCAAGCGAGGCAACAGAAATCACTGTAGAGCTTCATTCACAGCTTTATGTTGATGATGTGATTACACCTAACGCTAAGAAGACTTATACAGTAAGTATTTATAAGAGCAGTAATAATACGGATGTGAAGTCTGTAGCAGTTAACGGAAAACCGGCAGTTGTACGTGAGAGCAATCCTACAATTTACGAGGTTACAATTCCGTCAGAATATAATCCTAATGACCCGACAAGCGCATGGAATCCGGCTGTAATTAATATTCAGACAACAAGCGGTATTGCAGAAATTGTTATGCCGAACAGCCGCACAGGCAAGGTTGATACAGGTTATGGTGAACTTGAAGCTAACAGACAGCTTGACGCTCCATACGTATCATCAGTAAATGAATTTAAGTTTACAGTTACATCATCATCAGGCGCAGTTAAGCAGAACTATACATTGTATGTATACAGAGAGTATGATAATGTAAATGTTGGTTCAGTACGTTTGAACGGAACAGAACTTATCGCAGGTCAGACAGTTGATGTTGATACTTCTGTAGTATCACTAAGTTCAGCAGAGGAAGACAGCCCGAGACTGTTCGCTGATGAAGGTACTGGAGAAGGCGGAGAGGAGACTCCGGAATTGCCGGAGAAACCGATAGAGCCGGAGCCGGAGCCTGAACCCGAACCTGTAAGCAGAGTTTACACAGCAATCGTTCATCACCGTAATCCGGTTGAGCTTTCGATTGTTCCTGAAGCTCATATGGCTCAGGTTAAGCTTTACGGCGGCAGCCTGACAAGTCCGTTGTTTGGTGACAGTTCAAAGGGTTATAAGTTCAGCAATCTTGCATTGAACACGCAGGATGATACGATTTTCAATTTCGTAATCATGAGTGATGATTATGATGAAGAAAAGGGTATCGGATATGTAAGCGAAGAGTATACAGTTATTGTTAAGTATGATGACGACTCTGATACAGAGCTTAAGTATGTTAAGTTCGATAACGTACCTGCAGAAAAGGTTGACTTTAAGGACAATACATATATCGTAAGAACTGATAAATATACAACAAGAGGTATGCTTGATATAGCGGCTTCAAATGAGCAAGCGGTTATAACAAACGATAGATACACATCTGACAAGGGTGTATTAACAAGAATATATCTTGTAACAAACGATATATCAAAGGTTGACTTTACAGTTACATCTAAGGGCGGAGATAAGCATACAGATTATACTCTTTATATCGTAAGAAACAACACCGGCGTTAAGGAAGTTTCTGTAAACAATACAAAACTTACAAAGGTAAATAACGAATATGTTTACGAAGTAAATTATGACGCGCAGGTAGCGGATGTAAAGGTTGTCGCAGAAAGCGATATTGCAAAAGTACAGATTGGCTCTGATGAAATGAGAGCAGGCTCAGATAAGAAGACTGTAACATTAACAGGAGACACAACAATCGTACCTGTAAGAATTTACATCTATCCTTACGGCATGAATGACAAGGGTGAATTTGTAGATACACCTGAAGATTATATAGAAGAGACAGTAAGAATTGTTAAGAAGAGCAGAACGCTGACATTGTCAGAGGTTAAAGTTAAGGCTGAATCAGAAGATAACTTTAAGCCTGCAACAAAGGATACGTACGGCGACTACAGAGCGGCTATACCTTATCCTGACTCTGAAGCGGATGTTATTATCACTTCATATCTGGAGACATCAAAGATAGGACTTATCAGAATAAATGATGATGGTACAACAACTGTTCTTAAGGAAGGTAAGGGTCAGATTTCTGTAGAAGGAATAGACAATCTTACAGATCAGAATGACTTCTATATCGCATTGAGCGATGGTCAGGCAACAACACAGTATAAGCTAACTATCGTTAAGTACAGCAGTAACACTAAGGTTGCTGTAGTTATAGCGGAAAGAGACACAGATGATGAATACGTAGCAGAAGACGCGGCATGCGGCGGCGGAAGCGATGTAACACCGGAAGGACCTAACGGTACAGAAGAATATCCGTTTGAAATCAAGACTCCGGAAGAGTTGAAGAATTTGGCAATTTATCCGAATGCACACTTCATTCTTAAGAAAGATATTGATTTAACAGGTATTGACTGGACTCCTGTAGGTACTGAAAGCGAGCCGTTTACAGGTTCGTTAAAGGGTAATGGTAAGACTATATCAAATCTTACAATTAACGCTTATGACAGTAATGGCACATATGGCTTATTCGGTGTAAATGATGGTTTAGTTGAAAATGTTAAGCTTGAAAAAGTTAATATAACAATTAACACTGACGCCACATACCAGTACATAGGTTCACTTGCCGGTAAGAATACAAGCAACGCTAAGATTAATAAGGTTGCAGTATCTTCAGGTGTTGTAAGCTCAACTTATATGGGCGGCGGTATCGTAGGTGAAAACCGCGGTACAATAACCGATTCATATAACAAGGCAAAGATTGCATCTAAAGAATACGCGGCAGGTATCGCGGCTATAAACTATGGCACAATCAAAAATACATATAGTATCGGCGAACTTGAAACATCATCAAGCTATGGTGAATCAGAGCGAGTAGCAGGTATTACTGTATTTAATAAATCAAACTCAGTAATTGAGAACTCTTATACAACTTCTGTAACACAGATTCTTGCAGAATCAGGTAGTAACAGAAATGTATATAACAGTGCTTCAGTCCTGTCATACAAGTTATTCCAGGAAGCAACATTCCATGATTGGGATTTCGATAATACATGGATTATCTATGCGGGACAGTACCCGACATTGAAGTCACAGTCTGCTGACGAGGATATCTCAGGACTTGATATTCCTGACGGAAGTGTTGATCGTCCGTTCAGAATTTCATCAGCAGTAGGTTTGAAGAGTATCGGCAACGATGAAGAGAGTCTGTCAAAGAACTATATCCTTACTAATGATATTTCAATGCAGAGCGGTTCAGAAGCTGTTCTGATTGACCCAATCGGCAGCAAGGAGACACCGTTCACAGGTACTCTTGACGGTAACGGATATACAGTATCCGGTCTAATCGTAAAATCTGCAAAGACTGTTGACGGAGAAGATTATTCAGCATTGTTTGCAGTAAATGAAGGTACAATAAAGAACCTTGTTGTATCAGCTGATAAGGTTGGCGGAAACGGCATAGAAAATGCCGCGGTAGTTGTTGGCGTAAACAACGGAACAATCTCTCAGGTTGGCGTAAGCGGCGGCACAATAACCGCAACAAATACAGCAGGTCTTGCAGTTGTTAATAATTCAACAATAAGCAATTCTTATGTAAGCGGAGTTAACCTGGCAGGTTCAGGCAAGTCAGCAGGTATTACTGTTACAAACAATGGCTTAATCAGTAAGGTATACAGTAAGCAGAACTTCTCTGTAACACCGACATCAAAGGCGGCAATTGCTATTGACAACACAGGAATGGTTGAACATTCACACGCGTTGATTACAGTAACATTTGTTGCAAGTGATAATACGCTTAAGACAAAGAACGGTAACAGTGTTAAGACTGCTTCAGCACTAAATAAAAAGGCAACATATACTAACTGGGATTTCGATAACATTTGGTATATTGAAAACAGCACACCGAGATTCCAGATTACAAGAGAACGCGAGGAAGAGGCTAATGCGGTTTCATTGTTCGCGGCAGAAGAAGACTTACATTGTGAGCATATTGTATACATCAGAGATACAAAGAATTCTGCAAAGATTTATATAAGAACGCAGAATCCTAACGCTACACTTTCCATCAGAGGCGGCTCATATATAGGCGAATTTGAGGGAGTTATAAACGGACTCATGAATGAAAGAGAAACAATTCCGTTCACAGTTACAGCAACTAACGGTATTGATTCAGAACTTCATCACCTTGTAATCATTAAAGAGCCTAAGGTTGCGTCACTTGAAAGTGTTGTTGTAGACGGTGAAGAAATTTCACGTGTTAACAATACATATATTGCCGATGTAGCCGCAGACGCGGTATCGGCGGACGTTGTTATGACAGCCGTATCCGGTACAATCGTTGTAACAGACAGCAAAGGCAATACTGTAACATCTTCAACAGATGGAAAGGTATGGACAAATAATGCTCTTCCTGTTGAAAATGGAAACGCGACAGCATATACGGTTACTGTCACAACAGGCAGCAAGCTGTCAACAGTAGAATACACGTTAATCCTTAAGCCGGATCAGAACAAGCTTGGACTTAAGTCAATCCATGTTGATCCAACTGCTCTTGTAGACGGATTCTTTATAGGAAACGGCTATGAGCAGGTTACGGATGTAAAAGATAATGTTTACACATATATCATAAACAAAGAGCTTGAATACATAGCAATCAAGGCAGAAGCGGTTAACACAACATCAGTAGTTAATATTGATGGTCAGGAGAACCATTCATACATACATGAATTGAATGTTTCAAATAACAACATATACGAGCTTAATAAGAGCGTAAAAGACTTCTATATTCCGATAGATATAACATCAGATGAGAAGACAGTTGCTCATTATACGTTACATCTTACAAGATTGAGCATTGACGATTCAATCAAGGAAGGCGGAGTAATCGTTAAGTACGGAGAGCATACATATACTCCGAGTGCTGAGGAATTAGTCATTGACGAAGAAAATGACGTCAAAGTACCTCTGTATGTGGTTAAACTTGATAATCCGAGCGATATGCCGTTCAGCTTTGATACAAGAGTTGATATTTCAATCGAGGCAAATGATGACTATACGCTTGTAAACGCAGGAAATCCGACAGCTTCAGACCCGAATGAGTCTAACACATATAAGTGGGAAGCTAAGAATGTACTTCTTGACGGAAAAGAGCTTACAGTATATGAAATCAAGACAAAGGCAGCAGACCTTGACAAGCCATCAACCGCATATCTGTATATTTACAAGCAGAGCAACAGCACTGAGCTTGAAAGCCTGACAGCGAAGTATGAAGATGACGGTAAGGAAATGAAAGTCTCAATCGAGAAGGATGAGGCTGGCATTTACCAGCTATGGGTTCCGGTAGGCGTTGACAGTGTTGACTTAGAAGCAGTCACAAAGACATTGCTTGCGGAAGTTAAGGTAGCTGACAATACTAAATTTAAACAGCACATTGACAATTATGAAGGCTTTGCAATTACTCCTACAGTTACAGATACAACAGTATCTGTCAAGGCATCAGATCCAAGTGTGAAAGAAAAGAATTACACAATTCATATCAACAGACTTGATTTGAGCCTCAAGAGCGTAGAAGTTACACCGTCAGGCAGCGGCGTTTATAGAAACGCTACATTTGATAAAGACCTTAACGCATACGTTATCCGTCTTGATCCTCAGCCTGATAAGGGTGACACAGTAAGCGCGATAGCGAGAGCGATTGCAACAGACGAAAATAACTATGTAAGAATAGGTCACCTTACAAGACCTGAAAAACGTGTTAAGGGCGATACAGAATCAGAGGCTGATTACGCTGCTTATCTTGCGCAATACGCAAAAGAAATTGCCGCATTCAACAGCGCGGCTCAGAACTACAACATGAATAACAGCGGCATTGTTTGGGACGGCGACGGATGGCATAAGGCAGATAACCAGTCACTTGACTTACCTCTTGTAAGTATAGACGGTGCGTTCACAATGGTTAAGATTCAGGTAGGAGCGGCTAAGAACTACAATGTAGGCGCAGACGCTACTATCGCCGACAGAATAGGCGATTCTTATGTAACATATAATCTGTTAATTGGTCAGAAATATATGAATACAGATGAGGATATTGATATTTATGTCGGCACGAGCGCAGGTAATCTTACAAAGCTTACTGACTATACGGTTGAAAGCGACGGTACAATTGTTTACAGATATGGTGTAATTAACGATAATACATCAAATGTAGCAATGTGGATTGATAAGAAGGTTCCTGCTCCGTATGATCCGAGAGTTGAGATTAACTCAAGGGCTGACAATGGAGGAGCTATCAGAGAAGATGATTACATTTCTATGATTGATAACAACAGAAATGTATTAACTGTTCCTATCAATAAGTCTAAGCCTATAGCTGAAGATGTAACTGACACTAAGGTTTCAATAACATCTTATCCTGAGGCTGACCGTGAGAAGACAATTCCGCCGTATAAATATGCTCATAAGTACAGAGTTGATATTTACAGATTATCGGATGATACATCAGTTGCTCATGATCACGATCTGAAGACCGTTGTCAATGAAAAGGGTAAGACAAGAAGTGTTGAAAATCCAACAATTGTAGACTTCTTTGAAGTTAATGAAGCAACATTGACGGTAGACAAGTCAGGCAATAAGTACCTGAGAGTATACATAGAAACTACTTCACCGAAGGCAATTATCGGCTTAAACGGCAAAACATACGTAGGCGCAACAGATGATGACACAGTAATAGACGGAGAAGAAATTCACGGCGTACTGATACCTGTAACAGCTAAGGATGGCAATACAAAGATTATACGCTACAGCGTAACATCTGAAAGCAAGCAGGAGAGAGTTGACAATGAATTGAATGTTACAATTCAGTCAGCAAATTCAAATGTTGATTATGTACGTGTAAATGGTATTAACGCATACGGACCGTTTGAAGATGAAACAACGGGCATACCGTTCTTCAAGAGTTATGTTCCTATGAGCGTTAAGGAAGCCGCTGAAAGCGGTAAGAGAACCGATGTGGTTGTTAAGGCGGAAATCGCAAGTTCGGGAACAGTAGTAACGCTTATAGACGATGACGGTAACGATTTGAGAAATGCAAATACACCATATCGTGTATCCGGCAAGTATATGCTTAAGGATGTAATGCCTGAAGAAGACGAAGAGCCGGTTAAGATTGACTTTAACATTAAGTCAGAAGCGGGAACAATACAGAATTATGAACTTCATGTATATCTTGCTGATGATGATAATAACAGAGTTGAGGTTATAACCGAAACAGATGAAACAACAGGTGAAACAACAGATAAGCATAGTGTATGGGTAAGCGAAGTTGGTAAACTTAATGTAACTGAAAACGCTAAATATCCGGGTGAGGAAACTGACTATGAAGTTGAAATGGATACAGGTATTACAACCGTTGAAATGAAAGTTATAGCAGAATCTGAATTCGCGGGCGTCGACATTTGGGATCCGTATACAAATAAGTATACAAACAACTTCGAGATGCACGAAAAGACATTGCGTCTTGCTAACTTGAATCCTGATCAGGGCTATACATTGAGATTCAGAATAAGAACTCAGAATGAGATGCTTTCAGGTTCAGGAGAAGGTAAGCAGTACACAGTTAAGCTTATCAGAAGAAGCACAAACAGATACCTTGATCATATCATCGCATATCCTGCTGAAGATCCTGATCCGTCAATACCGGGAGATACAGGTAAGCCGGAAACAGACAAGACTCAGAAGTTCTTCAACAATGAGATAACAACAACTGAGCCTGTTGTGATAACAACAAGCAAGAGCGATATATTCGTTCCTGTAGAGATTGGCGCGGAATTCCTGACAGCACGTATAGGAATGACGTTAAACGGCGTTGATAAGGTATCAACAACAAAGACAGATAAATTCATCCTTCCGTTTGATCCTGCAAAGGATAAAGTAGACGCAAAGGGTGAGCACTCACAGACTTATACAGTAACAGTATGGGCATACGAGGGTGACCAGAAGCCTGCATACTATACAATTAAGCTTGTTCGTAAGAATAATGACTTAAGCGTTAATAAGGTTATGCTTAATGACCGTTATGCAGAGCAGGATAAGGCAGATCCAAGTATCTACAGAATAGACATAAAGAATGACGAAGTAAGAAATGACGCTGTAGTAACGGCTTGGGCAAATAATGAGAAGGAATACATCTCAATTAACGGCAGCGAATTCGTAAAGGCTTCCACATCTGTAGGAAATATAGACCTATCTACGATTGAGCTTAATAAGCCTATGGAAGTGCTTATCCGCGTAGGTTCTCCTGATATAGCTGAAAATGGATTACCTGATGAAATTAAGGTTACAAAGCTTATTATCACAAGACTTGCTCCGCATATCCAAAGAGAAGACTTGAAGCTTGAGATGTTTGTAAGCAATACAAAGCATAATGAGCAGTCTTATTCGGCGGCAGTACTTACAGGAACAACAGATCATCCGACAGAGTATGGCGAGCTTATCTATGATTACATGAGCTTCATTAACCCGTCAGCTACGATAGCATATATTAAGTCACAGACGAAGTCACAGTCATCAACTATAGACTTCTATACAATGAGCGGTAATAATATTGCTCATGACGTATTCATTGCTAACGCTGAGACATCAATGGTAGGTGCTGACGAAGTTAAGCTTCGCGCGGTAGTAACCGCGGGTGACGGCGAAACTCAGGAATACACACTAACTATTCAGAAGTCATCAAATGACACAGGAATACAGGATGTATTCATAGAGGCATGGTCAGAAACCACAGGAAACACAACAACAATTAAGGCTGAACCATTCGGTCCTGTTGCCGACACATTTGAAGGTCAGCAGGTATACGCTATGGAATACATAGTAGAAATGCCTGCTAAGTCAACGCTGGCAACACCGTTCGTATTAGCGATGGATCCGTATGCATACATTCAGTTCTATAATCAGGATGATGATAAATTGCTTGAGAAGCAGCAGCAGGGAAGCGATCAGGATTATAAGGGCGCTACAACAGATCCTGTAATAATTACAGATTTGACATCATATGATTTCAGATTTAAGCTTATCTCAAGAACCGGAAATGCTACTGCATATTATAAGATACATCTGAAGAACACACCGGAGGGAACATACTTAAAGACTGTTCAGGTTGGTAACAGAGATGAAGATTACACTGATGTAACTGATCCGACAAGCAATGATGAAACAAAGAAAAATCTTGACTTGAATCGTGTAGCATTGGAAAATGCAACAGAAACATCAATGACAAGCTACTTCGGTTCTATACCGTATCTGAAGGGTCAGCTTAGCACAGTTCTGCACTTAGAGGCAGAAAATTCAGCAGCTACAATTATCGTAGACGATGGATTTACAACTCAGACAAGAGTTGGTAAGTTTGTTGACGATGTAAGACTTGATCCTGATGACAATAAGCAGATTACAACAATTAAAGTTGCGGTTGTAGCTCCATCAGCTAAGAGACAGGATTACATTATAGAAATTGAAAGATATAAGCATACTTTCGACGTAAATACTATAGTAAATAGTCAGCGTACAGAGAAGATTGGTGAGAATGAGCAGAAACGCGAATTCTATTATGAGCGTCCTCTATCACTTCCGTTCTTCGTAAATGAAGCAAATCTTCAGATAATAATGTCAAATCCGAAGTATATCGATCCGGCAATATTGGATCCGACTTCACCGTTCTATAATCCGACAATTGCAGACTCTATCGCATCGGGTGCAGATCCGACACAGAAGATTCTTGCAGATAAGTATTATGTTAAGGTTGAAGATCAGGATATGCAGGAAGTTAAGAACGGAAACAATGTAGTTATTACAAAGGTTCCGTTGACAGGTTCTGTAACTGATGTAACAATAAGAGTTTATGATCAGTCTGAGAGAGAACTTGGCAAATATATCGTAACAATTAAGCGTGATATGATAGACGATAACATTGGAGTTATACTTGTTAATGATAACCCTGCAACAACTGCAACAATAGACGGAAAGCCGGGATTTATAGCATATTCGTACACAGCTGCGGAAGACCCTGCGGCTAAGGTTCAGATTTATGCGGCCAAGGATATGGCACAGATTTCACTGACAGGCCAGACTATTGAACAGGATTATGTCGGTGGATATGACAGCTATCTTGAAGCAAATGTAAAACTTCAGAATGGTGATAACTACTTCACAATTCAGGTAGATAATCCGAATGAAGAGTCATTCTATTACACATTGCTGATTAAGCATATTCCTGTTGATGTATATCTTGACGATATGTATATCACTCACAGGGATAGTGATGAAAAGATAGACTTCCTTAACAATAAATTCGTAAAGACTATTACAAATTATACAGTAGACTTTGACGGAGATATAGCCGATTATGACGTATACGCAAAAGCATATGAGACTAAAGAAGCATTGCTTGAATATGCGCGTAATAATGGCTTAGATGAGACAGAGTATCAGACAAGAATTAAGATTACTGACATCAAAGAAGAACAAATTCAGGATCTTGACGAGTATATCAAGGAACAGATCAGCATAGCTGACGCTGCAGGTAATGTACCTGAGTATTACAGCATACCTGTTTATCTTGTGGTTCCGCACTATAAGAAGCAGTACACCATAGAGATACATAAGCCGTCAGATAATGACTTGTTACAACAGCTTATGGTATTTGATAAGGGTGCCAATGTTAAGAAGGATACTCCTTATGAAATGACACCTGCATTCGATCCTCTAAGTGATGTTAAGACAGCAACAGTTTATAATATAGATGTTGCGTCAGAAATCAACAGCGTTGATATATTCGCTCACGCTGATCACGATCATCCGGGATCACGCGCAATCGTATCAATACTTGACGCGAATAAGAAACCGTATTCAAACGCGTTTGTTGAAATTACATCAAATGTAAATCTTGCATACGGCGATAATGTATTCTTTGTTAAGGTAACGAGTGAGAAACCTGATGACGAGACAGAAACAGGCATAAGAACTTATGAACTTCATATTTATCGTAAGCCTATTGAAGCTAACTTAAATCAGATTCTTGTAAATGATATGCCTGCAATTCTTCAGGAGGACGGCACTTATATTGCATATGTTCCTATGGGTTCAAACCCTGTTGTTAAGGCAAAGGCAAGTGATTCAAGAGCAGTTACAACATTGTCGGCAGACGGCATAACAGACGCTGTATCAAGCGCCGCAAATGATAACTGGGCTATCACATCTATGCCGAAGATAACATTGTCAGAAACACTTGTAAACGTTAATGTTAAGATTGACATTGAAGAAGTTGACACCATTGAAAATGACTTTACATTGAAGCTTATAGGTGTAACAGGTGATATTCTAAGCATCTACATGGATGTTGAAGGAAGCTCATTTGTACAGAACCCGGCAGTTCCGTATAATAACCCAATCGGTGCTGTATGGAATAACGATCTTAACAGATTTGAGATTAAAGTACCTCATAACGCGACAAATTCACCATATCTGAGAGTTACAACAATTCAGGGTGATAAGCTTGTCAAGATAGGTACAATGCCTGAAAAGGCTCATGACGCAGAAAAGGATAATCAGTTCACTGACAAGACATTCCTTATGAATGATCCGCAGGATATTATAATCACTGTAAAGAGCATTCTTTCAAAGGATGAAAACGGAAACGCGCTTGAAACAGATGAACCGAGAAACTATGTTGTTCATGTAACAAGAATGTCTAACGACGCAGACCTTATCGTTCTTGATACAGAGGAAGGCATAAAGCTTGATCCTAAGTTTGATAAGGATGTTAAGGAATATGTCATAGAGGTAGAACCTGATGTAACATCTGTTGACTTCACAGAAATCCGCGCAAGCGAGAATGCTTCGATTAAGCTGATGGTTACATCAAACGAGGGTTCACATCCTGTTATAAACCTGACAAACGGCGCTTCTTATACAATGGATAATCTTGCTCTTGGTAACAATGTTATGAAGATTGAGGTAACATCTGAGGATAAGACAGTAACTAAGGTTTATAAGGTTAATGTAAGACGTAAGGTAGCTAATAAGATAGCAATGCTTGAAGACCTGAGAATACAGATTGGCGACAGATATTATAGCATGATTCCGATGTTTGATAAGGAAATCACGGATTATAAGTTTATAATAGAAGCGCAGATTGACGAGCATGAAACACCGATTACGATTACAGCAACTCCGAATGACGACACTAACTATAATATAGTAAGTCAGGTTGACGGAGTAAATAATGGCGCAGGTTCAAATGTTGTAGTATTTAATGAATACATTAAGAGTAAGACAACTACAACAGTTAAGTTCAGCGTATCGGCTAACGAAAGAGAGCCAAGAGAATACACCATTGAACTTTACAAGAATGATAACTCAAATGTAAATCCGAAGCATAATTATCTGTCAGCAGTATCACTTCAGAGTCATCCGTTGACGATGGTTAACTCGCAGACTTACATTGATTATAACTATTACACAACCGTATCTAATACAGATCAGGAAGAGTATCTGACATTAGTTCCTAACGTTAACGTAACGGGAACAATCGGAGACTTGAACGCTTATCTGTATGCGGCGAACAGCCCGCTTGATGGAGAACAGCCTATTGAAACAGGTGTTCCGACACTTCTGAAGTTAGAAACAGGCGATAACTTGTTTATAATCAGAGTTGAGGATAAGAGCGGTGAGAATAAGCGTTATTATTCAATCACAATCAACAGACCTGCAAGCCAGCAGGCAAACGCTTCGCTTAAGGAATTGTCAGTTATAGATCATAATATGACTCAGGATTCAGAGAAATCATATAAGCTTACAGTTGACAGTGATGTATCATCAATTTCACTGAGAGCATTATCTGAATCTGACCTGACAGAGATTTGGGTAAGAAGTGAACCTGTAGATTACGATTTCGTAAGCGTAGGTCCTGCAAATGCGGAAATTCCGCTTGCAGAAGGAAATAACAAGATAACTATTACCGCTTCAGCGGCTGATAACAGCCCGAATGCGGACGGCACAAGAAAGAAAGGCACAAAGAAGGTATACGTACTGAATGTTTATAAGGTAGCCGCTAATGAAAATCCGGATCTTATCGACATTAAGTATACGCAGGGCGGCATAATGAGTCCTTACTTCGACAGTGACATTGTAGATTACAAACTAACTTATAGTTATGAGACCGATAAGATTGATTTAACACCGGTAGCGAGAATACCTGAAATAACAGATATTGAAGTTAAGCTTAACGGCGGAACATCAACCACTATCAACAGCGATGAGAAGTTCACAATTCCTGCGTTGAGTCCGGGTCTTACAACAGTAGAATTTATAGTTAAGTCAACTACAGGCGACGCAAGTAAGACTTATAAAGTAGATATTTACCGTAACCCGTATGAGACACCGATACCACAGCTTACACAGGCTATTGAAGTAAGAGATCAGACATATAAACAGTATGATTTGACTCCTGCATATGACCCTGATGAACATTCATATTATGTAAGCGTTCCGTCAACATTTGAAAAAGCGTTGATTAAGGTATCAGCCGCATCAAACGGAGATCCTGATGATGTAAACATCAAGATTAATGGTAACAATGCAATAAACGGCGTAAACTTTGTAGTTGATGAAATTAATCCAGGTGATAATATTGTTAGCATTGAGATTTCAAATGTTGAAGGCAACAAGCAGTATTACACAGTAACAATTAACCGTGCTACTGACGAATTCGATCCGAAGCTTGAAAATCTTGAACTTAAGCAAGATTTCGTAATGCTTCCAGATCCATTCGATCCGAATACAACGTCTTATACAGTACATGTTAATTCGACAACTGAGTTTGTTAATGTAATTCCGACGGCTCATGACGCTAAGATTACTGTAAACAACATGACAGTTTTAAGCGGAGAAGAATCACAGGATATCGAACTTGATTACGGTAAGAATACGATAAGAGTTGTTGTAACAGCAATGGATACAACAAAGAATCCGGCGGAAATAACAACAACAAAACGCGTATATCTTGTGAATGTATATCGTCCGGAAGCAGATTCAGATACAGTTCTTACTGAACTTCTTCTGAATAAGGGAACATTAGTACCTGCATTCTCAAGAGAAGTTAAGAACTACTTTGTAACAGTTCCGTATGATGTGGATGAAGTAGAACTTACAACAGCCGCATCAAAAGACGATAGTGAAATTCACGTAAATTCAGACTTGTACACAGGTCCGATGACGCTGTCATTGACAGAAGGTACTGATAACAGTTTCGCAATCAAGGTATTTGACGCGGACAACAAGAATACACCGGTATCGACCTACGTACTGAAGATATTCAGAAAGAGTCTGATTGCGGACGTTCCTGATCTTGTATCTCTTGAGGTTAATGATCAAGAACTATTCCCTGCATTCTCACCGAGAGAACTTAACTACTATGTTCATATCGGAGCAGAGGATTCAAGAGTAACAGTTAACGCAAAAGCCGCAGACGAAACAGCTCAGGTATTGGGTGTTGGAAGAGTGGCAGTTAACGGTGACAAGACTGTACAGATAATCAGAGTTAAGAACGGCTCTACAATTCAGAGATATTCTGTAACAGTATTAAGAGATCATGATGATCAAAGTCTAATCGGTACGCTTAACGCTGAACAGATTAAGAACACACCTGTTCAGACAATAGCAATCCCTGAAGGCACAACATCAATACCGCTTGATATTACAGCATTGTATAACGATGCTATAATAACAGTAAACGGCAGAGAAATTGAAAACAATGCAATTTCTGATTTCGATATTACAACTCAGAAAGAAAGATTTGATATTGCCGTAAGAGGCAAGGATATTGACGGTAACAGCATAAGCGAAGTATACGTTGTTTATGCGGAGGATGAAAATAAACCTTATGAACCGTTCATTGACCATATCATGCTTGACGCTGAGAATGTGGCATCAGATAAGGATGGAGTATTCTTCACAACATTTGATAACAAGGTATTTAAGTACAAGGCAACAAATAATGGAGATATGGCTTATCTGTTCGCAAGAAGTGATGACGAGGATGTTCATATCGAATTGTTCAATGAAGAATTGAAGGATTATACAATTATAGACGGTCTTGCTTCCTATATCGAGCAGGCGCTTGGAGAAGACAATGTTGCAAACTTCAAGTTCCGCGCAACTAAGTTTACTGCAAACGGTTATGAACTTGTTAATGAGTATGAGCTGACGGTATACAATTCAGAAACTCCGCTTCTAATGAACCTTTGGACAGAAGACGCGATTATGGAGAAAGAATTCGATCCGCTTGTAAATGAGTATAATGTTGAGATAGGCAGAGACACAACCAAGTTTACAGTACATGCAGAGCATGAATATGAAAACGCGGTTATAAGCATGAAGATTGACGACAACGATTATGTTGAAGGAAGTGTTCGTGACTTCGATAGCCTGCCGCTTACAACAAAAGAATTTACAGTAACCGTTAAAGTAACTGTTGACGGTAAAGACGGCGAATATGTTCTGAACGTAAAACGCAGCAATAACTTATTACCGAACGTATTGCTTGAAAACATTGTTCTTACAGATGAAGTTCCTGAAGATGAGAACCTGTATGTAATGGATCCTGAATTTACTCCTACTCATACAGCATACTCAGCAACTATTGATTATACAGATAATACTGTAGAATTAACAGTAACAGCTAAGGATGACGATAAGAGTTACGCATTGTCAGTTAAATTGAGTGACGGTACTCAGATACCGTTGTCAAACGGCAAGGCAGAAGTTATTAAGCTTCCTCTAAGCTTCTTTGAAAAGGATAACGCTTCAGAAGTATTGACAATAGTCGTAGAAGAAGGCGGAAAGACAGGCAAATACGAGTTGACAATCAACCGCGGTGATCGTGCAAACGGTACAGCGAGATTGACAGAACTTACAACTGACTTAATTGATATGAGCGCTGACTTCGATATGGAAGTTACGGATTATACAATTAATATCTCGCCTAATGACAACAGAATAGAAGTTTCAGCAGTAGCTGAATATCCGGAAGACAGTATAGTATTTACATATAACGGAGTTAAGACTGATCCTTCAGTTGGAACTGCACAGAATGTATTTAACTTAGATGAAAATGAAAAGACAGCATATATCTTTGCTACAGTTTCAGGAGAGGACAGAACACCGTTCACATATGTAATTAAGGTAGTAAAAGAGAATAACGCATTCCTTAATAAGCTTGTTGTAACAGATACAGATACAAGTGATTCTTACGAAAAACTTGATCCTGTATTCAACAGCGGAATAAGCGAATATGATGTTCTGATTGATCCGGTTTCACAGAATATTACATTTACTATCGGTACAACAGCTGTTAATCCAACATTAAAGATGTTCTTAAATGGAGAAGAAAAGAAGATGGTTACTTCTACTGAGGAAGGAGATTCATTCGACTTAACAGAAACATTTAATCTTGCGTTGGATCAGAAGGTATTTAACTTCAAGTTTGTTGTTGAAAGCAGAATCAGCGATACAGAAACACGCAGCGGTATCTACAATGTAACAGTTACAAGAGATACTGAGGCAACTGAAGCTACTATGCAGACTTATGCAAGAGCAAAGATATTCTCACCAATGTTAGAGTATGACAACCACGGTGTTGCAACATTGTATGACGAAAGTGATAATATCGTAGATCAGATAAATGTATCTCAGGATGGTAACTTTGAATTTGAACTTCCTGCAGAGGGTATGTATAAGATTGTAGTAACAAGAGAAGGATACCTGAATTATGAAATTACCAATATAATTGCACAGAGAACTTTTGAAAAGGCTATGTATGACTTTGGTAAGTTAAGAATTATTCCTGGTAACGTTGTAGATTACGGCAGCAGTGAGGCTGTAATTGACGAGTCAGACCTTGCGGCGATGAACGCATTCCTGTATAATGTTATTCTTGATAACTACTACGGAGAGATAATTCCTAACAGCTCATATACAATGCAAGAAGTAGAAAAAGAAGAGACTGAAACACCTGATAATAAGCCAGGCGAGACAGAGACACCTGAGACACCTGATAATAACGCAGGCGAGACAGAGACACCTGAAACACCTGATAATAACACAGGCGAGACAGAGACACCTGAAACACCTGATAATAAGCCAGGCGAGACAGAGACACCTGAGACACCTGACGAAAACACAGGCGAGACAGAGACACCTGAAACACCTGATAATAACACAGGCGAGACAGAGACACCTGAAACACCTGATAATAACACAGGCGATACAGAGACACCTGAGACACCTGATAATAACACAGGCGATACAGAGACACCTGAAACACCTGACGAAAACACAGGCGATACAGAAGTAACTGAAACACCTGATGACAACACAGACGAAACATCAATCCTTGAAACAGACATCCATAATTCAGATGAAAATGACAGGGAAGGTGCTGAAACAGACATATCAGATGAAAGTGATAGTGAGTACGCTATACTTACCGTAGTTGATGGCGTATATGAAGATGATCCGTCATGGATAGTATGCGGTATCTCCAGTGAAACACCAAATGGTGTATGCGCATATTCAGTGCAGAGTAATGGAACCAAGATCCTTGAATGGTTAGAATACGAGGGCGGTAGACTTTACAGACAGCAGTTGGATTATGACGACGACGGAGCCGTAGATACAAAAGACTTCTTATGTCTAATAACTCATATGGGACATACAACACTTGCTATTAACAATTTGACAGATGATAAGAAGGCTGTTTTAAAGCTTTATAAGTAAAAACAAATAAAACCGGCGGAAATTTTTCCGCTGGTTTTGTTTTGTCATTCCACCGAGTAATGGTATATAGTGTCAATGTTACAAAAAGAGACCAAAAGGTAAAAAAATTGTTAATAAAAAGTAGCAAAAGAGTTCATAGTAGATATTGACACATAAAAATATATGGTGTATAATTATACTAAGTAATATTATGTAAAATTGTGTACTATTTTATAATTATGGGTTTAATAAAACACCATTTAACAGTATATGAAAGTATTTAGGGGGTATAGAAATGGCGAAGAAACATAAGAAAATAATTATTTTCGCGGTTTTACTTATAGCTATAATATCAACTATAGTTTTAGCCGCAACAAGATACCCTTATGCTAAAGTTTCATTTACAGGAATAACCATGGTGAAAAACGGAGATACAACACAGGGATTTATAGATGTCACATTAAAGAATATTGACGCGAAAGGCGTGTCTTTATGTCTTGAATATGACACTGAGTATTTGCAGCTGTCAGATGTGGCAACTAATACTCCGATTCAAAATCCTGTCGGCTCGCTTAATATAGAACATACATATTTTGAACAAAACACGGCGGATTTCCCGTTGGGATCTCTTAGAGAAGAGCCATTTAACCCGTCTATGTCTCAGCAGCTGTTGGCGAATTGGCCGATTATCGGTATAGCAGACCAGGATGTCTCAAAAAATAAAGGTTATCTGAAAATGAATTTTGCCGGCGCGGAGAGACTCAGTGACGGAAGCGTGCCTCCTGCAAGTGATTATATAACTAAGGATGAGCATGGCGACCCTATTATTATTTCTGATACCAAGGGTGACGCTAAGTTCGGAAGAATTAGTTTTAAGATTAATAAGCCTACAGAATTGGCTAAACTCACAAAAGAGGAAATGAAGAATGTAATAAGAATTGTTCCTTTCTCGACTATGATGGAAGAAGCTTTGTCGGTTGCCGGGAATGATACGGGTGTTGCATTAATTTATATAGATGAAAACGATTTGATAAAATATTATACCGGGGCGGATAGACATATAGATTATGACATCGACATAACAGCCCGGTTGGAGGACGTACAGCCTCAAGTTAGTGAATTGACGGTTTCTTCGTATGAAATATATAAGAGTAATTCAACGCAGGACTTGTTTGATTTTCTAAATGAAAAAATGTCCATGCTGACGTTATTCTATGCGGATAGTTCAGAAGTGCCGGACACATTCGTTTGGAAACAGGAAGAAAGTACAGTCTCCGGTGTTTGGAATCCGAAGGGCGGAGATTATACAATAAAACAAAGGTATAATGACGATTTTGACGTAGAAGTCACAGTGCATGTTAAACCTGTAAACCTTACGGGATTTGGTGTTGATAAAGAAAATATAACTTATCTGAGAGGCGCTGAAAACTTCCCCGCACAGTTTGAAGATTTAACTCTTCCGGCTAAAGTCCGTCCGATATTCGATACATATTTGCCTAACGGCGGAATGAATGATTTGGATATAACATGGTATATGTTAGATGGCGATACGGTAGAGCTGCAAACGCTGCCTGACGGATTTGCTGAAGATAAAACGGATGATTATAACTATAAAATACATTGTTATACAGGAAAATCAACAGCAGACTTAATGGATCAGTATCCATGGCTTACGGTAACGAATATGCCGCAAATAAGCGTAATGCGAAACATAGTAAGCGATGAGAGCAATATGCCGAAGACGCTTGTTGTTGAATCGGCTTTGACGGATGCCGACGGCGGAGACCTTACAATAGTGGTAAGTAACGCGGACGGGACCCCGATACCTGACGGAACAGAATTTACGATAAAAATGCCGGGCGGCGATATAATAGACACAGCGGCGCTTGACGATAAATATATAGTAGAAATAAGCGGCGGTAAAGCGACAATAACATTAGCGCCGGATATAACAATAGCATCCGACACAGAAACGGATATAGCAAAGAAAAATGAAAAGAAACTTGCTCAGCTTATAAATTTAGGTGACAGAGCGGGAGAATTTTCAATATCATCGACAGAACCCGGCAAAAACGCAGGCGAGTTTACAGATTTTTCGCCTTTGCCGAGACATAATAAATATTTATCCCCGAATGGGACAAACAATTATGAATTGGACTATTCAACAGCGTTGGCGCCTATGTTCCCGATAAAAGCGGGAGTAGAACTTCCGACAACGATAACGGTTATGCCGCCATCTAAAGCGATAGATACAACCTATAGCGGATATGACGGAAATGAACCGGGATATTTGACCACGTTTGAAGTTGAAAATTGGACAATAGTTGATGGTGATAAGAATGTACCCGGAAAAGTTGTGACAGCTGTCGGAAAACTAAAAGAAACATCATATACAAATTATGGGTATGTATATAATGACGATAATGTCACAGTTACACTCAAGTATTATGTTTTAGAAAGCGATGGTTTGGATTCCATAGATGATATACCTGACACGGAGTTTGATAAACGTCAGGAAGGGTATGGATATGATGATTTACAGACCAAAACCTTCACAGTACATAATAACGGAACAACAGACATATATGGATTATCTGCAGTAATATCATTGAGCGCAGACAATAATAAAGAAGCCTTCGTTATAACAAAGGAACTTTCAAAAATATTGTCAAAAGGCGACAGCTGTGATTTTGATATTACAACAAAGATAGGATTGCCGGTTTTGGGTGACGCGGAATCGACAGACTATAGATGTACAGTATCAATATTATCGGATAACAGAACTACTCCGCTGAAAACCTTTAATATTAGTTTTACAGTCACAAAACAACCCGTATACAATATTAAACTTACAATAGACGATGATCAAAAAACCTTTGGTAAAGTCAAGACAAACACAGATACATATACAGCCACCGAAGGCGAGGTTATTGGTATAAGCGCGACTCCTGAGGAAGATTGCGCATTTGTAGAGTGGACGGTTGTTAAAAAACCTGAAGCTGAAAATCCGCCGGATGTTACTTTTGCCGATTCAACGGCAAAAACAACGGAATTTACAATGCCCGGCGAGGATGTTGAAATTAAGGCAACGTTTAAAGAAATGCTTGGAGCAAAGCTTCGGGCATCGGAACTATATGTAAAAGACCTTGAAGAAAAAAATCAGGATTTGCATGATAAGGATTGGAAAATAGTCGAATTTGATCCGGTTACAAGAGAGTACTACGTTGCCGTTTCAAATGACATTGAAAAAGTTAAGCTGCATTTTAAGCTGAGAGAAGAAGCGGAAAATGCCACGCTTACCCTGACTAATGAACATGGCGGAGTAACGGATACTTTTTCTCCGCCGACAAGAGCGTCAGCAGAGGATTATTATATATCCGAAGAAATACCTCTTGAAAGTCCTGCGGAAAATACAGTGAAGCTTGGAATAACTCTTGAGGACAGAGAGAATTTTCCTGATGAGGACGAACAGACAAGATATTATACAATACATATATATAGAAAAGTTAAAGCATCGGAACTTATGAGTTTTGATTACGGAAATTCCCCATACGGAATGATAATGCGTGATAAGGATTTAACAGACGAACAAAAAGACTCATACAAACAAGCTTTTAAAGATAACGGATATAAGTTTGTAGCCGGCAATACTCCGGCGGGAGTTGACGAGGGAAGTAAATATTCTCCGAAAGCTTGGAAAACTGTAAATTATGATTTAGACCCTGTGGCAATATTTGTTACAAACGTTGAAGAATTTACAGACCCGGGCTACACATCTGTCAAGAATTCTCTTGGACAACCTGTAGCGGATGAGGATATTTCCAAATATATCAAAGTAAATATGCTTGCCGAAACAGATGTGTCGCTTCAAAACGGAAGTTCGGAAGATTTTATCTATATAGAATCAGAACAAATAGATCTTCCGTCAAATGGTCAGATTACAAGCATTATGAATAAAAGAATAAGACCTGACCGTTATGAATTGACATATTCATTTAAGGATTTTGACGGGACAACGGCTGAAGTATCAAAACCCATTATAGTGCTTAGTCCTATAGGCGATATTAATATTGACGGTACGGCGGATAAGACAGATGTATCAAGAATCTTGCATCGTTTTACTACCGACATAGCCAATGACAACAACGTAAATGATGCTTACAGAAGTGGCGGATTGCTGTTTAAGTACCGAGTCTGCGATGTTAATAAAGATGGCTATTTTAATGCTATTGATGCTAACAACGTGCGCGCGAAACAATTAAAGCCATTCTATTCTAAACTGTCATAAGGAGGTAGACGTATAATGAATAGTTTTGTAAAAAAATTAATATCAAGCATTACTACGCTTTCCTTGTGTACAGCGATTATTGGTTTTCCAATTACACATGCTGATGAACCGGATACATACGGAAAAACAGAAATGAAGGCAAAAGTTCGAGCTCCGACTCAAGATGACGTGTCATTAACGTCTGAAGAAGATTCTGCAGAACCCGGAGAAACGGAACCTACGGAGCCGGTAAAATCACTCAGGAAACTCTATATTGACTTCATGGGAAGGGGTGCAAACCCCGAAGATGAAGGGTCAAGAGTGTTTGAATATCTTACACAAGCGGATGAAAACAATGAATTCTGGATAGGAGTAGCTGTTGATAAGGTTAATGACCTTAGTTTGTTCAGAGATGGAGTATATTCTCTTGAATTGGCATTTGAATATGACCCCAGCTTTGTAAAACCATACTTTGACGGCAATCCCACAGAATGGGAAAGTAACATTAAAAACGGAAGTTTTGGGGATAATAACAGTTCAGTACTTTGGGATAAAACTCAGTATGAAGTAATTGCAGAAACAAATACTGATTTGGACACAGGCGACAGAGAAAATAAAAATCTCCTTCCCAGCAGAGAAAACTGGAAAATGTGTATAGCATGTGTTACTTTTAAAGAGGACGCCGCTTTTACAGAGCCGAGGTTTAAAAATATTGATGAAGATACAAAACAATATCTGATAAGATTACCTTTTAGGTTAATTCATGCACCAGGGGAAAATGATGCAGACCAAAATCCTACAGTTCTTAGCCTTGTAAGAGGTCCGGAGGAATTGAATATTGGTTCTGCTGACACGGGTGTCAGCCCGTATTCGCAATGGGAAACAACAATAACTGACCCGAACGATCAGAGTAATATGAAAACGTTGTTTACATTTGACGGTGATATAAAACTGTTTGGTCCTGAGTCAAAGGGCGGAATAACAGATATTATCGCTGTCAGTCCGGAAAGTACTCCGGAACCGGAAGCAACCGCGCGTCCGGAGACAGAGTACACCTTATCTCAAGATCCTAAAACTCTTGAAGGTAATGGATTTGATCCGGAGACAGGCGAATATTATTTGAGTGTCCCTAATGAAATTGATAAACTGAAGCTAAAAATGACATCGGATTCAACTGATCCGCCGCAAGTTACGGCGAACGGAGCAGATGTAACTGTAAATACAGAGGAGTCCCTGTTTGTAACCGATTTGTTTACTTTGGAAGAGATAAATAAGGACACCGAAAACGGCGGTGAAGAAAACGGCTTTAATAATAGAGTTGTTATTACCGATGGCGATAAAGAGTATATCGTTCATATACGAAGGCTTTATAAACCAAAGATAGTAATGGATCCAGGTAATTCTCCATATGGATTAATAGAGGGAATGAGTGAGAAATACATTAATAAAAGATATGCAGATCTTGCTCCAGAAGACAAACCAGTTCCATGGGATGATAATACAATTGCACAGGCAAAAGAAGCGTTTGATCAATCAGATAATGTAAATAAACAATATGGAGCTGGACTGGTACCGTTTAAAGGTAAAGGCAACTTGATTTATACTACCGTTGCATGGAATTCATATGCACATACAAAAGAAGATGAAGAAGGGAATATCATTAATGATGAAGAAGGGAATCCGATTCTATTCCAAGAAAATTATGATATGGATCCAACAGCGCTCTTTGTATATCAAAGTGAGGAATTCAAAATTCCTGAAATTAAGGCTTATGATGATTTAGGTAATGAAATCACAAATGTAACAACAACATTTAAAATAGGTGAACAGGGTTTTGAAGGAGTAAGCAGATATACAAGAACGGCATCGGACAATGTTACAATGATAGATGCGCCTTTGGTAGAAGGAACAACAGATACATATACAATATCTGGAAAAGTTATAAGAAATGATGTGTACTTTATAGAGTATGAATATACATATACAGATACAAATGGAACATCACAAATAATTACTGCACAGAGACCAGTTATTATTTTAAGCAGATTGGGCGATTTGTATTTGTCAAAGATAGTATCAGTTAATACTAATGATGTAAACTATTTTAAAAGAAATACTGGTGCTGTATATTTAGGTAATTCATTAGTTGCCTACAGAAGCATGGATTTGGTAACAAGTTCAATTCCATCAATTAACACTAGTGATGTAAACTATTTTCTTAGAAATTCTGGTGCTGTATATTTAAGTACAAATCAATATTATACAAGTTTAAATTAAAAGGAGGTTAAATAACCGTGAAGATTTCAAAAGTTATGAAAAGAATGACAGCATGCTTACTATCTTTATCTATGATACTAAGCATGGCAGTAGTTTATGCTGCTCCCCCTAGGGTCAATCCAGCTGACCATGCGGACGAAACACAAAGAGCGGATTTGATTTATACCTTTTTAGGAACAAGTCCGGCAAGTGAGGATACAAATACACGTCCTGCAAAACAATATACAGGAACGTTGGCTGAATTGAATTCTGACTTTACATGGGAAGAAAACGGTCTTGTATGGGTAGGAATCAAAATTAAAAACGCAACTCGTCTAAGAGATGTGTTTAATTCAGGATCTACCGATAGTAATGATGATGCGGGTATGAATGACTTTGTTTTATCATTAGCATATGATACTGATTATTTTGGACTTCCGCAGAATTCAAATAATGATGGCGCAACACAATCACAAAGATTGTTACAAGAAAGCTATCCCAAAACAGAGAGTGGCGGAGATGTTTACACATTTTCAAATGAGTCAGCAGGCTTGGATTACGCTGCAATGCTTGGAGGAGCTTCAGCGCAAACAGTTGAATCCTTACATTTAACACAATCCGATAATAGTAAAGTAGCTATTTATCGTGCAAAATTAAGACCAAGCGAAACGGGGGTATCATCATTAGACGGATTGTTATTCCAAGATGGAGCATCAATATATGGCGGATGGAATGATGATTATACAGTAGCATCTCCTGTAACAGATGATGAAATAACATTGTTTGTAATTCCGTTAAGAATGAAAGGTGCTACTCCGCCGGAAGCAGGAACAAAAGCTATTGAAGGTTACTTTGATATGGCAGGAACAACAATAACAGTTGGTCACGGATCTGAGGGAATAACATACGAATATTCAAAAACACCAACAGAAATTGGTTCTAACGGAGATACAAATATTAAAAATTATTTCAATATTACATCGTTAGTTAATTTGTTCCCTGATCAATATACAGTAGAATTTTATGGAACAAAGACAGGCGATACATATTCTAATAAACTTGATAATGATTTATCAATAAAAGAAGATGCAAGCGTTTCAACAACAGAAGGTGCTGAAATGCCGGCTGATACAGATTTTGATGCATATGTTCCGGATGGAGAGCTATTCAGTGGATTAAAGTATGTTGATAAAGAAGGTAATGAGCAAGCCTTTACAGAAACCACACCGATTACAGCGGATATGGTTACTGAAAAAGTACTAAAAGTATACGCTACATATGAAGCGGGTAATACAATTACATTCAAAGCTAATTATCCTGCTGATGCAACGATAACAGCAGATGATAAAGCAGTTGTAATTTCAAAGGACGCAGGAACAACAATTCCTACAGACAAGCAGCCTAAGGTTAGCAATGACGCGAACGCGGACTTTGGAATTCCTGAAGGATATGTATTCGACGGTTGGTATGATGCAGCAGGAGATGGCGCTAATAAGGTTGATTTAACAACAGCGACATTCACTGCAGATACAGACTTATATGCTCACTGGACAAAGGCAGCTAAGATTAACTTCTATAAGAATGATGGTGTAACAACAGACAGCCTTAAGGAAGTTATTATTACACCGGGCGAGACAATTCCTGAAGCAGACATGCCGGCAGATCCAACAAGAGACGGATATGTATTTAAGGAATGGAATACAGAATCAAATGGTTCAGGTACAAAGCTTGAATCAACAACAACATTTAATGCTAATCAAGACTTGTATGCAATCTGGACAGCAGATGGAGCAGATCAGGTAACACTTCACTTTGATCCTGTTCTTGAAGGTGTAACAGCAACTCCGGATAGCGTAACAGTTAATAAAGGAGATGCTATATATACAGCTAATATCCCTGTAGTAGCAAAAGACGGATATAGCTTTGATGGTTGGTTTAAGACTGCCGCTGTAACAGCAACAGACATTGTAGACTTCAGCGGTGAAGGTTATATACTACCTGCTGATAAGACAGAAGAAACAGTTTACGCGCATTGGACATACACAGGTGAGGATGCTGTCAATGTTAAGTTTATGAAGGAAGCAGACGACAGTGAAGATTATGTTGATTACATAACTGTACCTGTTAAGCCGGGCACATCACTTGGCGCTTCGATGCCGGCAAATCCGACAAAGTCAGGTAAGACATTTACAGCATGGACAGCGAACCAGGACGGCTCAGGTGATAAGTTCACAGGTGAGATAACAATAAATGAAGCAATGACTGTTTATGCTCAGTATGCGGCAGATGTTACAATTAACTATGACGCAAACACAGGTTCAGATGCGCCTGCAAGCGTAACAAAGCCTGCACCGGATGCATACGCAGATCCTACTACTACTCCTACTAAGGATGGATATACATTCATTGGTTGGAATACGAAGAAGAGTGGTGGCGGCGAATATATTGCTGCAGGTACAAAAGATGATGGTACAGACTTAACATATGGTGATATAGGTGCATTGCTTGACAGTGAAAATAAATTGTACGCTCAATGGGCAGCAGTTAAGGATCCTAACAAGGATGATGTAATAGAAGATAATCCTGTTAATCCTGATCCGGATAAGCAGGGCGCGGTAGTAACTTTTGATGAAAATGTATCAGCTTCAACTACAGATCCGATTACATCAAATGTTAGCCCTGCGCATAAATATCCTAAGTTGGGCGAAACATTAGCTTCAATGGGTGGATTACCTGAGGCTCCGGCAAGAAATGATTACGACTTCTTAGGTTGGAATACACAGCCGGACGGCAGTGGTACTCCGTTTGATGAAAATACAACAGTTGATAAAGCAACTCTTGGAGACGATATTACAATTGCAGAAGACGGCACAGGTTCAGTCACTGTATATGCACAGTGGAAATTGGCAGATGACTATACAGGTGATAGGATTAAGCTTACATTCAGCAAGAATGAAGATGGTACAGGTTCAGATACATATAAAGAGATTGAACTTGTAAAGGGCGATGCTCTTGGATACGTTCCGACTGTTGCAAATGATGGTTTCAATTTCAATGGATGGTTCGGAGGAACTGTAACAGATGGTAAGGTAGTATTTGATGAAAACGATGAGTTTGACCCTGATGCTACATTTGACGCTGACAAGACATATTATGCTCAATGGCAGCAATATTTGGTTGTTGTGCCGACAAGAGTTAAAGAAGCGGGTACAGAAGGTATCGGTAATCCAATTAGTGACGGAATAGTTTATGCAAATAAAGAATATACAATATTGTATAATGTTTATACTGCAACAATAGATGATTCTTCTGAGAGTGAAACCGGATTTATACAGGGAGACTTGAAGAATGATAACAATAATCAGCCTTTAGAAAATGTTGATTTGACAGCGGAAAATTCACCGATTTCTGTTGGCTACACAAATACGACAGACAGTTCAACAATTCTGAAAACTGCAGGTGTATATACTATACTACCTGAAACAACAGCCGGTTCATATCTTGAGGATTGGGGCTGTGAGGTATTAATGTCATATCCTGAATCAGTAGAGATAACTCCTGCGCTTGTAACAGTATTGGTAGATCCTGATACACAGATTCGCAAGAAGAGTGATACAGATAGAGCTATTGGCATTACTTATAGCGGTTTCTTAGATGGAGAACCTGCTGATAAGGGTGCGGCTACAGCTACTGTAAACTATCGTCAGTGGACTCCGGCAGATGCTTCTGACACAACTATTGAGACATCTGAATTAGATACAGCTACGACAGTTGTACCGACAGCTATTGCTAAATATGTAGTTGAAGTGAATATTGGCGATACAAACTACAAAGTTGGCAGCGTTGATTCATCAAAAGAAAGTGCAGATGAAAAAGTATATCCGAGAGAAGCAGATGATAATTATCCGGGATACGGCGCTGTATATGAAGAAGTAGATGACGGAACAGGAACAATGGTTTGGACTCTTACAAAGCCTGGCGAGAATATCTATTATGAAATCCAGGTAAGCGATCCATCTATTAAGACTGTAAAAGTAACATCTGAAAAGACAGGCGAAACTCCAACAGAACTTGGCTTAAAGACACCTGACTACACAGCAGATCAAACATTTGAAACAGGTGAAACTCCGACTGTAAAGGATTACGGTGTAAGAGTTACTGATACTGAAGCAGAAACAGTTAAGATTGAAGTAGAGTTAACAAATCCTGATACAACAACTATAACTGCTACTGTTAAGAAGCCGGGCGCAAATGAGGGCGATGACCCGATTGATTCACCGTTAACAATAACTCCTGCAAAGGATAGTGAGGGTAACGATATTCCTGGTAAATATATCGTTGAAGTTCCGCTTGATAACAAGGGTAAGGATACCAACGATGTTACTATCACAACAAAAGCAGGTACTGATGAAAGTGCTCCGTCTATAGACTATACATTTAAAGTACAGCAGCTTGTTGAAGCAAGAGTTGAATTTGAACCAGGAAACAGCCCGTATGGTTTGATAGAGAGAATGAGTCAGAAGTATATTGACATAGAAAATGAAAAGATTGATCAAGAGAATGCTGCTAACCAGGGTGTAGAAGGTTATACGCCAAAAACAAATCTTACAGCATGGGATGAAGAAACAATTACACAAGCAAAAGAAGCGTTTGATCAATCAGATGAAGTAAACAAACAATATGGAACTGACTTGGTACCATATAGAGGTAAAGGAAATTTAACTTATACTACTGTTGCATGGAATTCATATGCACATACAAATGAAGATGAAAATGGAGATGTCATAACCGGCGAAGACGGCAACCCTGTTATGTTCAACGAGAATTATGATATGGATCCAACAGCGCTCTTTGTATACCAAAGCGAAGAATTCAAAATTCCTGAATTTAAGGCTTATGATGATTTGGGTAATGAAATCACAGATGTAACAACAACATTAAAAATAGGCGAGCAGAGTTTTGAAGGAGTAAGCCGATATACAAGAACATCATCAGATAATGTTACAATGATAGATGCGCCTTTGGTAGAAGGAACAACAGATACATATACAATATCTGGAAAAGTTATAAGAAATGATGTGTACTTCGTAGAGTATGAATATACATATACAGACGTAAATGGAACATCACATACACAGATTGAAAAGAGACCAGTTATCATTTTGAGCAGATTGGGCGATCTGTATTTGTCAAAGATAGTATCAGTTAATACTAATGATGTAAACTACTTCAGAAGAAATACTGGTGCTGTATATCTGGGCAATTCATTAGTTGCCTACAGAAGCATGGATTTGGTAACAAGTCCTATTCCATCAATTAATACTAGTGATGTAAACTATTTCAGAAGAAATTCTGGTGCTGTATATCTAAGTACAGATCAATATTATACAAGCTTAAATTAAAAGGAGAATAATTTTTATGAGACATTTAAGAATTGCGAAAAAATTAACAGCATGCTTAGTATCATTATCAATGATACTAAGCATGGCAGTAGTCTATGCTGCTCCCCCCAAGGGAAATCCAGCTGACCATACTGACACAACAACAAAAGCAGAACTAACCTATAAATTTTTAGGAACAAGTCCAGCAGCTGAGGATAAAAATACACGTCCTGCAAAACACTATACAGGAACATTGGCTGGATTAAATTCTGAATTTACATGGGAAGAAAATGGTCTTGTGTGGGTAGGAATAACAATTAAAAACGCAACTCGTCTAAGAGATGTGTTTAATTCAGGATCTACCGATAGTAATGATGATGCGGGTATGAATGACTTTGTTTTATCATTAGCATATGATACTGATTATTTTGGACTTCCGCAGAATTCAAATAATGATGGCGCAACACAATCACAAAGATTGTTACAAGAAAGCTATCCCAAAACAGAGAGTGGCGGAGATGTTTACACATTTTCAAATGAGTCAGCAGGCTTGGATTACGCTGCAATGCTTGGAGGAGCTTCAGCGCAAACAGTTGAATCCTTACATTTAACACAATCCGATAATAGTAAAGTAGCTATTTATCGTGCAAAATTAAGACCAAGCGAAACGGGGGTATCATCATTAGACGGATTGTTATTCCAAGATGGAGCATCAATATATGGCGGATGGAATGATGATTATACAGTAGCATCTCCTGTAACAGATGATGAAATAACATTGTTTGTAATTCCGTTAAGAATGAAAGGTGCTACTCCGCCGGAAGCAGGAACAAAAGCTATTGAAGGTTACTTTGATATGGCAGGAACAACAATAACGGTTGGTCACGGAGCTGAGGGTATCACATATGAATATTCAAAAACACCGACAGAAATAGGTAATAACGGTGATACAAACATTAAAAACTATTTTAATATTTCAGCATTAGTAGATTTATTCCCTGCTGGTGTAGCGAAAGTACCGGTTAAGACAAGTGTAGATGGTACAGTATCAGATACAGGTAATACTATCAACTCAAGCGATACAGCATACAAGTTCTCAGACATTAAGTCAAAGCTTGGCGCAAACCCTACGAAAGCTGGCTATACCTTTGCAGGCTGGTCATTGACAGCTGGCGGTACTGTATTAACAGATAACAGCGACGTTACAGTTTCAGCTGACATGAAGGATGCCGGCATAACATTCTACGCAGTATTCACTAAGGATAAGGTAAATTATACAGCAGCAGACTTCACAGTATCAGACAATACTGTAACATACAACAAAGCAGCACAGAAGCCGACAGTAGCACTTAAGAGCGGTGTTGGCGGTACTATTGACAAAGTTTATGTTGGTGCAGCCGCAAATAACGCAGCAGAGGCTGGACAGACAAACCAGGGAACATATAAAGTATATGTTGACGTAACACCTGATACTGATCACAATGCAGCTACAAAGCTTGAGGTTGGTACATTCACAATTAATAAGTTAGAAGTAGCAATTAACATTACAGACAAAACAGCAGATTACACAGGTTCAGCTATATCAGTAGACGAGCCGACAGTAACAACAACTACAGGTACAACAGTAAGCTGGGCAGATACAGGATGCTCACTGAAGTATACACAGAGCAATAAAGAAGTTGCTCATGTAAATGCAGGAACATATAATGTAGTTGTAAGCGGCTTGAATGCTAACTATAGCCTGAAGACAGGTACAGGTACAGGTACACTTACAATTAACCCGAAGGCAATTACAGCAACATTATCAACACCGTCTGATAAGGTTTACAACGGTCAGACGCAGAAGGCAGTAACAGCAAACGTTACAGGCGCAACTCTTACAGCAGGTACAGATTACGACATTTCATACCAGCAGAAGGGCGCTGCTGCTGACCCGAAGAATGCAGGAACTTATGATGTAGCATTTGTTCTTAAGAACAACAACTACTCAATTACAAGTGCACCGACAGGCACATATACAATTGCCAAGAAATCGCTTACAGTTCCGAACACAATTTCAATTCCGGCAGTTAAGGAAGGCGCGACAGGCGCAGACTTAACAAAGAATGCAACATATACATTTAAAACGGCTGACGGTATAGTTGGCAGTGATGCGGTTACAGTTGCTTATACTGTTACATATCCGTCATCAGAAAAGAATACAACTCCGACAGTTACTCTTACAAAGGGTGAAGTAACAGGTGCAGCAAAGGATAACTATGAAGTAGGCGCAATGCCGACAGGTCTTAAAGGTACAGTAACAAATCTTCCGGCAGCAACATGGAAAGATACAATCGCTCCGACAAAGACAATGGATGCTTCAGATGCTAATAATACATCAGCTTATCTGACAACAGGTATTCTTACAGATACAACAGTATTACCTTCAACAGGTAAGGTAATGGTAGATGGCGCTGAAAAGACTGTTACATTGACATGGGCAGTTAAGAGCGGTTCATATGACGCAAAGAGCGGCACATATACTTATGAAGCGACTGTAGCAGATTCAGCAGAATTTGATGTTTCAGGATTGGCTAAGCCGACAGCTACAGTTACAGTAAACGCTGTAAATGTTACACCGGTAACAGTAGCTCCTATCTCAGCTAAGCTTGGCGAGACTGCTCCGACACTACCGGTAAGCGGTACAACAAAGGCAGGAGAGGCTGATATTCCTTACACAATTACATGGGTAGACGCAGACGGCAATCCTGTAACAGAGCTAAAGACAGACGCTGTATTGACAGCTACTTACACAGGTACTGTAACATATGATTTAACAGGCAAAGAGTGGGCAACAGAGCCGACAGATAAGACTGTTACACTGACATACACAGTATCAGACAAAGATAAGACAGTTATTAATTCAGTAGAGGCTGTTGCAGATGTTAAGACTAACGCAGCAGACGAAAAGAACACAGCAGAAGATATTGCATCACTTCTTCCTGCAACAGTTAAGGCTAAGGATGCAGACGGCAACGATGTTGAACTTGCAGTAACATGGGCAACAACAGATACATTTGAAATTAAGGGCGGCGAGTACACATATACAGCAACATTTACAGATGATAATTATGATGTATCAGCTATCACAGAGCCTGTAACAGTTAAGATTACAGTAGCTCCTGTAACACTTAAGTTCAATAAGACATTCAAGGATTTGTCAGTTAAGAAGAAGGCTGACAACAGCACATTTGAAACTCTTGGCGTTGCAGCAGACGCATTGAGCGGTACAATTAAAGCTGATGACAACACAACAGAAGTTCCGTATACAATTGATTGGTCACCAAATTCAACAGAATTTGATACTTCAAAGGCAGGCAATAAGCAGGAATTCACAGGTACAGTTACTTTAACAGCACCTGAATATGTTACTGTTGTAACACCTGAACCGGTTAAGATGACTATCAAAGTTAAGCAGCAGAGTTCAGGCGGCGGCGGAACAACAGCTTATACTGTTACATTCAGCGCCGGCAAGAACGGTACAATGGAAGGCAAAGCGAACGTATTGGTAAATATGGGCGGTAAGATTGCTTCAACATCAGTTCCGACTATTAAGCCTATGGACGGTTATAAGTTCATTGGTTGGAGTATAGACGGAGAAACAACAGTTGATCCTACATCAGCAACAGTTGCAAAGGATGTTAAGTACACGGCTCTTTATGAAGAAGCCGCAGTTCCGACACCGACACCGACACCGACACCTTCAATCGATACTAAGTATACAAAGCCATACGCTTCAGGTTATGAAGACGGAACATTCAGACCGAATAATAACATCACAAGATGTGAACTTGCAGCTATGATTGCAAGACTAATCAACCAGGATGATATTCCTGATGGTCAGTATGTATCATCATTCCCTGATGTATCAGCAGATGCATGGGCTAATAAGTATATCGGATACCTTGAGGATAAGGGTATTTTGAGTGGTTATGAAGACGGAACATTCAGACCGTACAACACAATCACAAGAGGCGAGATGTGCGCAGTAATCGCAAGAGCTCAGAAGTATGCTACAATTCCTGTAGACGGAATGTTCTCAGACGTAACAAACGATGACTGGGCTAAGGATTATATCACAACTCTTGCATCAATGAACATTGTATCAGGTTATGAAGATGGATCATTCGGTACATATGCACCGATTACAAGAGCAGAAACTGTTGCTATTATCAACAGAGTTCTTGATCCTTCAACTGCAGTAGTAACATTTACTCCGAGCGACATTGCAGGTCACTGGGCAGAAGCAGATATTATTCTTGCAGTAAATGAAAGAAAAGTAAACGGTACAGAGCCTGTAGTGACTCCTGAACCGGAAACTACACCTGAGCCTGAAGAGCAAACAGAGGCTCCTGAAGTAACAGAGGCTCCTGAAACAACAAAAGCTCCTGAAGCTACAGAAAAACCAGAAGCATAATCAGATATGATAATTAAAATCTGATAAAGTTTATGAATTGTAATAACGCGGGGCGCGATAGCCGCCCCGTGTTGTTGCATTTCCAATGGTATCGGAATTTGTTCCGATACTGTCGGAAATGGAGCAACATAAATAATAATATTCGATATGAAAATCAATATAATTTGAATTTGTTTCAAACATTCAAAGCATCATGGGAGGATAAGATTATGGGAAATTTATCTAAGAAAAAAATAACCGGAAAAAAGTCTCTGTTTTTTATAATGCTTGTTTTTATGTTTCTTTTCGCAGTAAACATATGTATTCAGGCGGCAGAAGATAATTTGGTCGAAAGTCTGGTTCTTCCCGAGGGCAAGGCATATCAGGCATATAACGAGACAATCCAGATGAAAAACGAGGATGAACAGTACACGTTTGAGATGGCAAAAAATTCTCGTTTGCCCGTCGGTCTTTCTTTAAGTTCGGACGGTGTTATATCCGGAACGCCCACAGTTTCGGCTTATTATAGCGCGATTAAAATTAAGATAACAGATTCATCGGGTAAAGCGGTTACAAAGCGATTCTCTATGCGCATTAAAGCAAGAGATATAAGACTAAAGATTATGGTTCCCGCGCCTGCGCCTTATGACGGATTGCCTCATGACGCGACTGTTGAATGTTATGATAATCTGACAAATGAATTAATAGAGAATCTGACTCCTAAAGTAACATATGGCACAGAAAGAACGGAGCACGCTATAAACGCGGGCACGCACATTATAAACATAACTACTCCGTCAGGCTGTAAAATAGTAAATCCGGTAACAAGGACAGTTACAATAGAGCCTTTACCAGTTAATGAACTTTCAGTAACCGGATATACTGTTGATTATGACGGTAATCCGCATGGAATCAAAGCTGAAAATGTAACGTTAGATCCCGAAGAAGCGGGGTTTGCCGTAGAGTATAGAAAACGTGGCACATCTGAGTACACATCTGACGAGCCTGTTACAGTGGGTGTGTATGACGTAAGAGTATATACAACAAATAAAAATTATGTAACGCAATATGCAAATACAACTATTTCAATCGAGGGTGAAAAAGTAGATTTTCAGGTATCGGATAATAAATTTGAATATAACGGCGAAGGTCAGGCGCCTGTTGTTACTGCCACTAAGAGGGGCGAGCCTTTTACCGAATATACAGTAAGCTATTTTGACTCGATGGGCCATAGTGTGGAAGAAGCAGATTTAAAGGACGGAAAGCCGTATAAAGCCGGTACATATAGGATTAATATTAATTTTAACGAGCCGGACAAATATTCGGTCGGTTCTATTACAAGCGAACTTTTTACAATAGGAAAGATGGAGGTTACATTTAAAATACCTCAAAAGACATACTATAAGGCGGATGAAAATAACGTACCTATACCGCAGACACCCGTTGTTGTATCTGAACCCGAAGGCTTTACGGGATATACGGTACAATATCAGCGTCTGGCGGTGGACGGATCAGCTGTCGGCGAGCCTGCGGATCAGGTAAGCGAGATAGGAACATACAGAGTAATTTTCACTCTGACAGATACTGATAATTATACCTTTGGAACAGGAAACGCGCAGTATGTAGAAGTCGCGCAGAAGACAATAAATTTCACATTTACTGATTTGGAAAAAACATATAAGCGTGATACGGCGCAGTATGCGACAGTAACGGCAACTACCGACGGCGATTTGTTCACAAATCATTATATAGTAGTTTATTCGCAGAATAATGTTCAGATAGAAAATCCGACAGACGTGGGAGAATATTATATTACAATTCAGCCTGAGCATGGTCATGGCGTGGGCACGAAAAATCCCGCAACTCCGTTTCTTGTTATAAATCCGCAGACGGTTACGTTCTCTGTCGCGGAGGGCGAAGCAACAGAGGTGGATTATGACGGCGGCGACCATACTGTCAATGTAACATATAACGAGGAAGCGGATATTACACAGGAGGATTATACTGTAAAATACCGCAATAAAGATACCAATGTTGAATCAGACGCGGCTAATGTCGCGGGAGAATATGATATTGTAATTAAGGTTACAAACCATAATTATAAAGCGGCAAGCGATGTAATCGGAACATTTACTGTTAATACGACATATGAATTTATGCCGGGAAATTCGCCTGCGGCAATGATTTTCAAAGACGGCTCAAAAACTGAGGCAGAACAGCAAAGTATATTCGAAGCATTTAAAGTAAGTCGTGAATTTACAGCTGAAAATGTGCCGGAAGGCTGTGAGGCGGGAATTAAGTATCCGGTATTTGAACCGCTTCGAGATGACCGTGATTTGGATATGGACCCAAGTACTGTTATTCTTACAGATATAGCGGACTATCAGGAACCGGGCATTAAAATAAACGATGAGACCATAAACGAGGGTGTTCTTAGCCCTGTAGAGGGAATGGATAATCTTTATACTGTCACATATAACGGCGACAGTTCACTTAAGCGTTATGTTGTGGTAGTCAACGGCAGAATAGGTGACGTTACAGGTGACGGAGTGGTAAACGCTATTGACGCGAACCATTTGGACGACCTTGACAGACCTGCTCAGACTATTAAAGAGGCGCGTCTGTGGGATGTTAATAAGGACGGTAATATTGACAGATCAGACGCAACCGCAATACGCAGACGTTTTTCAGAAAAGCTTAAACCTTATTATCCATGGATTTAAAGCGGTAGGCATAAACTGACACAACAGATAAACATGATGCCGAAAATATATTTCACTATTAGAAAGAAGGATTAAAGAAGTGAAAAAGAGAACGATCTCATTAATAACAACTATTGTAATGATTTGCACAAGCTTTAATTTGCCTGTTTTGGCAAAGTCATCAGGAATATCAGCAAAGAAAGATGAAGGAATCGTATATTCGCAGTACCAGGAGCAAGAGTATACGCTTTTTGGCGATGAAACAGATATAAAATCGAATCTTGAAAGCGGTGCATATACTATTGAAAGCGATGGTTCGTATATAATAGATACTCTTAATACAACAAATCCGCTTAGAATTAAGGCAGGTGTCAATGCGAGACTTACTATTAATGATGTGTCTATTCAAACAAAGTCAGGCGACAAATTCGCGCCGATTACTGTAGAGTCGGGCGCTGAACTTACGCTTTGTGTTAAAGGCACAAATAATATCACTTCTATAAATAATTATTTTGCCGGTATTGCCGTTTACGCAAAGAATCCGTCAAGCGATTTTGGTACGCTTATTATTGAGGGAGACGGTATTCTTAATGTTAAAGCATTTAAAAATGCTCCGGCTATAGGAACCAATTCGAGAAATAACGGTAAAACACCGAGCGGCGAGGCTGATAAGTCTACAGGTATAAGAGGTAAGGTAGTAATAAACAGCGGAACAGTTAACGCGTCATATTATGATGACGGTACTGATCTGGCAGGAAGTTCAGTGTCGGGTATAGGCTCGCCGGGCAGCAGAAATAACAGTTCTGCCGACTGTGATATTATAATAAACGGCGGCGAGGTTACGGCAATTTCAAAATCCAACGCGCCGGGTATTGGAACAAACGGCAATTATGCCGCATTTACAGAGAAGATAATAATCAACGGCGGAACAGTTAAAGCCGCGTGTGAAAAACCGAATGCTGACGGAACATATTTCCCGGGCATAGGAACAGGCGATGTAATGCACGGTGAAAATTCACATATAATTATTAACGGCGGAAGCGTGTCTAATCCGGTATCGCTTCAAGCTCCGGAAGACCCCACAAAGCTGCTTGTGGGAATTAAGGCTGTTGTAAGAAATAATTCCGATGAAGTTTTAAGACAGATAACTGTATATATTGATGGAGCGGCAAATCAGATTGTTTCTGATATAAACGGAGAATGGAATGCTATACTTGATCCAAACGGAAAAATGTATGTATTCATAGGTGATAACGCGTCAAGCTACTCGTTATTATATGATGGTAAGCTGTACAGTAACAGTTCAATTAAAAAGCCGGCAGCAGGAACAGCGGAACAAGAATATGAACTCACAGGATATACGGGAAAACCATGTGTTTGTACACCAGCTACAGCTTCCGTATTACTTTATGGAAATGGCAAGACTTTGCCAAGCGAGGTTGTCGTAAACAAATATATGGGCGCTGAAAATATTTCTATTTCGGCGGAGTTTGTACCGGCGTCATCATGTGAATATCCTCATGTAATAAAAAATATCAAGTATACATTAACAGACGCTGATAATAACAATGTTGACAGCGATATAGCCGAGATAAGAAACGGAGAATTAATTTTAAATTATACTCAAACTGAAAAGACGTTAAAGATTACGGCAGAACTTGAAGTGGGAGAAAATAAATACAGTGTGTCCAAAAACCTTACTTTAAGAGGCGAAGACACTCTTGTTTTGGATTTATATGAGGGAAATATTGATATAAGTGAGGACAGCGTAAATCCGGATAATCTGACAATTACAGTTAATTCATATCCTCAAAGTCAGACCTTTTCAGTTTCTAAGACTGATGCGGTTCATATAATTCAGTCAAAGAATTATAACTATACAGATAATATCATATCGGTAAATGCTAATAATGTAACGCTTTTGCTTGACGGTTTGAACATTAGTTCAGCCGCGGCAGGTTTAGTTAAGCTGGGAGCGCAGGTAACAGATATAAAATTTTTACTGGAGAAGGATAACGTATTAAAAGCGGTCGGCGAGGAAAATCTTACAATATCAAGTTATAGGCAAAACTCAGTTACTCTTACAATAGAAGGAAACGGCTCTCTTACTGCCGAGTCAGAGGGTACAGCCGGCATATGTGATTTAAAAGAGTTGGTTGTAAATAGCGGAACAGTGACAGCGCGCGGCGGAAAAGGCGGCGCAGGTATCGGCGGTAAGGCGGAAGGTCCGGGTTTTGATGTCACGGTAAATGGCGGTTATGTCTATGCTTACGGCGACGGAGTAGGCTCAGGTATAGGTATGGGTCAGGACGCGCTGACAACAGTGCGTGAAGGTACTCTTACCGTAAATGGCGGTGTAGTTAAGGCGAGAAACGGAAACAGCGCGTTAAAGGATATATCCAGTAAGCCTGCGATTATAAACGGCGGCAGTGTTGACGCGTTGTTTGAATCAAGACCGCAGACAAATTCTCAGGACTCGTATCTTTCTGTATTTAAGCCTGAAGATATTTCAGGAAAAACAGAACTTAGTTATGTTTTGGGAGAAGACGATTCTCAAAAGATACAAACCGCAACAGATGAAAACGGATATTTGTATCTGTATATTCCAACAGGAGCACAATGGATAAGAATTTATGATGATAACGGTAATATCTATTACTATTACTCAGAATTCAGTGATAAAGATGATAAAAAGACAATAAAGATATGCCTTAAAAACGGCGAGGCAAAACTAAATGAATTTGAGATTCCGGGTCAGACCTCGGCTTCTGTTATAGACCATGAGGCTTTGACGGTTACAATAACAGTTCCTTATAATATAAAGTTTGAAACAATTATTCCTTCAAAAATTATATGTGACGGCAGAGGCGAAATTGATAAAGTATTTGATTTTACAGGTGAAAACCACACGGATACATATACTATAGTGGGTAATGACCAAACTCAGAAAACATATACTATAACGCTTATCCCTGAGGGACAGTCAGAAGATTCACCTTTTGAAATGGATATATCAAAAGGTAATATAAAAATTACAAGTGATTATATAGAATATGGTGGAGTAAAATATTCACCTAATACAAATGGATATGTTATCAAAGGTTCAACAACTGAGCATAACATTGAAGTAGACCTTTCTGATGATTTTGACGGGGAAGGACTTGAAGATATAACAATTCCACCGATAACCTTTAAGGATTTGAATGTCAGCCTTGAAGACGGATTACCATTGTTGACAAACTTTGGTATGGATATTACAGTTGAAGGCGAGTGTAATTTAACGTCTGCAAACAGTCAGGCTGTAAATATAAATAATGACTATGATCTTCCTTCAGTAAATGTTAATATTACAGGCAGCGGACTATTAAATATACATAGTAACAAATCAAATGCCTTAGCAGTAGCAGATAACAGTAAAATAACAATCACAGGAACTGGAGCTGCTGTTACTACAGACGCGGCCTTGAATGCAATTACCGGAACAGGACAGTTCGTTACGGACAGTCAGACGCGTATGCAGATTACCACCAACGGAACACCGGAGGTTCAGCCTGTAAATAGTGAGGGCACACCGCTTTATCAGCTTGCGGCTAATTTTAACGCGGAGGATAAAACAGCAACGGAGTGTACATATAATAATAAAACATATCATGTAGGTTCTGATAATGTATTATATCTTATGCTTCCTAACGGCGAGTATGATATAACCGATGTTATATATAACAATAATATATATGATGGTTCAGTTACTATTAATAACGCGCCTGAAACTATTGATCTTGCAACTGTATATGTAACAGATGTGACAATGGATTTAAACGGAAATATTCCTTGCGAGGGCGCTGTTGTAAACTTTGATGTTACGGGATACAGAGTCGCTGATAATGTCACAATAAGACTTAAACCTAATCGTGACTGGGCAGAGAACGTAGAAGCTGTTGTCAAAGAGAAAGACGGCAAAAATATTGCGGCGGTGACTGTTCCGGAGAATACCAACACGGATAACAGTATCACATATGAGGTTTATTATGTAATCTTTGGACAAGAAACAAAAACTGACTTAAAGGTTACTATTGTCAGAAACAATACTCAATGTTCAATTACAAAATTTGTATTGCAGTATCAGGTCGGAGAGGCGGAAATCATAGAAGAAAGCAAGAGAATTAACGTGACAATGCCTTATGATGACCCATATATCAGTCAAAATGACCCGAATGGAAAAACACCTGCCACAAAATATGTTCCTGTAACAATAGAGCATACAGGAAATATTGTAACGCCCGTAATTGATGAGCCGGTAGAGTTTTTCTATGATATAAGCGGAAAATTAAGAAAAGAATTTACCGTAATCGCCAAGGACGGTAAAACCAAAAGCACGTATAAAGTATGGCTTACAAAACAGGCAGTGCCGAGAATTACAAAAATGGAAAGTTCTGCAGATAGCTTGACAGGCTCGGGCGGAAAAGTGGATATTACTCTGAGCGGCACTAACTTAGCAAATATTATAAATGCCGAGCAGGAAAATAATCGTAAAGTTTTTGTCTATGCAGATGGTGAAAACAGCATAGAGCCTGTTGAGGCGGTAAAAAATGAAAACGGCAATTATGAGGTAAGTATAACTATACCTGAAAATGATGATTATGATGAAGCCAAGGAATATAAGCTTCAGGTCAAAATAGGAGATGTTGTTCAGACATCATCGGCATCTCAGAAAACAATTACAGTTGAGAGAAAATTAAAAAATAGCACAGGTATAAAATCATTTACAATAGACGGACAGATTGGACCAACTTCGCAATCAGGCGCGACGTCATTAACGATTATAATGCCGTATGACGCGGATTTGACAAATTTATCGCCTGATATTGTTCTTGATGACAGTAACGCGTCATACAGTCCGGAAAATGTTACAGATTTCAGTAAGCCGGTTCAATATACTGTAACGGCGGATAATAGAATTGATACAGCAGTATATACGGTAACAGTGTTAAAACAGCCTGCACCTAAAATTACAGACGTAGAATTTACAAATCCTCTGACAAGCGCGGGTGGAAATGTACAGTTTACATTAAGCGGTCAAAACCTTGACAGTATTGAAAACGCGATTTCAGGCGGTGAAATCGTAGTTAAATGTACGCCAAAAGGCGAAGGAAATACTGTCTCAGGTGTTGCTGAAAAGCAAGATGATAAATATACAGTGAAACTTACCATTCCGAAAAATGACAGTATAGAAGCTGCGGCGGAATATGTTGTTTCAATAGAGATTGACGGAGAGGAACAAACGCTTACAGGCGGAAATCCGACATTGACCGTTCCAATCAAAAAATCTGACGCATGTGATATAGTTGACTTTAAGCTTACAGATAATCAGAGTGAACTTAATATAGGCGAAGATACAATCACGCTGAAAGTACCGTATAATACAAATTTGAGAAGTCTTAAACCTGAAATTATGCATACAGGCACAAAATGTGAGCCGGACGAGGCTAAGGACTTTACAAGCGCGGTTAAATATACTGTAACGGCGGAAAACGGTAATACAAAAGAATATACAGTAACAGTGCTTCGTGATGGAAGCGCGGGCATATCAGACGCGACGTTTACAAATCCGACAACCAGTAAAGCGGGAAAAGTCACAGTCACAGTCACAGGTAATTTTGTAAATGACATTGGCGATACTTTGGTAGTTACCGCGACATCGCAGGGTGGCGGAGATGCGATAAACGCGGAAATAGAATATACGGAATACGGCGGAAAAGCCACAGCTGTGTTGACACTGCCGAAAAATCTGTCCGAGTCCGAGCAAAAATATACTGTTTCAGTAATGTTAAACGGTGTGGAACAAACCATTTCCAATAACGAAATAACGGTTCCGGGAAAAAGACGATGCGCAATAACATCATTTACAGTTGAGGGGCAGTTAGATGAAACAGAGATTGTAGAAAGCGATGATGGAAATACCATCACATTTAAAGTTCCGTATTTCTATGACTTAACAGCGGTTGTTCCTTCTATAGAATATGAAGCGGAAACAATATCTCCGGCTGCTGATGAGCCACAGGATTTCAGCGATTCGGAAAAGCCTGTGACATATACTCTAAAATCCGGCGGTGACACAGAGGTTTATACTGTGCGCGCGGAACTTGTCGGAAAAAAACCAAGTATAAATAAATTTACAGTTGAAAAGCAATCGGGTGATACAGTATATGACGGTAATACAATTACGATTACTATGCCGTCAAATGCAAACTTGAAAAAGATTCAGCCGATAATTGAATTTGACGGTGAATCTTATTCTCCGCAAGGAGAGCAGGATTTCTCAAAATCTGACAAAATTCCTGTTATATATACGGTTGTTGACCAATACGGAAAAACTACAGAATATGAAGTGAAAATCACCAAAAAACGTCATAGTTCAAAAAAAGATGACGAGACGCCGATACCGACACCAACACCAACACCGACTCCGTCCGCAACACCTTCGCCTGTTCCTACAGACAAAGCAAACGTTAAACCGTATATGAGCGGATATGATGAGAACGGAGAAGTATTCTTCAAACCGGAAAGCAAGATAAGTCGCGCGGAGGTTGCAAAAGTGTTGTCTGTACTGGATAATGATTTTGATAACGGCATAGAGTATCCAAATGTTTTTGATGATATAGATGAGAATGCATGGTATAGAAATTATGTGAATTTTGCGGTATCTAAAGGATATATGTCCGGTTATGATGACGGCACAATTCTTCCGTACAATATGATAACACGCGCGGAATTTGTTTCTATGATAGCAAGATACATGAACATATCTCCTTCTGACGGAGAAGACAGATTCAATGATATTGAAGATTTCTATTGGTGCAGACAGCAAATTAATGCTCTCGCGGATAAGGGAATAGTCTGTGGATATGGCGATAATGTATTTATGCCGAACAATTATATAACACGCGCGGAAGCGGTATCTATATTTAACCGTATGCTTGGACGGGAAATTACATCAGAGATTATGAGCAAACTTGAATGTCCTTTCTCGGATGTCACATCGGGACATTGGGCATATAATGATATACTGCTTGCTTCATGTGAATATTAATTTAAATCATATAAAGGGGCTGTTTAAAACAGCTCCTTTTGTGTTGTTGTAGATTTATTTATATTTTATGTGGAAAGGTCTTGACTTTTTTACGTTTTTGTAGTAAAATAACAAGGCAATATAGGGGTATGATGTAATGGTAACATGCCGGTCTCCAAAACCGTTCTTGAGGGTTCGAGTCCTTCTACCCCTGCCAAAAGGAGCATACATCATGTATGCTCTTTGTATATATGGGGGTGTGGCTCAGTTGGGAGAGCGCTTGCTTCGCATGTAAGAGGTCAGGGGTTCGACTCCCCTCATCTCCACCAAATATAAAACAAACCGCACAGTTATGCGGTTTGTTTTATATTTACACGTTTTTTTACACGACTTTATTCAAATGTTTTTGCGAATAGACCGTATGACGGGCAAAAGAGATGTTGGGAGTGACGCTCCAGCCAATGATTATTGTTAGGGCTATGCTTGCATAGCCCTTTTATTATATAATCACATATAATGATACTGATTTTTTTTAGATTTGAAGAACGCGGCAGTAACCGCAAGTGAAAGCAGTTCAGCGGCAACGCTTGAAAACCATACACCGTCAAGTCCGAAGAAAATCGGCAGAACAATTACAACGATAATTTGAAACACAAGCGTTCTTAAAAACGATATAATTGCGGAAACGAGTCCGTTGTTGAGCGCGGTAAAGAATGCGGAACCAAATATGTTAAAGCCCCATATGATAAATGCGAGCGAGTATATTTTAAAACCGCGTGAGGTTATTTCAAGAAGCTTGCTGTCATATCCCACAAATATTTTTGCGAGCGGGTGAGAGGTAAATACGGAAAGTAAAAGCATAAGCACACCGGACACACTTATAATCACCATACTTTTTTTAAACAGATTTTTAAGTTCCGAATGATTTTGCGCGCCGTGATTATATCCTACAAGAGGCGCGCAGCCTATTGAATATCCTATAAACGCGGCGGCAAAAATAAATCCCGCATACATAATTACACCGTATGCCGCAACACCGTCCTGACCGGCGAATCTCATAAGCTGAAAGTTGTAGAGAATATTTACAAGCGACATTGAAATATTTGTCATTAGTTCAGATGAACCGTTTGTACATGCTTTTAAAAGCGCTCTTCTGTCAAATTGTGCTTTTGTAAGACGAAGGGTGCTGTTATTTTTCCGAAGGAAGTAAATCAACGGAATAAATCCGCCGACACACTGGCTTATGGCGGTTGCTGTCGCCGCGCCTAATATTCCCCATTTGAACACGCCGACAAAAAGAAAATCAAGCACAATGTTTGTGCATCCTGCCGTGACAGTTATAACAAGTCCAAAATGTGGTTTTTCAGCAGTTATGAGAAAGCTTTGGAAGACATTTTGAAGCATGTATGCGGTAAGCGCTAAAATAATAATTCTGCTGTACAAAACGCAGTCATCAATCATATCACCCGTTGCGCCGAGCAAAATAGAAACCGGTCTTATAAAAATTTGACCCGCTATTGTAAATAAGATACCGCCTATGATTGTAACATAGACAAGCATTGAAAAATATTGATTTGCTTTTTTGTGATTACCCTCACCGAGAGTTTTGGAAACTATCGCGCTTCCGCCCGTGCCTATCATAAAGCCGAGCGTGCCTAAAATCATCAGTACGGGCATAATCAGATTAACGGCAGCAAACGCTGTTTTTCCGGCGAAATTTGACACGAACAGACCGTCTACCACTCCGTAAACAGAGGTGAATATCATCATTATTATTGACGGTATAACAAATCGAAGTAATTTCTTATATGTAAAATGGTCACTGAGTTGTATATTCATGTCATTTCCTCCTTTATATACTTTATATAAAAAATGCGCCTAAGGTTTTCAAACCCGGGCGCACCCGACATCTTTTTCGACATCACAGCTGCGGCTGTATGTCCTCCGATGACTACATTTCATTAATAAGTATTGTTTATTATAACTTGTTATTACATATTTGTCAAGAGATTTAAATAAACCTACGATAAGTGCTTGTATATTTTTCTTTACTGTTATATGATTTGATGATATAATTGCAGTATAAAGTTTTATCATAGGAGATAGAGAAAATGCTTGAACAATTTGCGCGTACTCAGCTTTTGCTTGGAGAGAAAAGCATGGAGAAAATTTATAAATCACATGTAGCCGTATTTGGTGTAGGCGGTGTTGGAGGACATGCGATTGAAGCGTTGGTAAGGAGCGGTGTCGGAACTATTGATATATTCGATAAAGATACGGTTTGTATGACGAATCTTAACCGCCAAATTATCGCCGATCATAATACAGTCGGCAGATATAAGGTCGATGTTATGAAGGAAAGGGCGCTGTCAATAAATCCTGACATCACTGTAAATGCGTATAAATGCTTTTATATGCCTGATAACGCGGATAAATATGACTTGACAAAGTATTCGTATATAATTGACGCTATAGACACTGTAACGGCTAAAATTGAACTTGTAATACGCGCGGATAAGGCGGAAGTGCCAATTTTAAGCTGTATGGGAGCGGGGAATAAATTGGACGCTTCACAGTTTGAAGTGACGGATATTTATAAAACATCCGTGTGTCCTTTGGCAAGAACAATGCGTCGGGAACTGAAAAAGCGGGGAATTAAAAAACTAAAAGTTGTCTATTCTAAAGAAATGCCGATACGTCCGGAGGATAATTTTGACGCGGATGATTCTGACTTAGGTATAAGACGGTCGGTGCCGGGGAGCATAGCTTTTGTGCCTGCGGCGGCAGGACTGATAGCGGCAGGAGAGGTGATTAAGGATTTGGCAGGAATAGACCTTTAAACGTTTTGTCCCAATTAAGATTGTGTATAAGGAGGCTTTTTCAAGTATTGTGTAAACCCTCTCAATGGTGTAGAATAGAAATACACCGGTAGGAGGGTTTTAATTATGCCAAGAATAAAAAGAACAGCGGAAGAAATCGCGCAAATTCCGCGCATAGCAGTTGTCAAGATATTCTTCACAGCCTTGTGCAAAAGTCTTGTCATTTTGTATGAACATTTTGATTTTCCTCATTGATTTTTCCCCTTTCATTGCAATAAAAAATTAGACACATCATAGCACTTTTGCTTAAAATGATGTGTCTAACTTTTATTTTTACGTTTTTTTAATTTTTTACTTCTTGAAAATCAATAAATGTTCCAAAAAGCTTTACTTATTCATTGCCTCTGCGATAGCAACAGCAACAGCAACAGTCATACCAACCATCGGGTTATTGCCCGCGCCGATAAGTCCCATCATTTCCACGTGAGCGGGAACTGATGACGAGCCTGCAAACTGAGCGTCAGAGTGCATACGTCCCATTGTATCTGTCATACCGTATGAAGCAGGACCTGCCGCCATGTTATCGGGGTGAAGTGTACGTCCTGTACCACCGCCTGACGCGACTGAGAAGTACTTTTTACCCTGCTCGATACATTCTTTCTTGTATGTACCTGCAACGGGATGCTGGAAACGAGTCGGGTTGGTTGAGTTACCGGTAATTGAAACGTCAACGCCTTCCTTATGCATGATAGCAACGCCTTCGCGGACATCGTCAGCACCGTAACAGCGAACCTTTGCTCTTTCGCCCTTTGAATACGGAATTTCTTCTATAACCTTAAGTTCGCCTGTATAGTAGTCAAACTTAGTCTGAACATATGTAAAACCGTTAATTCTTGAAATAATCTTAGCGGCATCCTTACCAAGACCGTTTAAGATAACTCTTAAAGGCTCTTTTCTTGCCTTGTTCGCGCTGTTTGCAAGACCGATAGCGCCCTCAGCCGCCGCAAAAGACTCGTGACCTGCAAGGAAAGCGAAGCACTTTGTTTCTTCTCTCAAAAGCATTGCGCCCAGGTTTCCGTGACCAAGACCAACCTTTCTGTCATCTGCGACACTGCCCGGAATACAAAAAGACTGTAAGCCAAGACCGATTTTTTCAGCCGCCTCAGCCGCCGTCTTAACACCGTCCTTAATAGCTATTGCCGCGCCTACAGTGTATGCCCAGCCCGCGTTTTCAAAACAAATCGGTTGAATACTCTTTGCGATACCGTAAGCGTCAACGCCCTTATCATCACAAATCTGCTTTGCTTCTTCAATAGAGTTTATACCGTGCTTTTTAAGCTCGGCATTGATTTGATCTATTCTTCTTTCATAACTTTCAAATAAAGCCATTATCGTTTACCTCCCTTATTATTCTTCTCTCGGGTCGATAAGCTTTACAGCATCATCAACACGACCGTATTGACCGCTTGCCTTTTCCAAGGCTTCGTTAGCGTCAACACCATTTCTGATCATTTCCATCATTTTGCCGAGGTGAACGAACTTATAACCGATAATAGTATCGTTCTCGTCTACAGCTACCTTTGTAATATAGCCCTCTGCAAGTTCAAGGTAACGAGGTCCTTTTTTACTTGTAGCATATGTAGTACCAACCTGTGATCTCAGACCCTTACCCAAGTCCTCAAGACCTGCGCCGATTGGAAGACCGTCCTCTGAAAAGGCAGTCTGTGTACGTCCGTAAACAATCTGTAAGAATAGCTCTCTCATAGCTGTGTTTATAGCGTCGCAGACAAGGTCAGTATTAAGCGCTTCAAGAATTGTCTTGCCGATAAGGATTTCAGCCGCCATAGCCGCTGAGTGAGTCATACCGCTGCATCCTACTGTTTCAACAAGTGCCTCCTCAATAACACCGTCCTTGACATTAAGTGTCAGCTTACATGTGCCCTGCTGAGGCGCGCACCAGCCGATACCGTGTGTCAAACCGGAAATATCCTTTATTTCCTTTGCCTGTACCCATTTACCCTCCTCAGGGATAGGAGCAGGACCGTGATATGTACCTTTTGCCAAAGGACACATCTTTTCTACTTCTGCTGAATATTTCATACTATTACTCCTTTCGTTATATGCGGAAAACCGCTCGTTATTTTTATTATATCATATTTATGAAGCCGCCGCAATAAAAATTTATACAAAAATATCATTTATTGTCATTTAATTTTTATATTTAAAAACTTATAACATGATTATTAGTATAAATTAATATAAACGATATATGGGTAAACTGAATTTTCTTCGTATGTTGTCAAAATAAATAGTTGTGTCAATAATATTAATGTGATATAATCTAAAATATATTTTAGAAAGAAGGATTGGAAAATGGTTATACTGTACGAAGTACATGACAATTTATATGTAAATATGACTAACAAATGTCCGTGCGCCTGCACATTTTGTCTGAGACAGACAAGGGATGAAATGAATAATTCGGGAAGTCTGTGGCTTGAAAAAGAACCGAGTGTAGACGAGGTTAAGGCAGAATTTGATAAGTTTGACATGGATAAATACAGTGAAGTCGTTTTCTGTGGTTTCGGGGAGCCTACGGAAAGATTAGACGATGTTTTAGAGGTTTGTCGTTTTATAAAAGATAAGTATAACAAAACTATACGAATCAATACTAACGGTCTTTCAAACCTTATTCACGGGAAAAATACCGCGCCTATGTTTGAAGGGCTTATAGATATTGTTTCTATAAGTCTCAACACACCGAACAAGAAGCGCTATCTTGAACTTACGCGCAGTAAATTCGGAATAGAATCTTTTGACTCGATGCTGAAATTTGCGGAAGATGTAAAACATTATGTAAAAGAAGTTGTTCTTTCAACAGTATCAACAACTCTTACTGATGATGAAGAAAAGGAATGTGCCGGGATATGTAATAAAATCGGCGTAACATACAGAATAAGACCATGGGAGGATTAACGGGATACCGATATATAGATATTGGATAGATTAAATAACGGAGTTGAATAATTAATGTGGATAGCGCTTGTCGGACTTTACGGAGTTTTAAAGGGCTTTCGTGATATAATAAAGAAAAAGGCGATGGAGAAAAGCTCCGCAATGGAGGTATTATTTTTTTACACGGTTATAAGCGTTCTCTTCGTAACGCCTGAGATTAAAAATGCTTTAAATATTGATTTTCACAATATAGGATTTATAATGATAAAATCCGTTATAATTTTTATAGCGTGGATATGCAGTTTTAAAGCTATAAAAAAATTGCCGATAGGATTTTACGGCATTATGGACATGTCCAGGGTTATATTTGCGACAGCTTTGGGAGTCATAATTCTCAGGGAAACTCTTACAGAGCATAAAATCGTTGGTATGGCGCTTGTGCTTATAGGATTGCTGTTTGTCAATATGGGTAAAAAAAGCGGCGGCGATAAAACAAAACCTATATACATTGTGTTTGTGCTTATATCCTGCCTGTGTAATGCAACCTCGGAGCTGCTCGACAAAATGCTTATGCGAAATATGAACAGCGGTCAACTGCAGTTTTGGTATATGTTTTTTCTGCTGATACTCTATTTGGGATACATGATTGTTACAAAAACCAAAATACGCTGGAGTATGATATTTAAGAATTACTGGATTCTTATTTTAAGTATTCTTTTCGTTGTCGGAGATAAAGCACTGTTTATCGCTTGTTCAAAGCCTGAGAGCACAGTTGTGGCTATGACGCTTATAAAACAATGCTCTGTCTTAATAACAATACTGGGCGGCAGATTGATATTTAAGGAAAAACGGACACTATATAAAATGATGTGTGCGGTTGTTATTATAGCGGGAATAATTTTTGCTGTACTATAAAAATTTTTTGTTGAAAAAATAAAGTTATTATGATAGAATAAGGCTGATATATATGTAAGAGGCGGTTTTGTTCAGAGAGGAGAGAAGTGATATGGTTGATATATATAATATTCTTGATTCACTTTCAGAGTTAGTATATGTATCGGATATTACTACTCATAAAATTATATATATGAATACTGCCGGCAAAAAAGCGTTCGGTGACTGTGTTGGTAAACCGTGTTATGAAGTTTTGCGTAACGAAAACGGTGTTTGCTCTCATTGCAGGGAAGATAACATTACGGAAAAGGAATTTTCCGCGCACATGCGAATAAACACGCTTACAGGAAAGACATATATAATACGAAATAAGATTATTCAATGGGATAACAAAAAAGCAATGCTTGAAGTTGTTTTTGATATTACTGAAGAGGAAAAGAGAAAACATGACCTTGAAAGACGCTTACATATGGAGCATTTTATTGTATCATGTATAATTGAAATGCACAAAAATAAAAAATTCGAAGAATCATTTAAATCTTTGATGAATATGGTTGGAAATTTCCTTGAGGCTGACCGAATATATGTATTTAATTATAACGGCATAACAATGAGTAATACTCATGAATGGTGCAGGGATAACGTAAAGCCCGAAAAAGATAGTTTGCAGAATCTTGACGTTCATATTATTGACAGATGGCTTCCGCATTTTAACGAGGGAAGATGTGTTATAGTTGAAGATGTTAAGATGATTAAGGATACTTCACCGGAAGAATATAACATTTTAAAGCGTCAGGAAATTAAGAGATTAGTGGCTGCTCCGTTAGAGAATAGCGGCGAGCTTATAGGATTTATAGGAATAGATAATCCGCCGAAAGAAAAGCTGATTGAAAGCGAGTTGTTTTTTACAACGTTGGGTTATTTTATAGCGTCAATGCTCATAAAAAACTCTAATGAAAAACGTCTTATAGAAATGAGTTATATTGACACTCTTACCGGTCTTTATAACAGAAATAAGTATATACGGGACACCGTTTCAATGTCAGGCGAGCAGGAATCCGGATTTGGTGTTTTATATATGGATTTAAACGGTCTGAAAGAAATCAACGATACAAGCGGTCATGATGCCGGTGACAGAGCCATCAGAGAAATCGCGGATATTATATCAAAAGTATTTGGCAAAAAACATTCATATAGAGTAGGCGGAGATGAGTTTGTCGTATTGTGTCCGGGAATAGGCGAGAAGGACTTCTTATCGGATATTGACGAAATAAACACATGTCTTCAGAATACAGAATATAGAGCGGCTGTCGGTTATCAGTATGAGAAAAATCCAAATGATATAAATAAGCTGGTACATTCGGCAGATGAGAAGATGTATCTTGATAAAAAACATTTTTACAGGAATCGGAAAGAATCTACAAGATACCGCTTCAGAAATGACACCTTCCGCTCGATTTCCACTCCTGATTTGATTAAAAATCTTATTAACGAAGAGCGTTTTGTTATATGGTTTCAGCCGCGTTTTTCGGTTGCAACAGGTGAGTTAAGCGGAAGCGAGGCGCTTATACGTTTTTTTGACGAGGATGACATCATCGTTTCACCTTTGGATTTTCTTCCTGAAATGGAGTTTAATGAAACTATACATTTGATTGATTTTTATGTGTTCCGGCATGTTTGTGAATATATTGCGGGATGGCTTAAAGATGATAAAGACGTGAAACCGGTATCTGTCAATATGTCGCATCAGACTATGATGAAGCCTAATTTTATCGAAAATATTATGAACATATGGTATGATTACAATATACCCAAGGAATTTATTATCATAGAAGTTTCCGAGGAACAGGAAAATGGCGGAGTTTCTAATGTGGTGGAGGTTCTTACGGATCTTAAAAAGCGCGGATTCAAAATTGCGATTGATAATTTTGGTTCTAAATACGCGGATTTATATTTGTTTGCAGATTTGAAATTTGATATACTGAAACTGGATGGAGATATGGTTTATAAAATTGAAACCGATAAAAAGGCTCATATTCTTTCAACATCCATAGCGCAGATATGTCATGATGAAAATATTAGAATAGTCGCCGGCGGCGTGGAAAGCGAAACGGAACTGGACGTTTTACGAAGCATGGGATGTGACGAGGTTCAGGGTTACTTGTTTGATAAGCCTATGTCATGGAATTTGTTTGAGAAAAAATATCTTTGATTAAAAATCACTGCTGAAATAATATTTAGCAGTGTTTTTTGTTTCTTTGCGGAACAAAAGAGCGCAAAAGAAATCAAGAAATAATTTATTTATCCTGATAAGATATTATCAGACAGGGAGGTAAGAGTATGGATTGGATAAAAGACTTGAACAGAGCGATAAATTATATTGAAGATAACCTCACGGAGTCTTTGGAATATTCACGCATAGCGAGCGAAATGAACCTTTCAAGCTTTTATTTTCAGAAAATTTTTTCTGTTTTGTGCGGTTGCACAGTAGGCGAATATATCAGAAACCGAAGGCTTACACTTGCCGGCAGCGAGCTTTTGGAAACTGATGAAAATATTATAGACATCGCCATGAAATATGGTTATGATACTCCGGAAGGTTTTACAAGAGCATTTACGCGATTTCATGGAGTAACACCGAGCGCCGCAAGAAAAAGAAAGATGAAATTGAAATCATTTGCCAAACTGTCTATAACAATTTTAGTGAAAGGCGGAGAAAGTATGAATTACAGAATTGAAAAAAAGAAAGGCTTTAAAATTATAGCCAAAACACAGCGTTTTGAGAAGATTGAAGACGTGGAAGGAAGAACTGATATTCCGGAGTTTTGGAATCAGTGTCATAATGACGGAACGGTACGCACATTGGAAAGAATATGTAAAAAAGACGGTGTTTTAAGAGATGGAATAGTAGGAATGTGTCTGGAGGATTCCACGGCTGTTAAGGATTTCCCATATTCCATAGGCGCGGAGTATAATGGCGGTGAAGTTCCTGACGGATATACGGTTTATGATATTCCCGAAGCCACATGGGCAATCTTTGAAAGCACGGGCGAAATGCCTAAGGCTATTCAGGATTTATGGCATAAAATATTCGCTGAATTTTTCCCGTCGTCAGATTATAAGCCGTCAGGTAATTTTGATATTGAACTTTATACTGACGGTGATATGGGAAACAGTGATTATCACAGTGAAATATGGGTCGCTGTGAAGAAAAAATAATTTTTGAGATATATTATTTTTAACAGGCAGTTCTCTTCAATAATATATTTATACACTTTATCACTTCCTTCGGAATATTATATTAAAAGAAGGGAGTGATTTTTATGTATATAATAGTTGGTTCTTCAACTACCGCAGAAAGGCTTAAAAAAGTCGCGGAAAAATTAGTTGGATTTCCCGCGTATGTTGTGCATACGCCTTTCGCGATTCGTCAAGGCGGATGTTCATATTCAGTGCGTATTGACGACCGCGCTTTAAATGATGTTAAAAGAATAGCCTCTGATAATTATATTTCAGTCAAGGGGATTTATATAGAAAAAAAAGAGAACGGGGAGCGTGTGTACTATGATGTATCTTGATAATGCCGCCACAACGCTTAAAAAGCCCGCTTCGGTATATATGCGTATGATGTACAGCACTGTTTTTGGAGGTGGAAATGCCGGACGCGGCGGGCATAAAAGAAGTATGAAAGCGGTCAGAGCAATAGTTGACACTCAGGATATTATAGCACGGCTTTTTAATATAAGTAATCCGCAGAATATTGTATTTACACAGAATGCCACATATGCTTTGAATACGGCTATTTTTGGAACAGTGCAAGATGGCGGGCATATTATTGTAACTGCAATGGATCATAACAGTGTTTTAAGACCGGCATATCACTTAGGAAATTATACTGTTGTTCGTGCGGACAAAGAGGGAGTTGTCAGAGCGTGCGATGTTGAAAAGGCGATTTGTGAGGATACCAGACTTATAGTATGTACCCACGCGTCAAACGTATGTGGAAGCATACAGCCTGTATATGAAATAGGACGTATTGCAAAAGAGCACAAAATACCGTTTCTTATAGATACCGCGCAGACTGCCGGATGTCTTAACATTGACGCTGAAAAAATGAATGCGGATATGATAGCCTTTTCGGGTCATAAGGGACTTATGGGACCTTTGGGTACGGGAGGACTGTATATTAAAAATCCGGAAAAGCTTTCGCCTTTGGCGTTGGGAGGTACAGGAAGCAATTCTGAAAGTATTGTGCAGCCTGATTTTATGCCTGATAAATTTCATAGCGGAACAATGAATACACCCGCGATTGCCGCGCTCGGCACAGGAGTTAGATTCATTATGAAGTATGGTGTGCGCGCAATAGGTGATTATGAACTTTATCTTGCAAATATGCTGAGAAACAATTTTATGAATATGGATAATGTCACAGTATATGGAAATGATAATACTATTGCAACAGTGGCATTTAATGTGGGAGAACTTGACAGCGAGGAAACTTTTGAGCGTCTTAACGGTAAAGCGGCGGTAAGAGCCGGGTATCATTGTGCTCCTCTTGCCCATAAAGCGCTTGGTACTGAGGATAGGGGAGTAGTCAGAGCGTCTTTTGGTATTTTTAATTCTAAAAAAGATGTTGAGAAGATGACGGACTGTATTTATAAGATAAGTAAAAATTTAAAGGGATAGATAGATCTATCCCATACATAATAAGTGTAAAAAAGTGTATAATATTTTTGAAAAAACCCTTGACAAACATTGCTTACTTTGATATAATAATGCAAGTCGATTGTTGGTGCAATCGATTGGCGATACGCGGGTGTAGTTCAATGGTAGAATTCCAGCCTTCCAAGCTGGTCGCGTGGGTTCGATTCCCATCACCCGCTCCAATATGTGTCTGTAGCTCAGTTGGATAGAGCAATTGCCTTCTAAGCAATGGGCCGGGGGTTCGAATCCCTCCAGACACGCCAAAAGCACACTCTCTAATTTGTTTTTGGACATACTTTAGTGGGAGTTAGATATTTACTGCCGCCAATTATATGGTGGGTATAGTTCAGCTGGTTAGAGCGTCAGTTTGTGGCACTGAATGTCGTGGGTTCGAATCCCACTACCCACCCCATTTTTTTTTGTAAATTTACTATAGGGATATAGCCAAGTCGGTAAGGCACCAGATTTTGATTCTGGCATGCGTAGGTTCGAGTCCTGCTATCCCTGCCATTTTCTATATGGGCCATTAGCTCAGTCGGCAGAGCACTTGACTTTTAATCAAGTTGTCCGGGGTTCGAATCTCCGATGGCTCACCAAAAACATTAATAGGCGAACTCTGATAATCATTACGATTATCAGAGTTTTCTTTTTTCTGTATATATTTTTGTATCTCGTCATAATCGACGCATTTTTCACCGTCTTTGTAATTGTAGGTAATCAGCATTTTATCATCATAGACATAGATAGAATTTACAAAAGCGTCAATTAAACGCTGTTTTTGAGCATCGTCGTCTTTGTCTATCATCTTAAATTTGCATATCCAATATTTGATTTGTTCCTTGCTTAAAGTTGGACGTTCAATTTTCTCTTTTGCGATTGCTGACTCTAAATCAGCTTTTTCCTGTTCCAGATTATCAAGGGTTTCTTTAATTGTTGGTGAGAATATACCCTGCTTGATTGCCGACATAACATTATCAAGCTCTTTTTCAATTTGTTTCATTCGGGTAGTCATAACAGGCAATTTTGTATTATCCTTGCTTTGTAATTCAAAACAAGTGTTTACAATTCTATTGATTAACTTATCATCATTTAAAATATTCATAGTGTAATCAACCACAATATTTTCAATTAAATCTTTCTGTACTCGTTTTTTATCACAGGTTTTCTTTAATTTAGCTTTGCGGCAATGATAATACCTATGAACCGTTCCCGTCTTGCTCGTGCCGCTTACACCTGACATAGTGCCGCCGCAATGACCACAAAATATTTTTCCTGTTAAAAGATATTTGTCGACAACTTCTTTAAAATGGGCGGGATTACGCTTATTAGCAGATAATCTTTCCTGACATTTATTAAAGATTTCAGGTGTAACTAAAGGTGTAAAAGCATTTTCTACAACAGTATCTTTAAACCGATATTCGCCTAAGTATCGTCTATTTTTAAGAATATTTGTTACAAAGCTATAAGTTAGATTTTTGCCACGTTGGTTTTTGACACCTTGCTCAATTAGTAAATTTAAAATACTTCTTGCGCTTTCGCCTTCTGCGTATCTGATAAAAATATCCTGTACTATTGGTGCAGTATCAGGATTTAGCTGGAAATATTTATTTTCGTCTATTTGATAACCAAAGGTTAAGGCGCCGCCATTGAATTTACAGTTAAGCACATTTTCCGTCATACCACGACTTACTTTCATAGATAAATCCTTTATGTAATAAACGGAAAATCCCTCAAAAATACTCTCCATAAGCTGACCTTCAGGAGTATCATCAATCGGCTCTGTCGCAGAAATAACGCTGACACCGTTCTTCTTCAAAGTGTTCTTATAGAAAACGCTGTCATATTTATCTCTTGAAAATCTGTCTATTTTCCATACTATGACCGTATCAAACAGCTTTTGTTTGCTGTCTGCTATCATCTGCATAAATTGAGGTCGGTTATCGGCTTTTTTGCCTGAGATTGCTCTGTCTGCGTATGTTTTGACTATTGTATAGCCTTTTCTCTCTGCAAATGCACTACATTCTCGTAGCTGTCCCTCAATGGATTCTTCTCTTTGATTGTCCGAACTGTATCGGGCATAAATTACCGCTTTCAATTATTCTTCACTCTCCTTTTTGTATTGTAAATAATGCTTGTTAAATATATTCTAACGCGTATATTTTATTTTGTCAGCCGCTTTTATAAAAATTTTATAAGCCTGTCCTATCCTTGAAAGTATTTTAAAGTACATTATATGATTTGACTTTCTGATATATGCTTGATTTTTCATACAAAGTTGAAAAGCTGAGTAAAAAATATTTTATTGAATAGCGAGAATTTAGAAAAAAATATTATAATTTCTTTGACTTTATGTGATTAAAAATATACTATGTAATTACTTAAAAATCGTACTTTTTTACTAAGAGCAAGCACAGCAAGAGGGTACTCATTTTACTTTTTGCTATTTGCTCATTTTTACAAAATTTCGCTAACAGCAAGCAAAGCCAAAGAGTACCCTTTTTGCGATTTTTGTAGCCTGTGCGCTGCCAAGGCTACAACAAATATTTTGGGAACAGCTCCCAAACCCAGATAAACATACGGAGGTAAAATATGCAGAACAGAAAAAGAAATGTACAAATTAAATTTTGGGTAACAGAGGAAGAACGAGAACTAATTAAGCTAAGAATGGCACAACTGCCGACACAGAATATAGGCGCATATATGCGTAAAATGGCAATCAATGGACTGATAATTTACACGGATATGACAGACATCAAGGAAACCAACAGAGAATTGCACTCTATCGGTATAAATATCAATCAGATTGCAAGACGAGTTAATGAAACAAACTCTATTTATAAAGAAGATATTGCGGAATTAAAAAATTATATGGACGAGATATGGAAACAGCAAAGAAAAATCTTGTTGTCATTACCGGAAGTTCCAAAGGTGGTACATATATAAACTCATTTAGGCGCAATATACAGGCTGACATAAATTTTTTTATATGCTTTCCCGGCTGGGCGTGCAAAACTTCTTTTGATATAATTATTATATAAAAATATTGAAAGGAGTTTTCACTATGAAAAAGAAACTTATTACACTAACACTAATTGTCGCCTTATCAGCGACAACAACAGCGTTTGCTGCGCCAATCCCGAGAGAAAGCGTGCCGTTAAATGCGACGGAAGCACAAGTCCAAATCACCGAAAATCTTATCAGTGATATTCTTGACGAAGTACAAGTGGATAATCTCGGTTATACATTAGCTGCAGGATATGCGAATACAAGAATACGAAAAGCGGTTATTGCAAATCAAACAGACGGTAACGGTTATGGAGTATTATCACCAATCGCACAGAACGCAATCCGTGTTATGAGAGATATGCAGTTAAGACCTGACGCATATACGCAAGCTGAGGAAGAATTAAAAATACTTCTTGCCGACCTTATTGCAGATGTTCAGAACGGCAAGGATTATATGGAAGCTGTCAAAGATGCATACGAAATAATTTATCAATCAGTAGACGCGTCATTTAATTATGATGAACAGTTTTCACTTGATACCTGTTACCGTGATATTTCCACGGTTGGAATGGAGAAATTTACAGCGACAAGAAAATTATTAATGAATGCAAAATAATGCTTTGCTGAAATAACGGAGTTGTTACTATTAGAACTGCTCCGTTATTTTTGCATATAAGGCAAAATTTTGACAGTTTATATGTTTACATCAAAATAGGATTATGCTATAATATAACACGAAAGTATATTTTTCTACATAGAATTTGTGGGAGTGATCAAATGAAAAAGAAAATTATATTTCGATACCGATTGACAAACGATACAGGGTGCGCGCCGTGTGTTGACGATGATTTGTTTACTCTCGCCTGCTGCAAAGGCGGTCAGCTAAAAGACGGTAAACCTGTTGAACGCGGATTGAGATACTTTATAGGCTCATTGTGGAATGATGACAATATAGAGCTTGATAATTACGAAATATACATATCCGGCATATATAAAAACAAATTTCTGTTTCTGGCTAAAATTACAGATGTAATTGAGATGACAGAGTATTATTCACACAGCGAAGCGAATAAAAAATACAGACAGAGAAAAGATGATATTTATTGCATAAAAAACGGCACTCTCGAAAGAAATAGCTTTAATTACAATTTCCACGGCTGCAACGAAGCGCAGCACAAAAAAGATATTGTAGGGAAATATGTTCTTATATCAGATGAGTTTGTATATTACGGCAAGGAAGCCGTGAGGTGCGCAGATGAAATATTATCACACTTCCCCAAAACAAGAGGCGAACACCCAACCGGACGCAATAAGTACAGACCGTCCAATATATTGACCGAAAGCAATATAAAAGAAAGCGAAGAACTATTTAAACGTATAAAAAAATTTTGCGGCGGTGAGGAGCATCTCAAAGAAGGCACAAAAGGACGTGAACCTCACGAAAAACTTGAAATACAAACGTATCACAAGGGGTGTTCATAATATGAAAATCATTTTATCAAGAAAAGGTTTTGACGGAAGCAACGGAGGTTGTCCCAGCCCGATTATGCCGGACGGCGCGATGTTATCAATGCCCATTCCGGCAAAAAACGACAATGTTAGTTATGATGATTTGCATTACGGAGATTTATCATATTTAGAACTATTAAATCAGCTCAATCCGAAAGTTACATACAGTAATTGCCATCTTGACCCAGATATTCGTCCCGATACGAGAAAAATAAAACCAAGCGGTTGGTCTCCAGCGTTTGGACAGATTTCTGCAGCAAATACATATTTACAAAACCAAAATGTTACAGTAGGCGATTTGTTTCTGTTTTTCGGCTGGTATCATAGAGTGATTGAGGAAGATGGAAAGTATCGTTATTCTGATAGAAAAGATTGCAAACAAGGAAATTATAAAGATTTTTCATTTTATGATTATAATGACATACATGCTGTTTGGGGTTATATGCAGATTGGCGATATTATCACTGATAAAGAGAAAATAAAAGAATTACACTGGCACCCTCATTCATCTGGTGATAGATTATCGGATAAAACAAATGCAATTTACATACCGTCAAAACACCTATCGTTTGACGAAAATTTACCCGGATACGGAACTTTGAATTATAGACCGGACAGGGTTTTAACAATGGAAGGTCATTCAAAAGGTAACTGGATAGCGCATGACTTTCTCATGCCGGAAAATATTTACGGCAATCGTACAAATTCTTCAAAATGCGGCGGATTGTATTATCAGGGGATATGGCAGGAGATAGTATTGAAAGAGTCAGAAGAAGCAGAGGAATGGGCAAGAAATCTGATAAAATAGTAATATGGAATATAGCGTAACGCTATATTCCATATTTATTATTCTTTATAAACTCAACCATAGTATTCCTAAGCTCAAGCGGTTCTAAAACCTCACAAGCATTGATATAATTTGAAACCCACTGCTGCATTCCGCGGATTGTGCCATTGACCGCCGCAGTGAATGTTTTACCGTCGCTATTCGGAGTAATTCGCATATCTCTGCCGAATTTGTCTATTAGAATTTCAAGCATGTAATTGTCGCATTTCAAAATCACCGTCGCAGTTTCGCCGCCAAACATACATATCGCGCTGTCATAATATGCCGACATAGAAAAATCGGGCGGCGGAACTAGTGATTTAGCATCAATAATTTTAATGTTCGTAATTTTATCCATACGGAACTGACTTATCTTGTCAGTATGATCCTCGCAGTTGCAAATCAGATAATACTTTTCATTTGACACAATAAACCCGTACGGGCTTACAATATAAGGGCTGTCGCGTCGGGGAACTAACTTTTTGTTAAAGTCGTATTTTACATATGTAAATTCGATTTTCTTGCGTTTTGTTATCGCCTCGTCAATCGTTTCAATGTTCCAGAAAACCTCTTTGTTTAAGGTTTTTCGCTCCGTGTGCGCTACGGTTATGTTGTTATAGCTACCGCGTTTGTTTTTCGGCAAAAGAGACTGAAGCTTTTTTACTAGCTGTTCCGTCTGATGAGATGGGATTGCCGAGTTGACGTACACACAGTCGGAAATAAGCCGTATTTCCGTCGGATCAAATTCGCGTGAGCGCAAATAATATCCGATGCCATTGTCCTCAAAAACAGATATGTCATATCCCATTTCAATTAAAACAGCTATGGAACTGTATACAGTTCTCCTGTCAATTTTCAAATTGTAAACTAACTGCATTTTTTCAATTATATCACTCATTTTCATGATGTGATCAGCATCTGAATATTCACGAAGCAGCTCCAACAGACAAATTGTGTTTGCTTTACTCGTAAGCATGTTTTCCCCTCCAATACGTTTTATAGTATCATTGTATCAGATGTTACCGGATATTTCAATATGCTTATGTACAGATTATTGTACAGGTGTTTTGTTATAATTGAATTGCAATTAACTACAAAACAAAGAATAGGAGTTTTGGAAATGGATATATATAGTTTTATAAATTCAAAGGACATAGGCGAATATTGCCGAAAAATAAATTATCAATTCAATCCGATTGAGGCATCGTATTTAATATGGCGAAGTAAACGACGGACATTAAAAGAGAGGCATGCGGCGTGGATGGAACTGATAAAATCAACGCTGGATATTCCCGTGCCAGACAGCGAATACAAAAGTCTGCACGAGTTTCTAAATGATTATATGACAATGGAAAATGATTATTTAACCGAATTTTATGCGGAAAGTGACGCGGTTTATTTTAGCCGGATTTATACAGAACAGGGAAAGTATGAAACCGTTCCTCTTGTCAGCCTATTCAATACCGTAAACGATTGTCTTAACTATGTGCGAAAAACAAAAGAGTATATCGAGGAGAGCGGTCAAAACCGCATAACTAATTTTCATATTGTCAAGGCAGTGTTAAATAAACGCAGAGATGATATGAGTTTACATTATTCAGCCGGTTTTGAACCGTTAAGAATTATAGCCGTTCTTTCTAAAACAGATTTGTTCCATACTTTTTGCAAGTTATGCCCTGTCGTACCCACTCCGTTTAAAGAGGGAGATATGGTAAAGATTTATAATGACAAGTATCATCGGGGAATGTTTCACTCAGACGAATGGACAGCGTATGTTTTTGATACTGTCGGATATTGGGATGTCGACGAAGATGAAACAGTCTTGAACCTCTCAAAAAATTATAATGCAATTTTATATTCATATGATGAATGGGGCCAAGTTTCTTATATTCAAATTCCTGACAGCCGCGGCTACAATAATGAAATTGAGACATGGGGTTTTAAGCCAAACTACTTAGACTTGGAATATTATAACGGCGAATTGAAAGGTAGAGAACGGATTTTAACAGGCATCAGCAGTTATTTGAAAGGCGATATAAGCCTTGCATTTCTGATGAATACATACAGAGTGATGAACGCGGAAACAGAGTTTAAAAACATGCTGTTTCCAAATGGTTCTTACGGCTGTGATAAAAAACTTTTAAAGCTAGGCGGCTGGACAAATACCGATATTGATTTATTCAGGCAAATGGAGTATACTATATTCGGAGATTATGTAGAACTGTTGCATGAAGAGGATTAAACTACATAAAAAGGGAGCATGAATATGAAAGAAACAAATGCAATAGACTTTTTACTTCTCAGCTATTTCGGCATTACGCTTTGTGATAGTGATGAACGCATACTAGACAAGGTTATTGACAAAGCGTATCGGGACGCAGGCAGTCATGTGCTGTCTGTTGCAGATTCAGAAAAACCAAGTAGAAAGAATAATGCAAGCAAATGTATGAAAAACTCTTTGGAAGAGCTACCTGAGGACGCGGAAGAATACGATGCTTGGCATAAAGATTGTGTAGAAAAGCTATATCAATCATACGAAGGCTGTCACTATAAAGATATAAAAAAGAAAAACTCAGAAGAAACATATAATCTTGAATTTACATACGGTATGGCACAGAAATGGCTCAATATGACTATGAAATATTTATATATTTTAAGTGAAATTTTCGATGGCAATAACGGTATTCGCAAGAGCGATATATGTCAAAAAACAGAAAGAATTTCAGAAAAACTTCATGTTCCTCTTGACAGCTACATCATTAAGTCTGCAGAAAATTTGAAAGTATACGCAAAGAACTTTAAGATTGACAAGTGGAGTAAGATTGATAATTATTATGATTACATGAAATATCAAGAGAAAATAAGGGAAAAACTGAATGGAAAATCCCCGATTGATTGGGAATGTCCGGCTTGGATTACAGCAGCAAAAGCAAAAATAGATAAAAAAAGCAAGTAAACGCACTGAACATCAAAAGAGTCTCGCTGAATTTGCGAGGCTCTTTTAGCGTAGCTTTGTCTGCTATTTTACATTATCAATCAAAGAGTTTATATCAGCCACATTTGTAATTCCGTGTTCTCTCATAATCTGACAAAGCTGAAAGAAAACCTTAACTTGCATTCTGTTATTTTCCGGCAATGAAAGATTTTCTTTTAATTCAATATCGAAAAAACCGCAGAGCGTTTTCAGATTGTGTTTCTCTAAATCGGGCAGAATAGCTCTCGACAATGACAAAATGTCCACAGTGGAAGGATTATATGTAATTCCAAGCCTTGCCACGCTCTGTTTTATAAATGCCATTAAAAAATTGATATTATATCCGACCATAACAGAGTCGGTGCAAAAGTCAATGAAGTCCGGCAGAACCTCATCTATCGTTTCTGCGTTCTTTACCATTTCGTTTGTTATTCCAGTCAATCTCTCTATGTGCTGCGGAATGGCAATTCCGGGATTTACCAGCATTGAAAACTCATCAACAATTTTACCGCAATTTATTTTATGAGCTGCAATTTCTGTTATCCTGTCATGTTTTGCATTTAATCCTGTAGTTTCCACATCAAAAACAATAAATTCGCCGTCAAAATCACAATCCGCGTCACCCTTAACTATGGTTTGCAAATCATTGGCAAGATATGTTTTATTTGTATGCGTACTGAAAATCTGTTGATTATCCATTATAAAATCAGTCCTCTCTGAATTTAATTATTGTTAATTCATAATACAGCATATTGTGTCCGCCCGTATTGGTTTATGGTGCTATTATATCATAGATGGTGTACAAAAAAGCGTACCAATTTTTTTATTTACTTTTTTAATCACAATATTTATTCCTTTCCTGTCAAACCTAAAAACCCCTTCACCAATGACTGTAATTTATCCGTTTTTTCAGTTTTACCAATAGATTGTCCTAACATATTCGCCACAACACTCGATATATCATCTGTTGTAATCTCGCTTATTGGCTTGTCCGATAATTCATTTTTCATTTCCCTAAACATTTCCGCTGTTATCGGTTGTGGAGGCTCTCTGTCGATATTGTTCTGAATATCCTTTAATATTGCGACAAATGTATTTTTGATTTTATCAAGCTCGGCTTCGTGATTGCCTAATTTATGTGATTTCAAAAGCCGTATATCCTGTTGAACTTCCGATTTGTGTTCAGGGTTGTCTTTCATAAAATCTGCCAATGTTGAGGTTGCCATATTGATTATATCATTTCTTGCCGCAATTCCGTCAGCAATGCTATTGTCAAAATACGCTTTTATCATATAAATCAAATACGGAAAATTCTTGTGTTCCAAAAGCTGATTGAGAGTGTCAACATCAATCTTTTTTGAAACTATCGCTTTAACCACATTTTCCGATAATCCCAATTCCGATATATCATAATTTTTAGGTGAACGCATTGTTGTTAATCCAAGAATATAATCCGTTGAAACATTAAAAGTCTTTGCAAGTTTTATCAATATATCACTGCTTATATGTGTTATCTTCCCGTTTTCAATCCGGCTTAACTGTGATTGCGGTATTCCTGTTGTCTGACTTAATTTCAGCTTAGTCCAGCCCATTTTAGTCCTTAAATCACCGATAATTTCACCCGGTGTTCCCGGCAAGTACATAGCGACACCTCCTGTTAAAATAAGTATATCATTAAAGGTGCAGATTTGCAATAACTTAATGGTTATTTTTGCTAAATTGCATACATCTGCACAATAGCAATCTGCTCTGAAATTTATAATATAATTTATTTATACCAATACGAAAGGAGGGAAAAGTTTTATATGAATTTACCACCGATTGAAAGATACAAGAATAACGCTCTAATCCGTATGACACCAAATCAGCGTAAGAGTGCTAATGCTCTTATTCGCAAAGTTTGTTGCAATTATTGCGACGGACAATGTGCTGTGCTTGATTGTGAATGCGTACAGATGATTTCATACTCTGTATGCTGTAAATGGTTTCGACATTGCATACTTCCGCAGGACAAAGCCTTGTTTGCAGAAGTGGTACAACCGCAACAATAAAAACACTGTGCTATATGCGGAGAATCATTTGTTCCAAAGTCAAACAGGGGCAAATATTGTGAAAAATGTTCCAAATCGGAACGAAAACGGAAAAAGGCTATATATGAACAGAAACGAAGAAACAAAATGGGCATTTAGGACTTTGAAAACCGCATAAAACCTATGGTTTTAGATGCCCAATGTTGAGAGGCTTGTGTAGTCACACTAAAACCCCGTAATTTGAACTTTGAAATGACCACGAAACTACTACAAAACGAAAGGAGGGACAATATACGAAAATAGACGGTGATTTCAAACAGGAGATACCTCAGTATGAGATAGACGCATTTGCAAGGTGCATACTTCCGAAAATACAGGCGTATTTCGAGAGTAAGGAAGGCAATAAAGAATTTGAGAGATGGAAATTGAACCAAGAAAAGAAATGATTTTGAAACTTACATAAATGGCAGTATCAAGCAAATGTTGATACTGCCGTTTTTAGCGTAAATATTATTTTTTGTATTTTTCTTGTAATTGTTTTTTTTCGTCAGTAGCCATAGTATCTTTTTTTTCGGTATCTTGAATAGATTTATTAAAAACAATTAATATCATTATTCTTATTATTCTTATTCCACAAAGTATAGTATATATTATTAATCCTCCCCATAAAGAGTATAATAAAGTGTTAATATTTAATATACAAATATCAACTCTAATATACAAAACAATACTTACCGATATTAGAAATAAGCCAGCAATGAAAGCTTCAACAAAATATTGTTTTAATTTTTCCCGTGAACGATGATTAAAAAGTTTTATTACTAAATCTTCGTTTTTTATACTAAATAGAATACCTAAAAGAACACCTATAAATCCAATCAATATAGAAGTAAAATTTATAATTGAATCTAAGAGTTTATCAAAGGTGTCTGTTGATATATTTAAATTGAATTTATCATTTTTATAAATAATAAAAAATGCAATTATTCCTAATATAATAGGAATCCATTTTTCAATAAAAACCAAAATTATAGTTGATTTTTTATTTTGTTTCACTTTCTTACTCCTTCAAATTTAAAACTCCTTTTATTTTGTCTTTAGATTTTTTATATTGTTCTAATATTTTACTGGACAAATAATCAGTAGAAATAGATTTTTTTACCTCTTGTTCAACAACCATATAGTCAGATAATTTTCCCGATAATAGATCCATGTATTCAACAGGAGCATCACCTTCTTTATAAAATACTTCTGCTTTATTTACTACATTGGGTTGACTCGAAACGAGCTCTTGTAACGTATTATTAACTGCAACATCATTCAAATGTTTTTTTCTATGCCCCATAGACACTGTAACATCAACAAAAGCTCCATCATATGACTGTAATCCTTTTAACAATCCTCCTAGGGGACTATAATCAAAGCTCTGCATATTGTTTGCAATATCAGCAATTTTAAAACGGATTTTTCTGTAATTTTTGTTTTGTTTACGAAGCAAAGAATTTATATCCTCATTTGACATTATAGGCCTAAGATAAATTCTATTATTATCCCTATGTTCCCATAACTCATTTATGTATCGTTCAACTCCAGTGACACTTAAACTATCTCTATTCCGTTGTAGAGCTAACACATTGATAGAATCATCATAAATAGCAATAGCTTCTTCACCAATATATTCATCATCATCTAATTCCATATCTTCTGTTTCCTTACTATTATATGCTTTTTTTGGTAAACCAGTGTCTCTCATTCTAAGAAAAACAAGATTCCAAAGATCTGTTTCAATATATGAGAAATCGTCAAGTCTTATTTTTTCTCTATAATATGGTTGCGCTCTCTTTTTTATTTCTTTAAATTCATTATCAAATAAAGCTATCCATTTATGTAAATCAAATAAGCAATCGGGTATATTAGGATTATCCATTTTTGTAATATCTCTACAAACAACACGAAAATAGTCAACCTTTACTGATTTTTTTATCGTATCTGCCATAGTTAAATCCTCCAATAGTAATTTATTATATAAAATTATATAATAAATTACTATTAATTGTCAATAAAAATTGTAACATTATGACGAAAATTATTATATTAAAGTTCTACAAATATTACAAAAATATTATCAATCCATACGAGTTCGCCTATATATCCATGTGCTTCACCAAAACCGCTTAAACACTACGTTTAAGCGGTTTTTTCATGTTTTGATTTATTTTTCTGCGTACTTGATTTTTGATGAAAATCTTAAGAATCAAGAGGTGTAAAAAATATGAAAATCACAATGAAAACAAAGACGGAATATTTTAATGATTTTCTGTTTGCCAAAAGAGCACAAGGAACAGCGGATAAAACCATTCCAAGCTACAATTATCACATTAACGCTGTCAAGCGACATTTAGATGTTAATGTTCTAATAGAAGAATTGAATAAAAGTAAATTAAACACAATGATAAACAGTATTCCTAAATCATTATCATTGTCAAGTGATTGCGCCAAAGTATTTATATCGCGGTAAATGCTGCGCCGCTCTGCTTTTAATTCGCAATAATTTTCGAGATAATCAATAATATCAGATGTTATAACCTCGTGGTTTTCGTCTGAATTTTTAAGCAGATATTTTGCAACATATAGGATTTTTAGCTTTTGATTTTCTGATTTTGGCATTGCGTGTACTCCGTTCCGTATTATTATAATTTAATAATATCATTTCTGTTGGATATTTACAATAGCTTATAATAAAAATGTTTGCGCGGAGCGGCTAACCGTTTGCGTAAATAGCTATTGATTTATGGATAATTTATGATATAATAAAAGTACCACAAATTTAACTATCATATTGTTTTTACATTATGATACTAACATTTTTAAATAGTACTTTTGGATATTCGATTGAGGATATTCTTTTTTGCCATGTATAATAACGGTTTGTGTTGCAAAAAACGCAGGCTTTTCATATTGAAATACCGTTGTTATAAAAGGCTTTTAAAAGTGTGTTTCATAATTGATAGTTAAATGTGTGGTAACATTAAAATCTAAGCCGCGTTTTTGTGCGTGATATAGGATTTTATACCACGCATTTTTTATTGCGTGAAAATATCTTATATAACAAGGTGGTGGTTTTATGTTTTCAGTAATAGTCTTGTTTTCTCTTGGTTCTGAAAATGGATTGTAGCAATATACAATTAAAATTATTATTATCAATAACAAGAAGAAAGGAATTTGATTATGGAAGCTTTAATTGTTATATTAAGTATTTTATTATTGGCGGCTATAATAGCAATACATTATTATATTGCATCGGAGTTTTACTTAGCAGCAATAAGAAAAGGCTATAATGAGAAAAAATATTTTTGGATACCGTTTCTGTTTGGCATAGCCGGTTGGCTCTTAATTGTAGCATTGCCTGTTAAAGAGTATCCGGAAGAAGAGTATTCGGAAGAAGAGTATTCGGAAGAAGAGTATTCGGAAGAAGAGTTAAAACAAAAGCCGAAAAAACAAACAGAACAAGAAATCGAGATTATCCGAAATGTAGCAAAACATGTAGATGGTTTATATATAAAAAGTATATCAAACACCGATCTTAAAACAACAGAATGCTCCATAGAAATAAACGGTGTTAACTATTCATCATCTGATTGGATTGCGGATGGTAAAATTCAATGGTTTGCGGTAGATAATAAAATATCATATGGCATTAAGGATAAGACAAAAAATGCACCATATACGCTTAAATTTGAGTTGGTTGAAACAGGAATCAATGTAACAGGTTTTCCTGACGATTTATACAACGGTTTATATATTAAACAATAATTATCTACACAAAGGCAGCGTTTGCGTTGCCTTTTGTGTTTCCTCAAATATTTACTTGCGGCTGCGGCTATGTGATATAAAAAGGCGCGCTTATGCGGCGGTAAGCCCGGAACGGCAGAAACCGACAGAGAGGGCTGTATTTTAAGAAAATGCCTGGCAAAAAGATTTTTTGGGATATATGGCGGTTTACCTGCCGTTGAAAAGTCTAAAAATCTCTTGTAACTTTTGTGGACAAACAAGGAAAATCCATTAACAATACTTTTCATATATTTGTGAGAGAGTGAATAACTTATATCACTAAGAAAAAGGAGATAAAAATAAATGAATAAAAGAAATAAAGTTATAAGCATAAGAGTTTAGGACAGGAACACTTAAAAAGGGCGATTTGACCGAATGGATTAGACAAGACCGCAACAAGCGTATGGATTTGGAATCAAGAATAGAACTTGAAATATGGGAATGATTGTGTCAAATTATAGTGAAACTTGTTTTTATCAAGAATATATGCTATAATATAACCAATCTTTTACTTTTGAAAAAAATGTCAAGGAAGCTGACAAGGAGTAATGAAACGCTTTCCAGAGTGTTTAAAAATATTGAAAGCTCAGCGCAGGGAAGCGACAGCGAGGACGATTTCAAGGGTTTGTTTGATGGTATAGACTATGATAAATTTGATATTGCTTACGGTGATACCCTGATAGAGCCTCAGCACTGGGATGACGAACCTTTTGAAGCGATTGTTTCAAATCCGCCGTATTCTATAAAATGGGAAGGGGACAACAACCCTATTTTGATAAATGACCAGCGTTTTTCGCCCGCTGGGGTGCTTGCGCCGAAATCAAAGGCAGACCTTGCGTTTATAATGCACTCATTATCGTGGCTTGCAACAAACGGCACTGCGGCGATTGTATGTTTTCCTGGTGTTATGTATCGCGGCGGAGCGGAGCAAAAAATTAGAAAATACCTTGTAAGCAACAATTTTATAGATTTTATTATACAGCTTCCCGACCACTTGTTTTATGGGACAAGCATTATGGTTTTGAAGAAGTCAAAATGGATAATTCCGTACTTTTCATTGATGCCACAAAGGAATGTGTTAAGGTTACAAACAGCAATAAAATGACTGCGGATAATATTGACAGTATCATAAACACATATATAGAAAGAACAGACAAGGACTATATTTCTAAGCTTGTGCCAAGCGAGGGAATAGAAGCGCAGAATTATAACCTTTCTGTATCAAGTTATGTTGAGCAGGAGGACACAAGAGAAAAAATAGATATTACGGAGCTTAATAAAAATATAAAAGAAATCGTTGCAAGAGAACAGGTTTTGCGTGATGAAATTGATAAAATAATTGCAGAAATTGAGGTGCAGTAATATGGATAATAATTTTAATTTTTTAGTGTATCAGACAGCGGAAGAAAATGTTTCCGTAAATGCGCTGATAAAAGATGAAACAATATGGCTGTCACAAAAAGCGATGGCTGAATTGTTTGAGACGGATAAATCCTCAATTAGCAGACACTTAAAGAATATTTTTAATGAGGGTGAACTTGATGAAAATATGGTTGTTGCAAAAATTGCAACAACCACTCAACATGGTGCTATTAAAGGAAAAACTCAAAGTCGTTTAACTCAATTTTATAACCTTGATGCCATAATTTCCGTTGGTTATAGGGTTAATTCACGTCGTGCAACGAATTTCAGGATTTGGGCAACAAGTATCCTAAAAGAATATATGATAAAAGGCTTTGCGATGGACGATGAACGATTAAAACAGGGAAAAACTGCATTTGGCAAAGACTACTTCCGCGAGTTATTGGAAAGAGTTCGCTCCATTCGTGCAAGCGAACGTCGTATCTGGCAGCAAATTACAGATATTTTTGCAGAATGCAGTATTGATTATGATAAAAAATCGGATACAACTAGTGAGTTCTATGCAATGGTGCAAAACAAATTCCATTATGCAATTACAGGACAAACCTCTGCTGAAATTATATATACAAAAGTTGACAGTAAAAAGGATAATATGGGACTTACCACTTGGGAAAACGCTCCTGATGGCAGAATTTTAAAATCCGATATCGGCATAGCAAAAAATTACCTTGAAGATAAACAAATCAGACAGTTGGAGAGGACAGTTTCAGGCTATTTTGACTACATAGAGGATTTAATCGAAAGAGAAAATACATTTACAATGGAAGAGTTTGCTCAAAGCGTAAACGAGTTTCTTTCTTTTCGCAGGTATAAAATCTTAAAAGATAAGGGACAAATTTCAAGACAAAAGGCTCTTGAAAAAGCAAACTTCGAATACAATGTCTTTAATAGAAATCAGAAAATAACGTCTGATTTTGACAAGGAAGTAAAAAAGTTGCTTGAAAGCGGCGGTGATAAATAATGAGTAAATTACAGAAGCTTATTGATACGCTATGCCCTGATGGGGTGTAAGATAAAAGGCTCGGGGAGTTTGCAACTGTGATTCGAGGAAGTGGATTGCGGAAAATTTGAAAAAAGTCAGCAAAGGCGATTTAGTGGTTGCTGTTACAAGTGAGAATGTTGAAGATGTTTGTAAATGTGTTGCGTGGCTCGGGATGATGAAATTGTCAGGATACTTGACAATTTCACAGAACTTACAGCGCGAAAGAAACAGTATGAGTATTATAGCAATAAACTATTGTTATTCCCTAATGCGCGATACCATTCTTTAGAAGAAATCTGTGAAATAGTTGATTATCGTGGGAAGACACCTAAAAAAGTTGATAAAGGCATATTTTTGATTACTGCTAAAAATATTAGACGAGGTTATATTGATTACGAAAAATCACAATAATACATTTCTCCAAATGATTATGATGAAGTTATGCGTCGCTGAACTCCGAAGATTGGAGATGTCTTAATTACTACAGAGGCTTTGATGCTACAACACTAAATACACTATGGGTTGATAAGAACTTGAAAATGCACGGGCTTATTCAAGCATTTTCAAGAACAAACCGTATTCTTAATTCTGTTAAGACTTTCGGGAATATCGTATGCTTCAGAAATTTACAGAAAGAGGTTGAGGACGCTGTTGCGCTCTTTGGAGATAAAAAATTTGAATAATATCTTGATTTATGGGCTGTTTTTGCTTCTCTCTAAAAATTAGTTTTTTAGTAATAAAAATCAAGAAAATTGCTCTGACAGAAGCCTTGATTTTATTCATTAAGCCGTATATAATATTATCAGAAAAGCTTTCAGACAAAGGAGCATAAAAATGAAAATACTGATAATTGAAGATGATTTAAGTTTAATAAACGGTCTGTCATTCGCCATTAAGAAGCAGGGCTATGAATTGGATATTGCCCGTACAAGCGCGGAGGCGGACACAATATTTGAAAACGGAAAATACGATTTGGTAATCCTTGACGTGTCGCTCCCAGACGGTTCGGGCTTTGACATATGCAAAAAAATCCGTCAGACGTCAAAAGTGCCGGTTATTTTCCTCACCGCCGCGGACGAGGAAACCGACATTATAATGGGGCTTGACATCGGCGGCGATGATTATATTACAAAGCCCTTTAAGCTTGCGGTACTGCTGTCAAAAATAAACGCAATTTTACGCAGAAGCAACGATTTTAATACATCGGACACGGAACTTTGCTCAAACGGCATAAGAGTGGAGCTCTTAAAAAACAAGGTGTACAAAAACAATACTCCGATTGAGCTGACGGCAAACGAATACAAGCTCCTGTGCCTTTTTATGCAGAACACCGACATCGTTCTGACTTCTGACCGTATTTTGGGCAAGCTGTGGGACTGCGATGAAAACTACATCGACAACAATACGCTGACCGTATATATTCGCAGGCTCCGCACAAAAATCGAGGACAATCCGAGCGAGCCTAAAATGATAGTAACAATCAGAGGAATGGGATATAAATGGAGTGTGTCATGAAAATATTTACGAATAAAAATATAAAAGCTCTCTTTTGCGCGGTTTCGGTATGTATTTTAATTTTTGTGCTGATTTTTGCGCTTCTGATGATATTTGAAGTGAGGCATACGGCGGTATTGATATTTATATGCGGTATAGCTTTGTTTTTTGCGGTGTTTACAGCTCTATACCGATACTTTACCGAGCAGAATAAAATTCTTAAAAATGCACAGAAGCAGATTTCCGAATACATTTCGGGAAACAGGGACGCGCGGATTGAATGTGACGACGAGGGCGAGATGAACAAACTGTTTCACGAGATTAACTCACTTGCTTCAATCCTTAACGCGCACGCCCAAAAGGAAAACCGTTCAAAGGAATTTTTAAAAAATACCATATCCGATATTTCACATCAGCTGAAAACACCGCTTGCGGCGCTTAATATTTACAACGGAATTATGCAGGATAGTACAACAGATTTATCTGAAATTAAGGAATTCACCGCCCTTTCGGAAAAGGAGCTTGACAGAATAGAAGCGCTTGTGCAAACCCTTTTGAAAATAACGAAGCTTGACGCGGGAACAATAGCGGTTGACAGAAAAAACGAGAATGTTTATGAAATACTTGAGGATATAAAAAAACGTTTCTCACTCCGCGCGAAGCAGGAGGACAAACCGCTCGTTCTGACGGGCGACGCCTCGGCAATGCTTTTCTGCGACCGCGTATGGCTTGCGGAGGCAGTTCAAAACATTGTTAAAAACGCGCTCGACCATACTTCAAAGGGCGATAAAATAAGCATAGAATGTAAAAATCTTTCGTCAATAATGCAGATTACGATTAAGGATACGGGAAGCGGTATTCACCCCGAGGATTTGCACCACATATTCAAACGCTTTTATCGCAGTCGCTTTTCAAATGACACGCAGGGCATAGGTCTTGGACTTCCGCTTGCAAAGTCAATTGTTGAGGCGCATAACGGCACGATTGAGGTTGACAGCGAACTCGGAAAAGGCACGGCGTTTACATTGAATTTTTTAATTCCTACAAAATTGTAGGGGAAATGTAGGGGTACTGTAGTATTTATATGATATTATGACAACACCAAACAGAAAGAGGTGTTTTTTATGAACTTATTGGAGGTTAAAAACCTAAGCAAAACCTACGGAAGCGGTGAAACCGCCGTCCGCGCGCTGAAGAATGTCAGCTTTTCCGTACCGAAAGGCGAGTTTGTCGCGGTTGTAGGCGAGTCGGGAAGCGGAAAATCAACGCTTCTCAATATGATAGGCGCGCTTGACACGCCCTCGGACGGCAAGGTGTTCATCGACGGCAAGGACACATTTTCAATGAAAGACCAAAATCTTACAGTCTTTCGGCGCCGTAATATCGGCTTTATTTTTCAGTCCTTTAACTTAATACCCGAGCTGACGGTTGAGCAGAACATAATATTCCCCGTGCTTCTCGATTACAAAAAGCCCGACAAGCAATATTTAGAGGAGCTTTTGACGGTGTTAAACTTAAAGGAACGCCGTAATCACCTTCCAAGCCAGCTATCGGGCGGACAACAGCAGAGAGTTGCAATAGGCAGAGCGTTAATCACCCGTCCCTCGCTAATCTTAGCCGACGAGCCTACGGGCAACCTTGACACGCAGAACAGCAGTGAGGTAATCGCGCTTTTGAGAGAAGCGTCCAGAAAGTATGAGCAGACGATTATTATGATTACGCATAACCGTTCAATCGCCGCTTCCGCTGACCGCGTTCTGAATGTGTCCGACGGCGCGCTTACAGACTTGGGAGGTGTCAGCAATGAAAAGCTATCTTGATTTAATCCCAAAAAGCGCAAGGGTACACAGAAAACAGAACCGTCTGACGCTTATTTGTATAGTCCTGGCGGTTTTTCTTGTAACCGTAATCTTTTCAATAACGGACGTGTGGGTATCGTCCGAAAAAGAAGCTATGATCAAAAAACACGGAGATTATCATATCGTTCTTAACAACATTCCGTCAGAAACGGCGGAAAATATCGGAAGCCGCTCGGAGGTTTCCTCGGTATCGTGGTTCGGCAATATAAATGACAGAGCTATGGACGACTATTATATAAATGGCGCTCAAACAGTTATAAATGGAGCGGAGCAATCGTATATTTACGATATTCGCAAATACAGCGTTGAGGGCTCATATCCGCAAAATGACAGTGAGGTAATGCTGAGCTCGGCATTAAGCGATAGCTTTCATATCGGAGACAGCGTTACGGTAAATACGCCGTCGGGCGATTTTGCCTATACCGTTTCCGGCTTTTGCGACGACAGCGTGGAAATAGATAACAGAAGCGTATTTTACGCCTATGTGGATATGACGGCGTTTGAGGTCCTGTGCTCCATAAATAATATTGAATACTCTCCCGAATACTTTATTCAGTTCAGCGAAAAAACAAAAGTAAAACAGGCTGTAGCGGATATAAAAATGCAGTACGGTTTGTCGGACGAAAATGTGGACGAAAATATGGCTGTGCTCGGTCTGTCAGGGCAAAGCACAAAACAGCAATTGGCAGGATTTTATCCACTTGCGGGAGTACTGTTTATATTTGTTTTAATTGCGGGCTCGCTGATGATTTCAAGCTGTATGAACAGCAATGTGGCGCAGAGGACGAAGTTTTTCGGAATGCTCCGCTGTATCGGCGCGAGCAAAAAGCAGATTATCCGATTTGTGCGTCTGGAGGCGCTTAATTGGTGCAAGGCCGCCATTCCGATTGGCTGCGGTATAGGCGTCGGAGTGACTTGGCTTGTCTGTGAAATTCTGAAATATTTAGTCGGCGGCGAATTTACGGACTTTCAGTTTAAATTTAGTATTATAGGTGTTATCTGCGGTGTCGCGGTTGGAATTATAACTGTGCTTCTGGCGGCTCACTCGCCGGCAAAACGCGCGGCTCGTGTTTCGCCCGTTGCGGCGGTATCGGGCAATACGGATGAAACAAAAGGCATTTCACATGCCGCAAACACAAGGCTTTTCAAGGTGGAAACAGCTCTCGGCGTAAATCACGCAACCTCGTCAAAGAAAAATCTTGTGCTTATGACACTATCCTTCGCGTTTACAATTATTCTGTTTTTCAGCTTTTTTGCCGCTCTTGATTTTGCAAATGCGCTTATGCCGTCGTCAAAGGATTTCACAAGCGATGTCGCTGTTTCAAGCGTTAACTTTGCGAATGATATTGATAAAAACGTTAAATCACAGATGGAGCAGGTTGAGGGCGTTCAGAAGGTTTTTTCAAACTCATTCAGACTTGATACGCCTGCGGAAATTAACGGAAACGAGGCTGTCGCAGACCTGATTTCTTATGATGACAATTTATTTGCCTTGGCGAAAAACAATCTTGTCGCCGGCGATATATCAAAGGTTTACGGAAATTCGCAATATGCGCTTACCGCGTTTAACGAGGGAAGCCGTCTAAACGTCGGCGATAAAATCAAATTCGGCGGCGAAACCTTAGAAATTGCGGCAGTCAGTTCACAAAGTATAATGGGCGGCGCAAATCCGCTTATATATGTTTCGGAGGAGACCTTTACGCGTCTTACAGGCGAGGAAAATTATATCGCTCTTAATGTAATGCTGGGTAAAGACGCGACGGACCAAACCGTAAAAGAGCTTAAATTTATCGCGGGCGATAACGAATTTCTGGACAGGCGCGAGGAAAATCAATCGACCAACTCCTCGTTCTGGGTAGCGCATATAGCGGCTTACGCATTTTTGGCGATTGTCGCGCTGATTACGATTTTCAATATTATGAACAGTATTTCAATGAGCGTGTCTGCGAGAATAAAGCAGTACGGCTCAATGCGCGCTGTCGGCATGAGTATTCGTCAGCTTACGAAAATGATTAGAGCCGAGGCAGTAACGTATGCCGTGTGCGGACTTATCGCAGGGTGCGCCGTCGGGCTTTCTATGCACTACCTGATAACGAAAAAGCTCATAATCGACCATTTCGGCGGAGTGTGGAGCATTCCTCTTGCCGCAATCGCAATAGTGCTTGCGATAGTCGCGCTGGCGGTTATCGCGGCGGTACACGCGCCGTCAAAGAGAATTAAAACCATGTCGATTACTGATACAATTCAGGCGCAGTAAAGGACGGTGATTATTATGAAAAGCTATTTAAGCCTTATCCCAATTTCCGCGCGCGTAAAGAAAAAGCAGAACAGAATGACAATTATATGTATTATTCTCGCCGTATTTCTTGTTACCGCTATATTTTCCATGGCGGACATGGAACTTAGAAGTCAGAAAATACGCGCGATTTCCGATTACGGTAACTGGCATATAGCTCTGAAAAACATTTCGGATGCGGACGCGGAACAAATCAAGGCAAGAGATGACATTGAAGCCTCCGCATGGTACACTTCGCTTAATTACCGATTAAAGGACGATTACTATATAAACTCCAAGCGTACCGCGATATGCGGTATCGAAAGAGCGATTGCCGAGGATATTTTATCAGGCAGGATTACCGAGGGCGAATACCCGAATAACGATAACGAAATACTGCTAACTGAAAATGCGAAGGACAGTCTGGGAGTTGGTATAGGCGACAGCGTTACGCTGAAAACTCCCAAGGGCGAAGAAAAATTTATCATTTCAGGCTTTGAAACGACTACCGCAATGGTAAATAAAACCGACGCGGTTGTCACGCTTATGCCGCTTAACAGATACAGGCAGTTTTATTCCGAAGCAACTGCGGCAGAACTTGAGAACTCGGACAAAATGTATTATGTGCAATTTAAAGAGAAGTGCAATATCAAAAAAGCAATAGCGGACATACAAAAAACGTATCATTTGACAGATGAACAAATCGGGCAGAACACGGCTCTTTTAGGCGTTATGGGAATGAGCGGTGACTCATATATGCTCGGACTGTACATTGCGGCGGCGGTGCTGTTTTTGATGGTGCTTACGGCAGGAGTGCTGATGATTACAAGCAGTATGAACAGCAACATTGCCGACAGAACGGAGTTTTTCGGAATGATGAGATGTACGGGGGCAAGCAGAAATCAGATTATGAGATTTGTGCGTTTGGAGGCGCTCAATTGGTGCAAAACAGCAATTCCGATAGGTGTAATCTGCGGTATAGCTGTGACGTGGGCGCTGTGCGCCGTGCTCAGATTTCTGAGCCATGCATATTTCGGGACTATGCCTGTATTCGGTGTGAGCGCAGGCGGAATTATAGCAGGAATTGTTATGGGAATTTTAACGGTTTTGCTTGCGGCGCAGTCGCCTGCGAAGCGCGCTTCCAGGGTTTCGCCTGTTTCGGCGGTATCGGGTAACGCAAGCGGTACGGGAAAGATAAAGCATGCCTTTAACACGAGAGTGTTAAGGGTAGACACTACGCTTGGAATAAACCATGCGGTATGCAGTAAAAAGAATTTTTTGCTTATGGTCGGCTCGTTTGCGCTGAGCATAGTGCTGTTTCTTTCGTTCTCCGCGCTTATTACCTTTATGAACCACGCCGTTACGCCTTTAAAGCCATATACGCCCGATTTATCGGTCGTATGTGAGGACAGCTCGTGCTCAATAGATAAGACGCTTGCGGACAAAATTTCGGGAATGAACGGCGTAAAGCGCGTGTACGGCAGGAGCTTTGCGTATGATATACCTGCAAAAATCGGCGGTACGGATAAAAAGGTAACTCTTATTTCATACGAAAGCAATCAGTTTAATTGGATTGACGAAAACGGCTGGGCAGATGATAAGATAGGTCTTGAAAAAACCGCAAAGGATACGGGTGAAGGCAATGTGCTGATGGTATACAGCCCTGAAACTGATGTCAGTTCGGGCAATACGGTTACGACAAGTCTTGGAGATTTGACGATTGCAGGCGTGGTCGCTCATGTACCGTTTGACCGTTCGGACGGTGAGGAAACACTGATTTGCTCCGAGGCTTTATTTGAAAAGCTTGCAGGAAATGATAAATACACGATTATTGATATTCAGATGAACAAAAATGCCAAGGACGAAGATGTAAATGCAATACGCGCTTTGTCCGAGGGATATCTGTTCTCAGATAACAGGCTTTCAAATAAAGAAGCCAGAGGCGCGTACTATTCCTTTGCGCTGTTTGTGTACGGTTTTCTGGCGGTTATCGCAATGATTGCGGTATTTAACATAATGAACAGCATTTCTATGAGCGTGTCCGCGCGTATTAAGCAGTACGGCTCAATGCGCGCTATTGGTATGAGTATCCGTCAGCTTACGAAAATGATTAGAGCCGAGGCGATAACGTATGCCGTATTCGGGTGTATCACAGGGTGCGCTCTTGGGCTTGGCGCGCATAGGTTTCTGTATGGCAGGCTCGTAACCTCGCATTGGGGTGATGTTTGGTCCGTGCCGTTTTCGGCAGTAACGGTTATTGTATTGCTTACATGCCTTACAGCAGTTGCCGCGGTACATTTTCCGTCAAAACGGATAAAACGCATGGCGATAACAGATACAATAAATGAACTGTAAATGCAGATAAACCGTATAATGCCCTATGCATCGACGGTGCATACTTCCAAAAATCCAAGAATATTTTAAACGTGAGGAGAGTAGGAAAGAATTTGAAATTTACATACAACGGCAGTATCAAATTAATATGATACTGCCGTTTTTTTCTTTGTGAATATAGAACCTTTTGGATATTATCAGTAATAGGGAAAACCCGCGCGGGAATTAAACACGGTGGTTTCAGCATCAGGCAATTTGCCAATATGCTCACACGTTTAGACGTGTCTGAAATTATTCAATATAAAAATCAGATATATTGTCGGGTCCCTCTAATATTTGTCGTTCTACATATAAATTCAAATCCGCGTTTGTGGCAACAGACCATTTTACAAGCGCGATTTTTCTGTTATCTATTTCTATACCTGTTATGCTGCGGGGGTGAACGCAGCTGCCATCGTTGAAATAAAGTCCTGCGCCGGGTTTGGGATAGGCGGGTCGGTGAGTGTGCCCGGCAATAAGCATGATATGGTTAGTGTTTGCAAATGACGCGAGTTTTTTTTCAATAGTTTCTTTCTTGCTATGATTGCGAGCGGCTCCGGTAGGCGCGGTGAAACCGATAAGTTCCAGAGGCCTCCAGAAATATCGCACAAGAAAACGCGCTGCGGGCCATATTGTATCGTTAAGAAAACTTCCTTGATGACCGTGTACAAGAAGAATTTTTTTCTTTGTTTTGATATCCTCAAGAATTAGTCCCTCAGGCATCTGAATGCCGGGGAAAAGCTTACATTCAGCGCTGTCGCAATAAAAATTATTAAACGCTTTATCAGCGAGATGTTTTCTTCGTTTCACTATATCATGATTTCCATAGAGCATATGCAGCCGATTCTCATCATAAAATTTTGACATTATCCAAAAAATATCAGTATGAGTGGAAATAATAGGCTGTATTTTGCGATTTTCCCATAATTCGTCACCATCGCCGAGTTCTATATAAGTGTAACCGTTGTTATAATAATACTGAAGCGCGGCAAATTGGAGAATCTGGTTTGGCAAAAAGTTATCGCCCGTATTACCCTGACCTCTGTGGCAGTCGCTCATTATGATAAATTTTGAACACTCATCAAAAGGTATTACTTCCGCGGTATTATATACGCACCGCAGTCTTTTTGCAACGGCAGACATGACTAACAGCTCCGTGAATCAGAAGAGCGGCAGGAATAATTTTTTTTCATCTGTTCATACCGGCGCATTCTGCATTTTCTGCACATATCCTGAGTACACATACATGGCGAGCATTGCGGACATGGCGGCTCAGGCGGACATGGCGGCTCGGGCGGACATGGCGGTTTGTCGCCGTGAATAAGTTTAATCAGCCATTCAAACGCTCCGAAAAATCCTTTGGCATACAGAGAATTCATCATAAAACCATATAACTCCGGAGCAAATGATTTCAGATATTCCAACTTATCTAAAGTGTCGGAATATTTTGCGGTTACAAATTCAAAAGCGTCGCAGTTTGTTTTGTTAATACGCTGAACAGCGTCTTCCTGTATTCCCTCCTGAGAAGCGGGCTGACGTGAATGCGGCGTGGTGTATTTAATGCTTACCGTATTTTTATGAACGGAAAATTCATTTCGTCCGTAGCCTGCGTTGATTAGCGCGTCAGTAAAAGCCTTACGCATTTGTTGCGAGGGGAATTTGATTTTTGCCTGCATCACAAGCGAGGATTTTTCAGAAAATTCGCCAAGCTTAAACGCGGTTATCCACCAGTGCCGAGCGCGTCGCGACAGAAGTTTTTTGCCGTTCCTAAGCAGCACAAAAGCCATGTCAAGCTGTTCCTCATCGCTTATAGGCTCATAGAAAGTACCTGTAAAGCGTTCTGATTCTATATCTTCTCCCGAAGTGTTATAAACACCGATTTCCGCGCCTGTGGTAATGCCGTATTGTCCCTTCCACAGTTCAATAAGCCAGCGTTTGCCGGCATATGAAAAGGTTATTGGCTCGCAGTCCATTATCATGCTGAAAAACGGAGCTCCCTCATCATATATTCTGCAATATCCCGCTTCACGCTGCCAACAGTCATGAAGGGAATAGAAATAATCCTTCTTATAGTTATATGCAAATCCGGCAGAGCGCAAATCGTTATTGAGTTCTTTGAGTTGACGCGCTTTGTCGGGATTAGGTTTGAAATTTCTTAGACGTATAAAAATTATAAGTCCTAATATTATCAATATAATTGCGATAACTGCAATTATGATATAAGTCAACATAAAAAAATCTCCTTTCTTTCGGTATATGTTATATATTATTCAAACATTGAAAAAAAGGTGATATGGAGTAGAATAAACAAAGCGGAAATGTTTGTGCCTGATGAACTTGCGAAAAGCGGTACTGTTGAATTTAAATTTTCAGAGAATGGCATTTATGCAAAAGAATATATTGCTCAAAAATGGCGTTGTGTTTATACAACGCCATTTTATTTCGCAATTTTAAATATTTTTTATTTGTTCAAAAACATCGCTGTCATTTTCGGCGGAAAGATCGCTTTCACATTCGGCACAGTTGCAGGTGCAGCAGTCGCCGTTTATGCAGCCTGTGGTCTGACCGTTTTTAACATATGTCTCACCAACCATAATGTCCGCTCCGAATACAATCGGAATATTTATCTGCATTTTTTGAGAAATTGTAAATTCAAATTTTCCGTTTGGTGTGCCGCAGCAAGGCTCGCCTCCGCAGTTTATAATCGGCGCGCCGCAGTTTTCAATACAAATAGGTCCCGGCTCAGCAAAAGGACTTATTGTTACAGGCAGACAAGCCGTTGTTTCGTGTGTCGCGCTTACAGGGCAGGTGCCCACATCCATAGATTGTTTTTCATGCACAATTATCACTCCCTAAATATTTGATGATATATTATATGATGAAAATATTTTAGCTGTGCGGGTTCTTTAAAATAAATTTAGCCCTTTAATAAAATAAGGTTAATTGTGTTCCCCGGAGTATAAACTGCGATATTCGCTTGGCGGCATATCCTCGCGCGCACGGAATGCTTTGCTGAAATAGTATAAATTTGAAAATCCGCAAAGAGAAGCTGTTTCGGTTATGGAAGAGCCGTTTTCCAAAAGCTTTTTCGCATATGCGATACGTACTGATAAAAGATAGTCAATAGGCGTTATTCCCATCACTTTTTTAAAAATTTTTCCGTAGTGCGAAACGCTTCTCTGAGAGATTGCCGCCAGTTCGTCCAAAGTGATTTTTTCCGTAAAATGACCCGACATATACTCGATAGACTTATTTACAATATTGCGCTCCGAATAGCTTATGTTATATTGTCTTTCAGACAACAGAAGTGAAAGGATTTCGGTCGCGTAAAAGCGCATTTTAAACGATGAAGCATATTGAAGCATTGTATAGCAGCGCTGTATCTGTTCAAACAGCTGTTCAATGCGGTGCAGCAGTGCTCTGTCTGAAAGCTTTGTGATAAAGTCAAGTGGCAAAGCGGGATTTTCAAGCCACCATTCAAGTTTATGCTCAAAGAGCAGCTTATATCTGAAATTGAAACTTCTAAACATAAGCTCTTCGCCCTTCGCTCGCATGGTTCTGCTCGCACCGCTGGGGAAATATGCCAAATCGCCGTGCTCAACAGCCCGTTCTTCACCGTTGCAGGTGAATATTCCGCGTCCGCTGCATATAAGAACAAGATTATCGTAATCTGTTTTATCGTCAGAATAACACCAGTCGATGCCGACAGTATGATGCGCGGAATAAAGACATTTTATAAATATATTTTCGGGTATCCAACTATTATTTTTTATACTCATTTTGCCAATTCTCCGTTTGGATTTTGAATTTTTTGTACGATATTTTATAAATAAAATCATATAATACATTTACAGTATTGTCAAGGTGATGTATAATATTAATAACTATAAAAATTCGGAAAGGAAGAAGAATAATGAAAAAACGCGTTTTATCATTTGCTCTTGCGGCTGTTATGGCAGTTTCGGCAGCGCCTGTTATATCGGCGGCTGACAGCACGGCGGAGGTTATAAAACTAAACCCGGCGAACGAGTCGCCGTTTAACCGGGGCGAATTTCAGGGTTGGGGAACCAGTATGGGCTGGTGGGGCAACCGTATCGGCTACAGTGACAAATTAGCGGAGCAGGCGGCGAAGCTGTTTTACAGCGAGGAAGGACTGGGACTTGATATAGTTCGCTATAACGTGGGTGGCGGAGATGACCCGACGCATAACCATGTAACTCGCTCAGACTCAAAACTGCCGTGTTTTGCCGTACCGGAACTTGACGAGAACGGAGCGCCGAAAAAGGACGGTGACGGAAATTATATCTATAGTTATGTTTGGAATAAACCGGGTTATGACGATTTTTCAGACCCGCAGACGAATGTGCTAAAAAAGATAAAAGAACAGAATAAGGACGTGCACATTGAGGGATATACCAATTCGCCTCCATGGTTTATGACAAAGACAGGCTACTCGGGCGGCGGAAAAGTCACGACCGACTCAAATGGCAAGGTGACGGCTATTGATGAAAATCTTGATCCCGCAAACTATGCTCAGTTTGCTAAATTCGTGGCGGATGTAACAGAACATTTTTCAGATATCGGATTATGTTTTGACAGCTATTCTCCGATGAACGAGCCTGAACCCAAGTCAAAATACTGGGGTGAACTGAGCCCGAAGCAGGAGGGTAATCACGTTGCTCCGGGCGCGAATCAGTCGGCGCTTATAGAAGCGCTGTATGACGCGTACGATTTGCGCGGGAATGGTTATACTATCGTTGCCGGACCTGATGAAACAAACATAGATTATTCAATCACTTCCTTTAACGCACTGACCGAATCGGCAAAGAGCAAACTCGGCAGACTTGACACTCATACATACGGCGGCTCAAAGCGCGCTCAGCTGAAACAGACGGCAATGGATTACGCTGTCGGCGGTATTAATTTGTGGATGAGCGAGGTTGACGGCAGCTGGGACGAATTTGGACTTGCCGACAGAATTATGGCTGACCTTAACGGTATGCAAGCATCGGCATGGGTACTGTGGGATATAGTTGATATGCACAAGGATTCCAATTTCACAGACCCAAGCGGAAACAAGCCGGAGGCGAATAATACCCTGAATCCTGATGGAAAGTTATGGGGTATGGCGATGGCTAATCATGACACCGAGGAAATAGAACTTACTCAGAAATATTATGGATACGGTCAGTTTACAAAGTATATAAAACCGGGAATGACTCTTATTGAATCTTCCTCGAATACCCTTGCCGCATATGATAAAAGAACGGGTGAAATTGTAGTTGTGGCAGTAAATTCAGGAAATAAAGATAAGACTGTTAAGTTTGATTTAAGAGATTTCTCAAGAACCGCTTCAACGGCGCGTCCTGTACGCACAAGCGGCTCGTATGCGACGGGCGAACACTGGGCGGTGCTTGACCCGATTGCTATTGAGGATAAGCAGTTTACAACGGTTCTTAAAGCTGATTCTATCACAACATTTGTAATAGACGAGGATGCCACTGTAGAGAGATTTGAGGCGGGAGAGATCGGTCTTGAATATGAGTATGGAATATCAAACGCACTGCAAAACTATGATAGTTGCTTTGCCGTGTATAACAGTGACGGCACACTCAGAACAATTATTAGAAATGGTGACCGGGAATCACTTAAAGGTGATTACACAGGCTGCACTTTCAAACTTATGACATGGGACGGAATGAAGCCGGTTACTGACGCTGTTACGGCGGTCAGCGATAAAGCAGATCCGATTTACTATATGAATATCAGCGGTTCTCCGACAATTATTGTCGGAACGGACTATGAATACAGTCTTACATCTGATATTGGTCTGACAGACGAGATAACATGGTCTGTGTCTGATGATGAGATGGCGGAGGTTACACCTAAGAATGAGGGCGAGTCTTGTAGCGTCAGAGCGAAAAAAGGCGGCACGTTTACACTTACGGCGACACATTCCGGCGGAGCATATACTTCTGTAGATGTTAAAGTGCTTGACGAGAATCAGACGATAAGAATAATTAACAAAAAGAGCGGACTCGGACTTGAAACACAGGCTAAAAAGATTACTTCCGGCTCACTGCTTGTTCAGTGGGAGGACAGAAATCTTGATACTGCCGCATGGAAGCTTTCAGGCACGGAAGACGGTCACTTCAATATCATTAATATGAATGACAATATGATTCTTGCAGCCAATGCGGATCAGAAGCCGGTTATTTCAAATGATATAGACGCGGCTGACGACAAAGCTAAATGGGATTTAATAAATCATGGCGGATATTATGAAATTAAAAATGTCGGCACTGAAAAATCTCTTAATGTCAGCGGTCAAAGTGTCGTTAACGGCGGAAACGTAATCCTTTACGCGTTCGGAGGCGGAGATAATGAGTTATGGTCATTTGCTGAAACAGAAGGCGAATTGGAGCACGTTGTTCCGGTGGTTGTAAATTATGCTGATAAGTATACAAATACAAACTATACATGGGTAAAGAATATCAGTGAAGCGACGAATGATTTCGAAGACGGCGATGCGAAAGGCTTTGTATTATCAGGTACCGGCGCGATGACAACAGACGGCGCGGGTGAGAGCGTTTTGGGAGTTCAGGCAAAGTACAGCAATAAGGATGGACAGAGCGAAACAGGTACAGCGGTGCTGGAGACTCCAATCACCTGTGATGACGGACAGATTATTAATGTTGCTTTTGATATATATTGCTCAAATTCAGGCGGTACGGCGGACTTCGTAATGTACGGCTTAAATGACACTGAACTTATAAAAATGGCAGTGTCGGATTGGGATAAATATACTATGACTGTCGCGGGAACATCAACTGAAGAAGAAACAGGAGCGAAAGTATATTTGAGAAACTATGTGAATGACAAAACACAGAATCAGCTTATAGCAAACGGCGCGCATATGGAAATATACTATAAGCCGTCTACAGGCGAGATAAGTCTGACGCTGAAGAATAACACAAACAATTCTCCGGTTAAAACATATCAAGGTACTGTAATAGGCAATTCTTCAATAACAAAGCTGTCTTTTGCCGCAAATTACACAACTTGGTCAAAACCGATGTATATTGACAATCTTGTAACTAATATAATAACTGAAAAGTAATATCAAAATCTGCCGCGTTTATAAAACGCGGCAGATTTTATTTGCGTAGGTACTATTCTATATGTGACTGTGAAGATATTGACAACAAATGTCGCACATGATAAAATATTACCAACTATAAATATAAAAAAGGGGGACAAAAGCTATGGTAGTTGTAAAGTGCGTACACTGTGGCAGTGAATTTGAGTTTGATGAAAATATGATGCTTGCGGAATGTCCATATTGCGGAACACAGCAGTCTCCCACGGATATTAACAGTGAGATAGTTATTAATTCAGATAATGAAATATATCCGATAAGCAATGCCGAAGAGAAATGCAATAAAAAAGAGAATAAGAAATCAAATAAAAAATCTATCGCGCTTATTATGCTTATAGCAGCTGTTTGCCTTGCGATATGCGCTATTATCGGGATAAAACTTAAACTTATTGGGGCGGGGGTTTGATGACAAAATATATATCTGACAAAAGATGTTGGTCATGCGCGAATTGTGATACCGAAAATGATATGTCCGCTGAGTATTGTTATATGTGCATGCAAAAAAAACAAATTGTTGTGCAGTGGAAGTGCCGTAATTGTCTTAATATGAATTTTGACAGCGCCGCGTTTTGCAGCACATGCGGAACACCAAGAAATGCTGTCCGCGCCTATAATCATGTTCCTGAGTCGCCGCCAAGAGGAGCATACTCGCCGGCGGGTTGGAAATGTCCTAATTGCGCGGCTATAAATTATCATGCGGATAACTATTGTGAGAGGTGCGGGCACAGGAAAGATTATGATATAAATCAATGGAGATGCGAACAATGTGACACGATTAACAGCGGAAGTGTCAGCATTTGCAGAAAATGCGGACATAGTAAACCCGAATCCTCCACAAATAAACTGATACCGCTGTTAATTGGAATCACAATCTTAGCGGTGATAATCATAGTTATTATCCTCAACAATCCAAATTACTAACAGAGGAGACTGAAAGGAGAAATCAAATGTTTTGTAATAACTGCGGAAAAAAATATCCGCGTGAATCGAAAGCTTGTCCGTACTGCGGAGAAAAACAAAACTCGCTTTCCGATGGCAATGGATTTTTTGATATGTTCCCCGATAAAAGCGCGGTCAGTCAGGTAAATACCTTTTCTGACGGGGCGGGTAAGAATCATAATAATGAAGAAACCGCATACCTTATGAGCGCTGTGGACAAGCAGCAAAGGTTAATCCGCTCGCTGCAAAGAGGACAAAAGCATATGGCTTTTATATTTTCAGCGATTCTTATATTGTTTGCTCTTATATTTGTTATAAATTCGGCATATCTGCATGGAAAAATAAAAAGACTCACACCTTATGGCAATTTGAATGACATCGAGACGCGGGAACTTATGCCTACACCTGACACGCAGTTCAATACGCAAGAGGAAGATAGAAATAATCTGCCCACTCCGACGCCGAGCATTATATATGACCCGGACGCGCAGAACGGCGGTAACACAAGAAAAACTGCTCCGCCTGTGAAAAGAACTCCGAGCGTGCATAATGTGTCAGAAGGGTCAGAAAATTCAGTAAATCCGGAAGAATCATAGAAATTGAAGAAGTATTTAATGTAAATTAGGGATAGAAATCCTTTATTATTAATACAGTTGACCATAGGAGGTTTTATAAAAATGGGAAGTAATTACAAAATAAACTACAATGTTGATATTGTTTTTTGTATTGACGCGACAGGCAGTATGGATCATATTATTGACATAGTAAAAAACAACGCTATGAATTTTCATGACGATCTTATGTCTATGATGAAGAAAAAGCAAAAGACAGTTCAGAAACTAAGAGTAAGAATTGTAGCATTTAAAGATTATCTTGCTGACGGCGAGGAAGCAATGATGGTGACGAGATTTTTTGATTTGCCGGAGGAAAAAGAACTTTTGAGAGATCATGTAAACAGTATTACGGCAGATGGAGGCGGAGACCCGCCTGAGGATGGATACGAGGCTTTGGCATACGCTATTAAATCCGATTGGGACCGCTCAGGTCAAAAATCGCGTCAGGTTATCGCGCTTTGGACTGATGATACAGCTCATCCTCTTGGATACGGAAGCGCTGCTCCGAATTATCCGAAGGGAATGGCAAGAAATATTGAAGAACTTACAGCATGGTGGAACGATGATTCGATTATCAAACAGCAGTCAAAGAGATTACTTCTTTTTGCTCCGGACACTCCCGAATGGTCATATATTTCATCAGTATGGAAGAACTGTGTACACGCTCCTTCAAGAATCGGCGAGGGACTTCGCGAGCAGGATTATAATACCATACTTGACACTATTGCAAATTCAATATAATTAAATAATCTGGTCTGTGACCTTTATTAAAGGATAGAAAATGAAAAATAATTTGATAGATAAGCTGGATTTACAGTTCTGCGTTTACGGAGAAATGGAAAACAGCGGCGAGGACAGTTATTATTACAGCGCTAACGAGGATAAATACGTAAGCGCCGTATTTGACGGCTGCGGCGGGCTCGGAGCGCAGAAATACAAAGAACTTAATAATAAAAAAGGCGCGTATATAGCTTCAAGAGCCGCAAGCGCGGGAGTTGAAGCGTGGTTTAACGAGTATTGCGACAGAAGGGCAAGAAAAAACGATATAAAAAAATATATTGATATGTGTCTCGCCGAGTGTAATAAGTATTCCGGCAGCGCATTTGAACTTAAGGGAAGTATGGTCAGAAAATTTCCTACAACCATGTCCGCTGTTATAGCAGAAGAGTCAGGCGGCAAATTTGACGTGTCTTATATGTGGAGCGGTGATTCGAGAGGCTATCTTTTTGATGAAAACGGCGCGCATCAGATTACCGATGATGATATAGACGGGGAAGACGCTCTGACGAATCTTACAAATGACGGAGTTCTAAATAACGTTATTTCTTTTGACGGCAATTATGTTGTTCATGAAAAGGTAATCAAGCGCCAGGCTCCGTTTATGACTGTCACCGCGACAGACGGTTGTTTCGGATATTACAAAACACCTATGGAATTTGAGTTTTCAATATTATATACACTGTCTCTTGCCGAGAACGTAAATGATTGGAAGGAAAAGATTAACGATTTTATAAGCCGTTTTACAGGCGATGACTATACGGTTTGTATAGCCGCTGTTGGTTTCGGCAGTTTCCAGAAGCTTAAAACCTTTTATAAGCGAAGAATGGAAAAGATTTATGACAGGTATATAACAAAATTAGATGATGCTGATGATAAAGACATCATGAGTATGTGGAATGAGTATAAGAAGCAGTATTACACAATGCCCGGAGGTGTTCACAGTGGCACAGGTAATTAATGGATATAGAATAATAGGCGGTATGCACATCAGCGGATTTTCTCAATGGGGATATGCGGAAAAAAACGGACAACTGTATTTCATAAAAGAATTTCTTGAACCTAAGTATCCTATAGATAATTCTTTGAGCGAGCCGCTTAAAAATAAAATGATAACAGAATGTCGTAAATTTGTCAGCCGTCATGACAGAATATACAGGACTATTAATGAGTGTTCCTGCGGTCATCTTGTCAGAACGTATGAATTTTTCAGAGACAAAAGTAAATATTATATCGCCACAGAAAAGATAGATAGTATCCGTATAAAAACCGAGCAAATTTTCAGAGAGAATATGAATGTCAAGCTTTTGCTTTGCATGGTTATCGCGAATGATTTGTCAAAACTTCATGCCAAGGGTATGATTCATTCTGACATAAAAGCTGATAATATTCTTATCAAGAGAATGCCGAGTAATATGCTTACAGGTAAAATAATAGATTTTGACTGCAGTTTTTTTGAAGACGAAGGTCCTCCCGAGGGAGAAATAAACGGGGATATGGTTTATTTTTCGCCTGAAACACTTAAGAGAATTATTGAGGAGGAAGGCGAAATAACGCATAAATCCGATGTCTTTTCACTTGGAATTTTGTTTCATCAGTATTTTACAGGCGGACTTCCCGAGTTCAATTCGAGCGAATATGACTGCGTTGCCGAGGCAGTTCTTGAAGGCGAAACACTGAAAACAAAGAATACGATGGATTCCCGCATAAATAATATTATACAAAAAATGCTGTCAGCTTCTCCGGAGGAGCGCCCGGAACTCAGCACAGTATATGAAATGCTGCGGGAAATATACTTTGGAAAAAGCGTTGATACGGACAAGCATATTAAAGAGTATGAAGCGACTGTGATTCCAAGGAAAACAAATAGTGAAAAAACCGAATTTACAAAAGCGAGTGATCTTTAACGTAATTCAAGGAGGATAAATTAATGAGTAAAAGAGTCGGATATATACTTTCAATAATTATTTCAATAGCTATTTCTGTTTCATATTTTTTTAACTGGTTTGGAATAGACGGAGGTCTTATTGGAGAGAGCGGATGTTCCGTGGTTTACCTGTGCAGTACAGTATTACAAACAGCGAATATAGCAGGCATGCTTGGAGGCGAAGAAATAGTCACTGCGTTAACTGTCTGCGCTATCGCTGTTTTAGCATTATGCGCATTGTCAGTTATATTCTTTGTGATATATATTATAACAGGCATTGTAAATAAGGGCAAACATAAAAAATGGGGCAACATCGGCATGATATTTGCTATGCTTGTAGCAATAATAATGATTGCTCTGCCATTGGTTGTAAATCATGTTATAAAACTCCCTGTTGCCAAGGCAACTTTTATTCCGTATAGTGTGTTATCCGCGGCAATATTGGCGATTGTTTTCCTAAACACGCTTGACGTCGGAAAGAAAACTATTAAGTATGCCGGATATCCATATGGAACAAACGAATATGGCGGCATGGGTTATGAAAATAATAGCTATGAAAATCATGGTTATGAAGATAGTGGTTATGAAAATTCCGGTTATGAAGATAATAGTTATGAGCACAGCGCATACAATAATTACGATAACGGCTACAATGATAATTCAGATAATGCGTCTATAGCGCGTGACGGTACAAAAGTATGTCCTATGTGCGGCGGAGTAAATCCTGATTTCGCTGCATTCTGCAAAGGGTGCGGATTTAATTTTAATGATAGCAGCGCGTATAGTAACGCGGCTGAAGAACCGGTTGGATTTAATGACGTTCCTCCCGTGGCAACACCCGCGGAGGAGCCGTATACCGAACCTGTTGCCGCGGCGGAAGAAGAGATACATACACCTTCTGAACCGGCAGCGAAAAAGGGAGAATGGAATAAAGCGAGTGATATGCTTGATTTGTCCGGAGGTTCGAGTAAAGATGAGGGAAGCGATAAAGGCGGAAGTTCATTAAAAATTAATATGTAAATTTGCAAATTAAGAATGGACTGTAAAAACTCAGTTTTTACAGTCCATTTTATAATACAATTATATATCTTTCTTTGAAAGTACGATGCTTGAAATTATTGTAACTATCAAAATGTATGCGACGCATATTACGGCAAACTGCGCATATTCGCTTGAAATCATTTGCTGAGGGGAATTGGAGTTCATTCCGTAGGCCATTAGCGAATAGGGCCATACATGCCCAAAACCTTTGGCGAGAAATACAAGTCCCGAAAGTCCTCCGGCAAAAGCAATACCGACAGGCAAAGCAAAACTCTTTATATAAATAGAAAAGAAGAGTTGGATTGATGCCATAACTATGCCGCCCAAAGCGCCTAAAAGACACCATATTATAACAGATTGATACGGAGGAGCGGAACTGATTCCAACAGCGTATCCCGATATTAAAAATAATATGGCAATCCATATCTCGCTTATCAGAATCATTCTTGATACTGTAATTAATTTGGATATAAATATCATAGGTTTGCTCACGGGAGTTGTAAGGATTTTATTCCAGTTGTTGTTATTGTGTTCAATCCGCATAATGTAGGAGCAGTAAACTCCAATCATAATCGGCAGAAAGAAATAACATGTAAAAAGCGTATGTTGTGTCCATAGGCTGTACCATTCGCTTGTTAGTATTTCTGAGTTGCCCATGTAATTCAGCGAGCCTAAAAGCGCGGGTATAATCGGCATAATCAGGAACGCAATCCAGACGGGCGAACGTTTAAGTTTCATTCTTTCCGATTTAAGTAATCTTAATAACATAATATCAAACCTCTTTTCTTGAAAATAAGTAACGTCCTATTATATACATGGCTATGCTTATGATTAGCAACACGGTAAAAAATGTCCAGTCAATATTCATAACTTCAAAATAAGCCGAGTCATATCTCATCTCTTTTGTCCAGCCAAACAATCCTACAAACTGTAAAACACCGTAATATCCCCATATAAATAATTTTCTCATCAGCGGGATTTGTGGCAGAAACATTGAAAATAGTCCAAGAAAAGTTCCTATAATGCCTGAGAAAAAGGTGACGGCTTGATTTTTAAACAGCATTGCGATTGTGTGCTGAAATATATATACCGCTATAGTTGGAATAATAGTAAAGAGTAAGAACAGCAGATATAATTTTATCGGCACATCTCCCGCAAAATCATTAACATATCCGAATATAATCACGGTAATCCAATTTAAAAGACAGCATAAAAGCACAATAGAAATACCATATATAAACTTCGCGTCAAATATTCTGCCCTTCTCGCTTATTGCCGCGAGTTGCTTAAACATTATACCCTTATGCTCTATGTCCGCGAGACGAGATGAGATTATAATAGACATAATCGGCATAAATATCGCGTTTATAAGCGGAAGTTGGTATAAAAACACCATCCACCCGTTTTTTTGAAAAAAACCGCTGTATTCTCCATGCAGTCCCCATATAAGTCCCGCGGCGGTTATAATAATTGCCGTCAGGAATATATATTTTCTTCTTGTTTTCATAAATTCACATTTTAAAAGTTTTATCATAAACTTTGCTCCTTTCCGGTTAAATCCAAAAAGATTTCCTCTAAAGATTTAGCGGCATCTGTTTCATGAAGCTTATTAAGTTCTCCCTGATACATTAGTTTCCCGTTTGCTATTATTCCGACATCTTCAGCCATTTGGTCTATCTCCGAAAGAAGATGGCTTGATACTATGACGGTTATCCCATACTGAGATGGCAGAGATTTTATAAGTTCACGCATTTCCTGAATACCTGCGGGATCAAGACCGTTTGTAGGCTCGTCAAGAATTAAAAGTTTCGGAAAAGACAGCAGCGCGGAAGCGAGCCCGAGCCGTTGTTTCATGCCGAGTGAAAACTGTGAAACACGTTTATTCTGCTGTTTGTCAAGACGAACGATAGAAAGCACTTTGTCGATATTTTGTTGGGGAACATCCAGAAGAGTAGTGAAAATTTTCATATTCTCCTTTGCGGTCAGATGACCATAGTATGAGGGAGACTCAATGAGTGAGCCGATATTCCTTAAAATATCAATTCTGTTTTGGGAATTTAAACGCTTGCCGAAAATATCTATTTCTCCCTTTGTCGGATGCGTAAGTCCCAAAAGCATTTTCAGTGTTGTGGATTTACCTGCGCCGTTTGGACCTAAAAATCCATAAATACGGTTTTCTTTTACAAGCATGTTTATGTTATTCACGCTCACCTGGTTTCCGTACACTTTTGTAAGACTGTTTGTTTTTACTATTTCTTTCATTTGAAAACTTCCTTTCTTCTAATATAACTTGATTATATCAGCTTTTCCTGTCATAAAACTTAACGGAGCCTTTCATAAACCTTAAATTTTTATAAACTGCGGGAAAAATCTTTAAGAACACATATAAATGTGGTAAAATAACAACGGTGATTTAAATGAATGAATTAAAAAATAAAAAAATATTGCTTGTTGACGATGAAAAGGAATTACTTAAGATGACAGAATCCGCCCTTCGTGCGAACGGATTTTTTAATATATATACAGCTCAAACTTGCGAAGAGGCAGTAAGCATTGTTAAGAGTCAGAAAATATCGCTTATGCTCCTTGATGTAATGCTTCCTGACGGGGACGGTTTTTCGCTGTTTGAGGAAATCCGCAAAACATCTCAGATACCTGCGATATTCTTAACGGCTAAGGGCGAATCCGAAAACAGAATACACGGTCTCGGACTTGGCGCGGACGATTATATCGTTAAGCCGTTTCTTATGAAGGAACTTACTTTAAGAATTATGGCAGTGTTGAAAAGAATATATCAAACACCTGTTATATCGGAAGATTTTTATTTGGGGAAAAAACGAGTAAGCTTGGAAACCGCGTCCGTCATATCTGAAGGGAAAGAAAAGGCTTTAACAGCAAAAGAGTTTATACTGCTAAAAAAATTGTACGAAAATAAAAACAGAATAGTAACAAACGACGCGCTTTGTATGAGCGCGTGGGGAGATGAGTATTACGGGTATGAAAATACTCTGATGGTGCATATAAGACGGCTTAGAGAAAAAATTGAAGAAAATCCGTCTGCGCCAAAATCTCTTGTTACTATAAAAGGACTGGGTTATAAATTGGTGGTGTATGATGAATAAAAGCGCGTTTAAAATATTTATTGGATTTACGGTTATTTCAGCATTTATAGCGACTATTTTACTTGTTATAAATTTTATTGCATTTGCGATAATCGGGTCGGATACGTCAATAGATCTAAATAGAAATTATCCGGAAGAGACATTAAAATCGGTTAGTAAATCGCTTGAAAAGAGTGAAGATGGTTTTATACTGTCGGATTCTTTTGTGTTTCCGCAGGACTTTTGGTGTATTCTTATAAATGAAAACGGTGATATAATATGGTCGAAAAATAAACCTGACGACATTCCCAGTCATTATTCAATAAATGATATTGCGAAAATAACCCGTTGGTTTTTGAATGATTATCCCGTATATGTCAGCGCGGAGGATTACGGTCTGATAATACTCGGCATACCGAAAAACGCTGTCGGGAAATATTATATGGAGTATTCCATGGAATGGTTTAGCACGCTGCCGCAAAGACTTATTGGGATTTTGATTGTCAATCTTCTGCTTGCCGCGGTTATCGCGTTTATATTGGGAATATCCCTTTACAGGCATATTTCTGTTTTGACAAATGGAATCCGGGATTTACGCTGTGAAAAAGATGTGAAATTAAATGAAAGGGGTATTTTTAAAGAGTTGGCGAGGAATATAAACAGTACGTCGGCTGCTATCGCCCGAAAAAACGCTGCTTTGGGCGTGCGTGAAACGGCGCGCTTAAACTGGATTTCGGGAATATCGCATGATATACGAACACCGCTTGCTATAGTAATAGGCAACTCCGAGGCTCTTGAAAATTCTCCTGATTTAAATGAGAATGACAGAAAAAGAGCGCGTGCTGTAACGTCGCAGAGTATTAAAATAAAAAAACTTATAGAGGATTTGAATCTTATTTCCTCCCTCGAATATGATATGCAGCCGTTAAAGCAAAAGTCTGTGCGCTTGTGTCCTTTTATACGGCGCATAGTATCAAATATAATTAACAGCGGATTAAGTGATAATTATGAAATTGAAATGAAACTTGAAAATGAAAAGACAACTGTTTCGGCAGATGAGTTTTTGCTTGAAAGAGCGGTTTTTAATCTTATAAATAACAGCATAACTCATAATAAAAACGGATGCAAAATCCGAGTCGAATCATACACGGAGGATAATACCGCTTATATAGTAATATCAGATAACGGCAGCGGTGTAAGCGAGGATATTCTTGCAAAAATATCTCAGATACCAAAGACGGCTCACGGACTGGGACTGCCAATGGCATATAAAATTATATCTGTCCACGGCGGAAAAATGAGCGCGAAAAATAATAACGGATTCAGTGTAACGATTAAATTACCGGCTGAAACATGAGTCAAGAACAAGAGATAATATGAACGGTAAAGAATTATTAATATAAATCATGCGTCAGCCGGCGATAGGCTAAAATTATGAAAATGATGTTTTTTAACTTCTTGCATAAATGACAAAAATATTATATAATGATATACAGTACATTATTTTGTCGAAAAAGGAATGTGAGATATGAAAAAAAGAATTTTAAAACGTTTTTTTGCCGTTATTACAGCGGTGATGATAATCGTCTCATGTGAAATTGTTTACGCGGACAATATGCTTAACAGGTACACTCCCGATGAAAATTTTGAATACTCTGATGAGATGATAGGCAACGCGCTTAAAGCCGCCGTGCCGAGGATATATAATAACTTTACATGCACAGTGCAGTATAACAAACTGTCGCTGAACACTCAAAGAATATCATCTCTTATCAGAAGTAACCCGAATGCGGGAAGCGACAGCATTTTAACGTATATTGCGGATAATATGTCGAGTTTTGTTACAACTTCAACGGAAAGTATCTCAGATGAGTTTACCATTTCGGGAAGCGGTGTCGCTCTTTCCGATGATGGTTATATTGCGACTAATCAACATGTAATTTCAAACGGTTCTGAGGAACTTGCCGTGTCTTTTGCTCAGTCGGGATACATAGAGGAGGATGCCAAAGAATTTGTTTTGCAGATTTCTCAGCTTTTCGGTACGGCAAATATGAGTGAAAGCGATGTACAGGATTTTTATGAGAGATATGTCGGCGCGATGAAGGACAGTATTCATATTTCTGTTTCAAATACGTCCCTAAGCGTGGTATATCCCGACGCGGACGGAAACGCGTCTTTGGGGGCGGGAGTGAAATATCCGGCTCAGATTGTGAAAACAGGAAAAGAGGGCACGGAAAATGATATAGGAGCGGAGGATGCGGCTATTTTGAAGATAGACTCGCATAATATTGTCTCTCTGCCTCTTTCTGAGGATTATCCTTCTGAAACTACTAAGATATTTGCAGCGGGTTTTCCGGGAGCATCAAACAGTATTTTTGAAGCCACGGATAATACTGCCGACACACTGACTGTTACTATAACAGATGGAATTGTGAGCAGAATAGTTCCGTTAAACAGTTCAAATTATAAGATGATTCAGACAACCGCGACTGTCAATCATGGAAACAGCGGAGGACCATCTGTAGATAACATGCTTCGGGTAAACGGATTGAACACCCTCGCCAATGCGGAGGCAGACGGATATTACTGGATGGTATCTTCCGAAGTGCTGCGCGATAAAACGAATGATATAAATATAGGTCAGGGAAAAACATCACAATTATTTATGCTCGGTTTGCAGGCAATGCAAAAGGATCGCGGAGCAACAGCGAAAGAATGTTTTGAAGAAGTAAAAAATCAGCAGCCGAATACTCCGTATATCAATAAACTGATAGAGCGATGCGCGTCAATGCCCCAGACAACAATGAGGCAGTCATTTAAATTTAAACCGTGGATGATTATTGTCGGAGCGGTTGTGCTGTTTGGAATTTTGCTGGTAATTTTAATAGTAAAATCGTCAAAGAAGCGTAAGAAGGTTAAGTCCAAACCATATGCGCCGGTTATGCCATCAGTCAGAGCTCCGGTATATCGGTCGCGCACTCCGTCAGGAGCAATGCCTCCTTGTCCGCCGGATGTTCCAACGGGCACAGCGCCGCCGAGCCATACGGCTCCGCCTGTGATGCGCTCGACTATGCCGGCATCATCGGAGGTAAAAATACGTTCAACCATGCCGGTATCATCGGATGCAAAAATACGTTCAACCATGCCGGTATCATCGGAGGTAAAAATACGTTCAACTATGCCAAAGACAAACATAGAAGAAAAGGAAGGCGAAAATAAAGAAAGCAAGACAACCGTGTGGACTCACGGGGCAAATGATTTAGGATAAAAATTGAGAAATACAGGCGGATAATTATAATTTTGTAGTTGAAAATACCGGATTTACATAGTATAATTATAATAATATTTTGTATATACAAGGAGAATATAAATATGAAAAACAAATTCATATCATTATTGATTTCTGCGATAATATCCATTTCAGCCATTTCAGCAATACCGATTGGCTCAACATCTTTTGCTGAAGACATTGATGTATTATCACCGCGCCAAATGGAGCGTCTGGACCGCGGTACGGTCGCGGTTAAAACGAGCGGCGGAGTGTATTTATCATGGCGTTTTTTGGGCACAGAAAATTTGACAAATCAGGCGTTTGATATTTACCGCGATGGAAAGAGAATACATACAACAGGCGCGCACGACGCAACCTGCTATACAGACGCTCAGGGAAACGACAGCAGTAAATATATTGTTGTGCCGTCGGGCAAAAGTATAGACGGCGAAAAAGCGGTTACACCGTGGACAACAAATGTTGAATATAAAAACGGAGGTTTTTCAAACTCCGTTGCATATAAGGATATTTCATTTACCGCGCCGTCAGGAGGCACAACGCCTGACGGGGGCGAATATACATACTCGGCAAACGATATGAGTACAGGCGATTTGGACGGCGACGGCGAATACGAAATTATCGTAAAATGGGACCCGTCAAATTCACAGGACAACTCAAAAACAGGCTATACGGGCGAAGTATATATGGACGCATATAAGCTTGACGGAACACGTCTTTGGAGAATGGATTTGGGAAAGAATATCCGCGCCGGCGCGCATTATACTCAGTATCTTGTGTATGACTTTGACGGTGACGGAAAATCAGAAATAGTATTTAAAACCGCGCCCGGTTCAAAGGACGGAAAGGGCAATTTTGTATCACAGGCAGGTAAGCTTGACAATATAAAAAACGCCGACAACACAACAGATTACAGAAACGGCTCGGGTCTTGTTCTTGAAGGACCTGAATGGCTGACAATCTTTAACGGTGAAACAGGCGAAGCTATGGACACCGTAAACTATGACCCTCCCAGAAGTATTAACAATGACGATGAATGGGGCGATGGCTACGGCAACCGCTGTGAGCGTTATCTTGCAGGCGTTGCGTATCTTGACGGCGTTCACCCAAGCGCAATTATGACGCGCGGTTATTATACATATGCATACGCTGCGGCGTATTCATGGGACGGTACGAATTTAAAAGAACAATGGCTCAGCTCAAATACTCCTATAAACGGCAGCACAGGCGGCTGTACTGTAAAATATGCTGACGGCACAACAAAGCATCAGGCTGATAAAACGCTGTATGGTCAGGGCGCGCACAGCGTATCTGTTGCGGACGTTGACAATGACGGTTTTGACGAGTTGATATTCGGCTCGGCTGTGCTTGACAATGACGGTACAGTGCTTATATATGACGGACGAGGCCACGGTGACGCGGAGCATGTTTCCGACTTTGACAACGACGGACGTCAGGAAATCTTCTTTGTGCATGAGGCAGGAAAAGGAAGCGACGCAACTATTCCGTTTGCCGTTGATATAAAGAGAAATGACGGCGACGTTATGCTTCAGGCTGCCGTGGGTGATATTGGACGCGGAGCTATGGCGAATATTGATGACGAATATGCCGTATCAAGCGGAAACCTTTCGGCGTTCTGGTCTGTTGCATCCTCGTCACTATTTAATCAAAAAGGCGAGGCGATAGGAAATATCCCATACTCAAACAGTAATTATGAAAACTTTTTCATATATTGGGACGGTGATTTGGGACGCGAGCTTCTGGACGGTACCAAGCTCGCAAAGCATAGTATTTTAAATAACTCCACCACAAGAATATATTATAATAATAAAAATTCAACATTCCCCAACGTTTCCGATAATAACGGTTCAAAGGCAAACCCGGGACTTGTCGCGGATATTCTGGGCGACTGGCGCGAGGAAGTAATATATCCGCTGTGGGACGGAACAGGTATGAGAATTTACTTCTCAACAATTCCAACCGACTACCGCCTTACAACGCTTATGCACGACAGCCAGTACCGCTGTGCTGTAGCATGGCAGAATGTAGGTTATAATCAGCCGCCGCACACAAGTTACTATATCGGCTCGGCGGCTCTTGCAAAGAGCGGAAGCAATAACCTCAATTATCTTGCTCCTGCGACTGCATTTGATGAGATAACATATCCGAATGAAACAGAAAAAACTCCGCCGCCTGTTGAGATACCTGATTCTAAACCTAATATAAAAGAGGTTACACCTCAGGCAGATACATATATTGTAAATAATGATACAACAACGGCGCACGGCGCTGACTCAGAACTCAAGATAAATCAGGCTACTGATATGTATGCAAACGCGACTCCGGGACTTAAAGAACCGAAGGGGCTGGGATTTATCCGTTTCGATTTGTCAGATTATGCCGATAAGGAAATACAGTCTGCTGAACTTAGACTTTTTACCAAATACACCAATAGTGATAATGTGACATCTTTGCTCTGCCTCGATTACTGCTCAAAGGATGATTGGGATGAGGCGACGTTAACGGCGGATGGTATAACGGTAAGAGGTAAAGGAACACCTCTTTCGTCATTGGGACTTACGCAAACGCCTAAGTTTTCTAAAGAATATGAAGAAGTAGTATTTGATGTAACAAACGCATTGAAGGCGGACAGTGATAATGTTCATACTTTTACGTTGTGGACTAAGACGGCTCGTGAACAGATTATAGCGTCTAAGGAATATATAGGCACTGACGCAAAAGCGCCAACGCTTGTGCTAACTCTTAAACCGTCTGAATTTACAGGTATTGAACTTACATTGCCGGAAAAAACGGAATACATTGAAGGCGAGGAACTTGATTTAACAGGTATGGTCGTAAAGGCTGTTTATGACGATGGTTCTACAATTGATATGTCAAGTGATTATGAAGTGACGGGCTATGATAAAACAAAGACAGGAAAACAGATAATAACAGTATCATATAAGGGAAAAACAGCAACCTTTGAGGTTACGGTTAAATCTAAAACACCCGTCATAACCGCAACCGGTATTCAGATAACTCCTCCCGAAAAGACAGTATATAAAGAAGGCGAAGAACTGGACACAGCAGGTATGACAGTAATGGAATTGTATAGTAACGGTACTTCTGAGTCTGTAAATTTAAGTGACTGTATTATAACAGGATATGACAAGACAAAAATAGGAACACAAACAGTGACAGTATCTTACGGAGAATGGAAGGCTGAGTTTGAGGTAACTGTAGAGGCGCGCGCAATATATGACAATGTTGTATATGATAGCGATAATAATTTGGCTGTGATACAATTAACTTCAGGAAGAAAGGCATGCGTAATTTTTGCCGCTTTTGATGAAGACGGAATTCTTACAAGTATCTCGGTAAAAGATAATCAGGAGTTGAGCGCAGGAACTACAGAGATTGCTCCGCAGGAAACATTTAAGAAGACAGACAATGTTAAAATCTTTGTGTGGGATTCGCTGCGGTCAATGAATCCGATTTTAGCCTCGCATTAATTTGATAGTCCTGTTTATAGGACAGGTAAAAGGGTATACTATAATCATGAAATAACATAGGAGGACATGATTATGGTAGTATTCGGTTCGATTTTGATAAGCGCGGGCGCGGCGATATTGTTCGTTTTAAAAGTTTATTCCGCAAAGGATATGTAAATAAGTTAAAAAACGCTTCATAATTAATTATGAAGCGTTTTTTTGCATTGATATGTTTTTTTGGCTTGAAGCGGAGCAAACTTTATTATAGGAGGATATGCGATGGAAATAAGCGAGTTAATGTCTTTTGCGGCAGAGGTCGGTGAAGGTCTGCTTGAAAGCGGCGCGGAGACAAAAAGAGTTGAAGATACTTTAGACAGAATAATAAAACATTTTTATGAGGGATACAGTGAAACATTGGTGGTGTTAACAGGATTTTTTGTTAATATAGGCTCTTATACAAGAACTGTCCGCGTACAACACAGAAGTATAAATTTGGACAAGGTATCAAAAATTAATATGTTATCGCGCGATATTGTAAGTGATAAAATAGATTTTGAAGGCGCGGTTATCCGCCTTAGGGAGATTATGGCTCAAAAGCCTTATCCGTTATGGCTCAAAACAATCTCCGCCGCAATGTGCTGCGGTTTCTTTACAATACTTTTCGGCGGGAAAGTATTTGATGCGCTTAATTCGGTTATAGTAGGCGCGATGCTTCATATGATTATCCGCACTTTAAGACTGCATAAAACGGCTGAGTTTATAGTCACGTTTACAGGCGGAGTTTTGTTGGCTGTCTTTACGGTTATATTGTATATCATGGGATTGGGAAACAATATTAGCATCATGATAAACGGCGCGCTTATGCCGCTGCTGCCGGGACTTGCCATAACAAACGCGCTTCGGGATATTATAGAAGGAGATTATATTTCAGGAGGAGCAAGAATGTTTGACGCTGTAGTAGTGGCGATTGCTTTAGCTGCCGGAGCCGGCTCGGTCATGTATATGATGGGATATATGACGGGAGGGGTTATTCAATGATATTTGAAATGTTTGTCTCATTTGTAGCCGTTTTGGCATTTGCGGTGATTTTTGATGTGAGTAAAAGCGAACTGGTTTTTTGCGGTATATCGGGACTTGTTTCGGAGGGAATATATCTGATGATAATGCGTGTTAATAATGAAGAAGCCTTTGCGGTTCTCCTGGCGGCTTTAATAACAACGTCGCTTGCAAGAATACTCGCAAATATACGAAAAGTACCCGTTACGGTTTATCTTATCTGCGCTATAATACCGCTTGTGCCGGGAGCGGGAATGTATAAAACAGTATATGGAATTATTGCTTCTGATTATCATAGGGCGGCTTTAGCAGGTATTGATACTATTAAAACCGCGACGGAAATTGCCGTAGGTATATTTTTGGTGTTTGCTTTGCCTAATAAGATTTTTTTGAAAAAATAGACAGGTCATTAAAATCATATCTGATTTGCCTTGACAGAAGAATGTGTTTATTATATAATAGTTGCAAAAGGGGAGCTTATTGCTGAGAGGAAGTTTTGACTTCGACCCATTGACTGCATACGGGTAATGCCGCAGCGGAAAATGCACAGAATTTTAATGCTCTCTTTTTGGGAGCGTTATTTTTTTGGAAAGGAAGATATATAATGAACTATACAACACAAATGGACGCGGCAAAAAAGGGTATAATTACATCGGAAATGGAGATTGTCGCTGAAAAGGAGAAATGTGATATTGAAACGCTTCGCGAGCGTATCGCAAACGGAAGCGTTGCAATACCTGCAAATAAAAATCATACAGCGTTAAGTCCTGAGGCTGTTGGAGAGGGTATGAAAACAAAAATCAACGTAAATCTCGGAATTTCAAAGGACTGCACTGATTACAGCGTCGAATGGGACAAGGTGAGAATGGCAGTTGATATGAAGGCGGAGGCTATTATGGATCTCAGCTGTTACGGAAAGACGCATGAATTTCGCCAAAAACTCATTGATGAATGTCCTGCAATGATTGGAACAGTGCCGATGTATGACGCGGTGGGTTATCTTGATAAGGAACTTGCCGATATTACCGCCGGGGAGTTTTTGGAGGTTATTGAGGCGCACGCGAAAGAAGGCGTGGACTTCATGACAATTCACGCGGGTATAAACCGCAGAACTGCTGAAATTTTTAAGGCATCCGGCGGACGTCTCACAAATATAGTGTCAAGAGGCGGTTCACTGATTTATGCGTGGATGGAAATGACAGGTAATGAAAATCCATTTTATGAGTATTATGATAAAGTGTTGGATATACTGGCGAAGTATGACGTTACGATAAGTCTTGGCGATGCGTGCCGTCCGGGTTCTACGCACGATTCAACAGACGCTTCGCAAATTACTGAATTGATTGAACTTGGAATACTTACAAAGCGCGCTTGGGAAAAGAATGTTCAGGTCATGATTGAAGGACCGGGACATATGTCTATTGATGAAATTGCGGCAAATATGAAATTGGAAAAGCGTCTTTGCCATAATGCGCCGTTTTATGTGCTTGGACCTCTTGTGACTGATATTGCTCCGGGTTATGACCATATAACATCAGCTATCGGAGGAGCTGTCGCGGCGGCAAACGGCGCTGATTTTCTGTGCTACGTCACTCCCGCCGAGCATCTTAGACTTCCTAATGCGGACGATGTTAAGGAAGGTATTGTAGCGGCAAAAATCGCGGCGCATGCCGGCGATATGGCTAAAGGAATTAAAGGCGCGCGCGATATAGATAATAAGATGAGTGACGCGAGACGCAGAGTTTGCTGGGATGAAATGTTTCAGTATGCAATAGAGCCTGAAAAGCCGCAGAGATATTATAACGAGTTGCCGCCTGAGGAAAAACATACATGTTCCATGTGCGGAAAAATGTGCGCGGCAAGAACCATGAATAAAATTCTTGCCGGTGAAAAGGTTGACGTTAAATAGTATCGCGGGCTGTCAGGCAAGGTGTCTGATGTCCCGATAAGAGAAAGAAGCCGCGTTTGCGGCTTCTTTCTCTTACTATTTTCTTTCAGACAGTGGCACATATTCTTTATGCTCAGCCACGCTTTTATAGGCGGGACGTATGATTTTGCCTGGATTGACAAGTTCCTCGATTCTGTGAGCCGACCAGCCTGATATTCTTGCTATAGCGAACATCGGCGTATATAATTCCATTGGCAAATCAAGCATACTGTAAACAAAGCCTGAATAAAAATCAACATTTGCGCTTACGCCCTTATACATTTTACGTTCCTTCGCGATAACGCTCGGCGCAAGTTTTTCAACCTTTGAGTAAAGATGAAACTCATCTTCTCTGCCCTTTTCCTTGGACAGACTTTCAACGAAAGCCTTAAATACATTTGCTCTCGGGTCTGAAAGTGAATAAACGGCATGCCCCATGCCATAGATAAGACCGGATTTATCAAATGCTTTTTTATTAAGCAAGTCTGATAGGTATTGTTTAATTTCTTTATCATCATTCCAGTTTTTGATGTTTTTCTTCATATCCTCAAACATCTGAGTGACTTTAATATTTGCTCCGCCGTGCTTTGGACCTTTAAGCGCGCCCAACGACGCCGCGACGGTTGAATATGTATCGGTTCCCGATGAGGTAACAACATGGGTTGTAAATGTTGAATTGTTACCGCCGCCGTGCTCCGCGTGGAGGATAAGAGCAAGGTCAAGAATCTTTGCCTCAAGCGGAGTATACTTACTGTCACTGCGAAGCATGTGAAGTATATTTTCAGCTGTTGACAGTTCCGGTTTTGGAGCATGAACAATAAAACTGGCATTTTCGTGATAATACTTGAATGCTTGATAGCCGTATACGGCAAGCAGCGGAAACTGAGCTATAAGCTGAAGACACTGCCTGAGCACATTGGGCAGAGAAATATCGTCCGCTTTATCGTCGTAGGCATACAGTGTAAGCACACTGCGTGAAAGAGCATTCATCATATCCTTGCTTGGAGCCTGCATAATTATATCTCGGACAAATGACGGTGGAATGGTTCTAAGTTTGGCAAGAGTAGTTGTGAAAATATCGAGTTGTTTTTTGTTAGGAAGCTCGCCGAACATAAGAAGATAAGTGACCTCCTCAAAACCAAAACGCTTATCTTTAATAAAACCGGCAATAAGATCCTCAACGTTATAGCCGTGATAAAACAGCTTACCGTCGCAAGGCTCAGAGGTTCCGTCAGGGAGTGTATTGTAGGCATGAATTTCGCCTATTTCTGTCAGTCCTGCAAGAACACCCTTGCCGTTAATATCTCTCAACCCCCTTTTCACATCATATTTTTTATATAATTCGGGATCAATTTGCTTGTTTCTTTTGCATATTTCCAGCATATTAAACATTTCGGGTGTGACTTCTACCGGTACGATTTTCTCTCGCATATGTATATCCTCCGTTTCCGTATATTATTTATATATATGTTAAAAATTTTATTCTTATTACCTGCCGATTCTATAACGCGGGAATATTATGAAAGTATTATATCAAATACCTTTTAAAAATACAATTAAAATTATGTTAACTTATTGTGAATTATTAGAATGTGTGGTACAATATTGTTATTAATATGAAAGGAATAACTTAAAATGGTATATGTAATGCTTGCTGACGGCTTTGAAGAGGTTGAGGCGATTGAACCTATAGACATTTTAAAACGAGGAAATGTCCCCGTTAAGACTGTCGGAGTAAAAAATAAGGTTGTGACAGGCGCTCATGGAATAACTGTAACAGCCGACATAGGAATAGACGATGTAAATACCGATGATATGGAACTTTTGATGCTTCCGGGCGGAGCGGGACATGAGATATTAGACGCGTCGAAAGAGGTGCATAATCTTATAGATTACGCGCTCGCGCACAGCTTATATATTTCAGCTATATGCGCCGCGCCGTCTATCCTCGGCAAAAAGATGATACTGGAGGGTAAAAAAGCCACGTGTTTCCCCGGTTATGAGAAATACCTTTACGGCGCGGACATCACGGGTGAAAAGGCTGTTGTTGACGGAAAGATTATTACGGGCAAAGGCGCGGGCGCGGCGGCGGATTTTGGTTTTGCCATGCTTAAGATTTTAAAGGGAAAAGAAACGGCGGATAAAATAAAGGAGATAATGCAGTATTGATTAAAGAAGAACTGCGTATGAAAATGCGCGAAAAAAGACGCGCTCTCACAGCGTATACGGTTAAGGAACTAAGCGGAAAAATAGAAGAAAATCTGCTTTCGCTTGAGTGTGTTAAAAATGCTGAGACTGTCTGCGTTTTCCTTTCCGCCTTTAAAGAGCCCGATACATCTGTTATAATAGAAAAGTTTCAAGAAGCGGGTAAGAAGATTGCTGTTCCGGTGACTGACACGGAACATATCTCGCTTTCTCTATCATATATTGACGGTAAAAATGATTTAAAAAAAGGCGCTTATGGAATAAACGAGCCGTCGGTAATAAAGCCGGTAAAAACGAAAGATATAGATGTTATGTTTGTTCCCGGACTTGCTTTTGATCGCCGCGGCGGACGAATGGGCTTTGGGAAGGGTTATTATGATAGATTGCTTGAAGACGCTGACTGCGTTAAAATAGGTCTTTGCTATGATTTTCAGCTTTATGACCGTATTCCTATACAGAGCCATGATGTGATGATGGATTTTGTTGTGACAGATAAAGAAATTGTAGAAATAAGGTGAAAAATATGTTATTTGATTCTCATGCGCATTATAATGACGAGAGATTTGAGGACGACATGGATGAGATTTTGTCATCTATGCCTGAGAATAATGTCGGACTTATTTTAAATTCATGTTCAGAGATAGCGGAAATTCCCGACATTCTTAAAATATGTGCGAAATATCCGTTTGTATACGCGTCTGTAGGAGTGCATCCGCACGAGACGGACGGACTTACAGAGCGTGATATGGATACGCTGAAGGAATATGCAAAACATTCTAAAGTTAAGGCGATAGGAGAAATAGGACTGGATTATTTTTATGATTTTTCCGCGCGTGACGCGCAAAAAAAATGGTTTGCAAGACAGGTGGATTTAGCAAAGGAACTAAAAATGCCTGTTGTGATTCATGACCGTGACGCGCACAAGGATTGTATGGATATTCTTCGTGAGCATAATGTAAAAGAAGTCGGAGGGGTTTTTCACTGTTATGCAGGAAGCGTGGAAATGGCAAAGGAGATTCTTGACTGGGGAATGTACATCGCTTTTGGCGGCTCTCTTACTTTTAAAAAGTCAGTTAAGCCGAAAGAGGTTGCTGCGTATGTGCCGCTTGACAGAATTGTAATAGAAACCGATTCTCCGTATCTCACTCCCGAACCGCATCGCGGCAAGCGTAACAGTTCGCTGTATATTCACTATGTCGCGGAAAAATTAGCGGAAATTAAGGGTATAAGTGTTGACGAGGTTGAAAATGCCACATTTGAAAATGCAAAGAGATTGTTTGGGATATGAAACTGATATGCTCTGTTTCTAAACCACAACTTTTATTATACAGCCAATAGAAAGAATGGAGTTGAATGTTATGCTAAAAAGTTTTAGATTATGTATGTATAGTATAGGAGCTATATTTGCTTTATTGCTTAGCAGTACAGCATTTGCCGCACCTATCTACCCTGCACCTGTTGAATTTACACAGCCAAACGGTGACGTTATTACCGTTACACCCTATGGTGATGAATTTTTCAGTTGGAAAGAAGATGAAAACGGAAATGTTATTACATATGACGAAGAAAGCAACAGCTATAAATATGCAGAGATAAAGGATAATGAAATTGTTCCGACTTCACAGACTGTAGGTGAGCTATCTTTATTCAGTATATTTTCTCATAAAATTCAGCGTGAGGATATAATGCCGCTTTGGGAAAATGCGGAGCGCATTGATTATTCCAAGCCTAATGACAGTGATGGTATTCAGCTAATGTCATTAGAAGAAATGCAAGAAACGGACGGAATAAAAAAACTTCTTACCGTTTTAATTGAATTTGAAGATGTAAAAATCAAACGAGACGGAGAATATTGGTATAAGCATATGTATTCCACCAATCCGCACGATATTAGTGTAGTAAATTATTGGAAAGAGAACGCAGAGGGGCGAGATGTGTTTGAACCGTCCGATACTTCAACAATACAAGACGGAGCAGCAGGAACGATAAGCTGTGATAAATATACTGATGTTGGATATACGATTACAAAATGTCCCAAAGGTGTTGTTAAGGTATCGCTTAACATACCTCATCCGATTAAAACGGAGGATGACACATGGGAAGAGTGCAGTTATATTGACGAAATGATTGCCAATGCTCTTGAACCCTATTTTGATTTTGCAGGGCAAAATCCGTATATGATAATGGTATATGCTACAGGCGACGGCGTAGGATATCTGCATGACCATGCCTCGCAAAACGGTATAAAGCTGTCAACAGGTTTCAGAACACAAAAAGTAGTATGCCAAAGAGAAGGACGTAACGGCACATACGGAATAGGAGTGACCTGTCACGAACTGGGCCATTCCGCATTTGATTTACCGGATTTATATTTTACTGAGCCAAACGGCGGCTGGACAGAGAACGGCATAATGTATTACAGTCTTATGTCCACAGGGTGCTGGGGACAGCTTTGCAATAAATTCTTTAATTTCCTCGATCACAATATCTGGAATGATCCTGAGGCATATGATATGTATGCTGTTCCGACTCATTTAGACCCATGGAGCAAAATGCAATGCGGTTTTTTGACTCCGACTCTTGTAAATGATTGGGACGGAGATATAAACAGCATTTCGGAAATGGGTGATAACAGCAGCTACAATGTGATTGAAATTAGAAGCAAAGCGGATGCCAATCAGTATTTTTTGATAGAAAATCGTCAGCTTGTCGGTTATGATGCAGGGTTAGAAAAGTGGAATGACAGCAGAAGCTCATATCAATTTGATGGTGGGATTGTTATATGGCATATAGACGGAAGTGTTTTTAAGGTTAATAATAACAACAGTCATAAGCATCATTTTATGCAGATTGAGCAAAGCATACCAGATGATATTGATGGTATATCCGGCGTATGGGAGTATCTCAATACCGAAGGAAGAAGTAAGCTAAATGCTGATACAACGCCAAACTCAAATTTGCACATACGGAAAACACAGGATAATAGGTCTTGTTCAAGATTTAAGGACTGCCATCCGCAAACGCTGAAAAGCGGAATATCAATAGAGGTGTTGGGCGAAAACAGTATGTCAACAAGGGTAAAAGTTAATGTTGATGATGAATACCGTGTAGATGTTCTTGACAATGTAAAATTTACAGATGTTTTCCCCGATATAAATTTCTGCAATGCGATTTTGGATAACATGAAAAAGAAAGACGGGCTAAAAAGAACGCCCGACAGCATGATGACAATACGTGATTGGGCTACAATATCCGCAATAGACGATTTACAGATGGACGGTTACGGAATTAAGGATTTAACGGGAATTGAATATTTTCCGCTCTTGGATTGGCTGGTTTGTAACAATAACGAGATAAAGGAGCTGACGCCTGAGCAAATTCCGAATATGATATTTCTGGATTGCCGTAACAATCAACTTACAGAATTGGACTTATCGCAATGGCCGCAGCTCGAATATTTATTCTGTGACGATAATCAGCTTACAGAGCTTGACGTAAGCAATAATGAAAGACTGTATAGTTTTACTTTCTCCAATAATTTGCTTAGAAGCATTGATCTGTCAAAGAACAGTGAATTGTGGGAATTAGACTGTTCTAATAATAAATTATCGAATATTGATATAACGAAT
>CAJUEZ010000002.1 GCA_910585485.1 uncultured Clostridia bacterium
AGACGAAGGCGCGCAAGGCTTTGGCGGATAACAATAACGACGCTCTCTCGGATAAATTGTATCGTTCTTACGGAATATTAAAATATGCGCGAAGTATTTCTTCGGCTGAGGCAAAATCTCTGTTGTCAGATGTAATGCTCGGTCAGAATTTGGGCATACTTCCAAAGGCGGAAAAAATAACACCGATTGAATGTATGGTAATAACAGAACCCGCATTGCTGTGCGGAGATAAAGAATTCACTCCCGCTCAGAGAGATAAACGGCGCGCGGAATTGATAAGGAATAGTATATAAATTGTTGTTTAACGGTAAACATACGTAAAGGAGTTGATTATTATGTTATTTTCAAATTTTACTGAAAAAGCGAGAATTTCCATAAGCGAAGCGCATGACGCGGCAACTGAAATGGGTCATAATTATATCGGCAGCGAGCATCTTCTTTTGGGACTTATCCGAGAGGGCAGCGGTGTAGCCGCTAAAGTTCTTGAAAAAAATGGAATAACAGCCGATAAAGTCAGTGAAAAAATTGAGGAATATATCGGATCAGGCTCTCCTCTTCCGCAGCAGACAGAACTTTCGCTCACGCCACGCTCAAAGCGTCTGCTTGAAATAAGCGCGCTTGAAGCGAGAAGGCTAAGTCATAAATACATCGGAACAGAGCATATTCTTATGGCTATAGCGCGTGACGGCGACGGAGTCGCGGCGAAAATACTTGAAGCGCTTAACGTGAATCTTCAGGGCTTTTATACCGATACTGTCCGCTCTATAGAAGGCGATGTGGAAATTGAGGGGAATACCGCTGGAGAATATACTCCAAATCCTAATTCCAAGACTCCGACACTGGACCAGTTCGGACGTGATTTTACCGCTATTGCGAAAGACGGTAACTTTGACCCTGTGATTGGACGAAGTCAGGAAATAGAGAGAGTGACGCAGATACTTTCAAGGCGCACAAAAAATAATCCTTGTCTTATAGGAGAACCGGGCGTTGGTAAGACGGCGGTGGTTGAAGGTCTGGCACAGAAAATTGTGTCTGGCGATGTGCCTGAACCGCTTAAAACAAAACGTCTTGTTTCAATAGACCTGTCCGGTATGGTAGCCGGAGCGAAATACCGCGGAGAATTTGAGGAACGTCTGAAAAAGGTTATAGGCGAGGTGCGTGAAGCGAAGAATATCATCTTATTTATAGATGAGTTTCATACTATAGTCGGTGCGGGAAGCGCGGAGGGCAGTATGGACGCATCAAATATACTAAAGCCGTTTCTTGCCAGAGGCGAGCTGCAGCTTATAGGAGCGACAACCGTTAAGGAATATAAAAAGTATATTGAAAAGGATGCGGCTCTTGAAAGACGTTTTCAGCCTGTAACTGTCGGTGAACCGACTGTGGAAGAGACGGTTGAAATATTGAAAGGCATACGCGACAAATATGAAGCGCATCATAGTGTGACCATTACGGATGACGCTCTTGAAGCGGCGGCAAAACTGTCTTCAAGATATATAACGGACAGATTTCTTCCCGATAAAGCCATCGACCTTATTGACGAGGCGGCTTCAAAGAAACGTCTTACATCTCAGACGGAGCCGGATGATTTGAAGGAAAAAGAGAAAAGGCTTGAAAAACTGCAATCGGAAAAGCAGGAGGCTATTACGGCGCAGGATTTTGAGAAGGCGGCGAAAATTCGTGATGAAGAAAAGTCTCTCAAAGAGGAGGCGGATAAAATGAAAGCGGATTGGAAAGGAGCGGGTTCTTCCTCGGCGCTGGTGGTAAATGAGGATGATATTGCACGGATTCTTTCGGATTGGACCAACATTCCCGCTTCAAGACTTAAAGAGGAGGAAATGGAGAAACTAAAGAATCTTGAAAATATTCTTCATGAGAGAGTTATCGGACAAAATGAGGCTGTCACTGCTGTGGCAAAGGCGATAAAGCGCGGAAGAGCGGGACTGAAAGACCCGAAACGTCCTATAGGTTCATTTCTATTCCTCGGTCCTACAGGAGTTGGCAAGACGGAATTGTCAAAGGCTTTGGCGGAGGCGATGTTCGGCAGTGAAAACGCGCTTATAAGAGTTGATATGTCGGAGTATATGGAAAAGCATGCGGTGTCAAAGTTTATTGGCTCGCCTCCGGGATATGTAGGCTTTGAGGAGGGCGGACAGCTTACGGAAAAAATAAGAAAACATCCGTATTCCGTAATACTCTTTGACGAGATTGAAAAAGCGCATCCCGATGTGTTTAATATAATGCTTCAAATCCTTGACGATGGTATTCTCACGGACGCTCAGGGCAGAAAGGTTGACTTTAAAAATACTGTTATTATAATGACTTCAAATTTAGGCGCGAAGGAGATACTTGGAAACGTATCGTCTAAGCTGGGATTTGCAAGCGGAGAAAACGGCAACAATCTTTCTGAGCATGAGAAGATTAAAAACAGAGTTATGGAGGAAGTAAAACGCGCTTTCAAACCTGAATTTTTGAACAGAATAGACGATATAATAGTATTCGACAGACTGAGCGAAGAGAATATAGCGGATATTGCTCGGCTCATGCTTAAATCGCTTGAAAGCCGTCTTGAGTCGAACGATATAAAAGTGACATTCTCACAGGAGGCTGTTAAAAAAATTGCCAAGTCGGGTTTTGACCCAGTGTACGGCGCAAGACCGTTAAGACGCGCGATTCAAAATGAAATTGAGGATATGCTGTCTGAGGAAATTATAGACGGAAATATCAAAGGCGGAGACAGTGTGACTGTTGACACAGAAGAGGATAAATTCACTGTGATAAAATAATCGGATACAGCAATAATAAGAGTCGGCATATAGTGTCGGCTCTTATTCGTTCTTGTTAACCATATGATTAAGTCTTGCGGGTATTTCGTTTGTAACGATAAAGTCCGCGCCGTAATCAAAATAGACTTGCGCTATGTCCCAGTTGTCAATAGACCATACTCCGCATAAAATCCCTTGACGGTGAAGTTCCTCGATGGCTGCTCCGTCCACCTGCGGATAATTATATAAAATCCCCCGGTTTTCGGGAATGACTGAGATGTGTTCTAAATTATCCGTGTACGGCGCGGGTGTGTAGCCTATAGTCATAACAGGTATAATGGTATTGCGTGCGCGTATTTCCTCCAGTGCGTCAAGTTCTCCTGTAACGATGCACTTTTTTTCAAGCCCGCTGTCCTTTATTTCCTGTAAAAATGAGTCGTAATCCGATATGTGTTTAATTTCGGCAACGGCAACGCAGTCATATTTTCGGCATATATCAAGGTATTCTCTGAAAGATGGTATATGCAGCTGAGAGTTTGTATTAACATTTTTGCCGGTATCAATTTTGAAATTACTGATTTCCTCAAACGAATAGTCGCTTACATTGCCTGTTCCGTCGGTTGTTCTGTCAAGTTCTTCGTCATGTATGCAAACAAACTGACCATCATTTGTCTGTGATATGTCGGTTTCTATACCCCAAAAACCGAGTTTACCTGCGAACTCAAACGCGGGAACGCTGTTTTCGGGCGCGTATCCGGAATATCCTCGATGCGCGACAAATCTTTCACCGTCACCGTCAAAAACCTGAGTGACGTTTTGCTCGTCAATAAACGCGTCAGAATCGGAGGGAGCTTCATTTTGCTCTGATAGGAAGATTTTAGGCAGTATAAATGACAAGACAAACAGGAGTGCTGTCAGAACACAGAGCTTTTTTCGTATGTTATTCATGCCTTGTAACCTCCTTTCGGCAATTTGCTTGCAAACATAAAGCCGGATAAAATCCGGCTTTTAATATATTTCTATTCGGTTCGTATGATAACCGCCTGCTCTTCGCCGTCCCAGTCCACGCTGAAGCCGACCATTTCTCCTATATCGCGTATTTTGAAGAAGGTGTTTCCGTTGATATTATATGAAAGAACTTCTTTCTCCTCGCCGTCCACGTATACAGGCGCGCTGTTTTGCTCGACGTTTAAAGCGGTGCCGTTTTCGTGGCTCAGTTCGCCGCCTACTATTGTGTACTTCTCGCCTTTGGAAATTGTGATGGCGCTCAGGTTTTCGTCCCATGCAACGTCAAAACGTGAATTGGTGGTACGAAGAAGTATCGCAATATCGCGCAGCTTATAATAATTTGAATCATTTACGGTATAGCCTGAAACTTCAACATCAGTGCCGTCAATCAAAAGCTTCGCGTTTGAATTAGTCGCAGTAAGAGAATTTATACCCTCATATCTATCGACGAAATTCTTTATTTTCGCTCTGTTTGGATAGCCGTTTGAAAGAAAATCGTTGCCATACATATCCACATACGGAATAGTGGGATAAGGACTTACATATTCTTTAAGAATTTTTTCCGTTGTAAGTTTTTGTCCGTCAAACATAAGCTTATAAAGGTTTATAACTGATGAGTATCTCGGAATCTCCCGTCCGACGAATATGTATTTACCGTCTTTTTCGTAGACTGTTATGTCCTTAAGGCACGAGCCTATAATGTTATTCGGAGTTTCGATAGCGGAAACAGTGCTTCCGCTCATAGTGAATCCGGCTTTTATGCCGCCGTTAATTCCGTCCTGCATAACAAATGCCTCAGGAACTCCGTTCCTGTCAAGGTCGGTAATGACAACCTCGTTATAGGCGGGGTCGGACGACATGATTTTCATGATACGAGTAACAAACGCTTCGCGCCAGCTTTCAGCTGCAAATGAATTTACGCAGCATGTGCTGCAAATCATTATCGCGGCAGTGAATGCCGATATAATCTTTTTCATTTTATTTTTCCTTTCATTAAATTGATATACGCTATTATTAACTTTCTAAATATATGTATTATACTAAAATTTTAACGGCTTGTCAAATCAGGGCGCATAAAGCGGAAATTCCTCATAAATATTGACAAATTAGCGTTAAAGTAATATAATTTTTCTCAGTACAAATAAAAAGGAGTTTTAAATGATGGATAACGAATATTCAAAATACGGTTTTGCCACGCAATGTATACATTCAGGAAATAAGCCTGACGCGGAAACAGGCGCTATTGAGCGTCCTATCACAATGGCTAACAGTTATGTTCTGCCTTATGACCCTTCAAAAGTAAACTGGTCAAGCGCGGATGACGAGAAGCCTCTTTATACGCGTAACGGCGGAGCGAATCAAATGTATCTTCAGGAACGTCTTGCGCTTTTGGAGGGCGGAGAAGACGCGGTTGTATTATCAAGCGGTGTAGCGGCTCTTTCAGGCACGTTCTTTTCACTTTTAAAGAGCGGCGACCATGTTATTTTCTCAGACGTTACATATATTGCGGTATATAGACTTTTGAACGAGCTGTTTAATAATAAGTTTGAGGTTGAAACGACTATTCTTGACACCTCAGATCTTGACGCGATAAAGAAGGCGATAAAGCCTAACACAAAGCTTATACATATAGAAAGCCCGGGAAATCCGACTCTTAAAATTACGGATATTGAAGCTGTCGCAAAAATCGCGCATGAACATAACATTCTTTTGTCGGTTGACAATACTTTCTCGTCTCCGTATAATCAGAAGCCTTTGGAATTGGGCGCGGATATAGTAATTGAAAGTCTTACAAAATATATCAATGGTCATGGCGACGCTATGGGCGGAGTCGTTGTCTCACGCAAGGAGATAATAGACCAAATAAAAGCACAGGCAATGGTAAACCTTGGCGGAACAATCAGTCCGTTTAACGCGTGGCTCATTATGCGCGGCTCAACAACTTTGCCTATGAGAATGGAGCAGCATAACAAAAACGGGCAGAAAGTGGCGGAGTATCTTGAAAGTCTTCCGTGCGTAACGTTTGTAGCGTATCCCGGACTTAAGAGTTTCAAGGGTCACGATATTGCCAAAAAGCAGATGAAGGGATTCAGCGGTATGCTGTCGTTCGGTATTAAAGGCGACCATGACAAGCATAATGAATTCGTAAGTCATCTCAAGATTATTACCTCGGCAGTTTCTTTAGGACATGGCGCAAGCCTTATAGCCTTCCTTGGCGAGGATGATGAGAGACAGTATCTTTTCCCTGACGAGTTCAGCAACGGTTTCTTCCGTATGAGCGTGGGAACGGAAGACGCTGAGGATATTATCGCCGATCTTGAACAAGCGTTTAAGGCGGTAGGACTTCTGTAAAAAAGATATTGTTTTTCGAATGGTTTAAGACACGGTTTTTAACGCGCCGCATATAGCGGCGCTTTTTTTTTGTTTGGGAAAACGATAGGCATTTCAATAATATTAATTCCTAATGTTAAATTTTTTTTAATTTTTTCAAAAAGGGTGTACTTAGCGTTAATTTTTTGGTATACTAAAGATAAATAATTATCAAAGTGGGGACAGCATGGAAAATAATGAACAAAAACAAGAACGCGTGATACTTGCGGGAGTTTGCCGCGGTTTGCGTGACGTGTTATGGGACACTACAGACGAATCTATGAAGGAACTTGGCGAACTTGTAAAGACAGCCGGCGGATTTGTCGTGGGTGAAATGGTGCAGAACAAAGCTGATATTGAGACGGCAACATATATGGGCGAGGGAAAATTGGAGGAACTCAAAGCGGCTGTTCTCGCGCTTGACGCTGACGTTGTGGTCTTTGATGATGAGTTGTCACCTGTGCAGATGAGAAACATAACAGATTTTCTTGAAGTGAAAGTTCTTGACCGCTCTATGCTTATACTTGACATTTTTGCCATGCGGGCAAAGAGCGGAGAGGGAAAACTTCAGGTGGAGCTGGCTCAGCTTAAATACAGACTGCCCAGACTGCGCGGTTTCGGAATCGAGATGAGCCGCACAGGTGCGGGTATAGGCACAAGAGGACCGGGTGAAACTCGTCTTGAAAGTGACAGGCGGCACATACGCAGACGAATAGGAGCGCTTGAGGAGGAAATCAGGGAACTGAAGAAACACCGTTCTCTTATAAGAGACAGAAGAAAAAAAGACGGTGTTATAGTTGCCGCGCTTGTCGGTTATACGAACGCGGGGAAATCAACTCTTTTAAACACTCTTACAGACGCTTCTGTTTTTGCGGAGGATAAGCTGTTTGCCACGCTTGACCCGACTTCACGCTCTATAACGCTTGATGATAACAGAAGTGTTTTGCTTGTCGATACTGTTGGTTTTATAAGAAAGCTTCCGCATCATCTTATCGAGGCATTTAAATCCACGCTTGAAGAGGCTGTTGTAGCGGATATTCTGCTGCATGTTATTGACGCGTCCGGAGAGGAAATGGATAATCAGATTACGGTTGTGGAACAGGTGCTATCGGATATAGGAGCGGTGGGCAAGCCTGTCGTGGCAGTCTTTAATAAATGTGATAAGCTTGATGAATATCCTGTGACGAGTCTGGAAAGCGATAAACGCGTTTATATCAGCGCGAAGCATAAAAAGAATATTGATAAGCTGATAGAGGCGATAGCCGAAACAGCGCCGGGCAGGAAAACGCGCGTACGCGCGTGTATTCCCTACAGTGAAGGGGCATTGGTAAACGAACTTCATGAAAAACAGAAGGTTATTTCTGAGGAGTATGGGGAAAACGGTACAGTTATGGAACTTATGGTTGACGCTAAAATGTATGATAAGATGAGAGAATATATATTATAGGGAGCGAGCAATGTCAAAAAAGGACTCTTATAAAACAGTAAAAGAGCAGTCTGAATCGCTGCTTGTGGAGAAAAAATCAAAATTCATAACCAATGTTAAGCCTGTTGACAATGAGGCGGACGCTCTTGAGTTTTTAAGCCATGTGCGCTCAAAATATCCGGACGCTACTCATAATGTGTACGCCTATGTCATAGATGAAAACAATATTTTTCGCTACAGTGATGACGGAGAACCCTCGGGAACAGCGGGTATGCCTGTGCTTGACGCTATAAGAAAGTCAGGTATAGTCGATGTTATAGTTGTTGTGACGCGTTATTTCGGCGGAACTCTTTTGGGCACGGGCGGACTTGTGCATGCGTATGGCGCCGGCGCGAAGCAGGGTCTTGAAACTTCTAAAATAGTTAAAAGAAAGCTTTGCGATATTTTATCCGTCAAGGTTGATTATACGCTGATTGGGAAAATGCAGCATGAAATCGCCGCGAAAGGGTACATATTGGAAGATACACTTTATGAGGACTCGGTTACTTTTATAATATCTTGTCCCATTGATACAACGGATAGTGTAACCGCGGATATTACGAATCTTACAAACGCGCGCGCTGTATGTGAAAAAATTGATAAAAAATATGTGGATGTGGAGGAGGAAAACCAATGAGGAAATCAGTAAAAATTATCAGCGTTGTTTTAGCTGCATGTGTTATTGCCGGAGGAAGTTATCTCGGCGGATATAAAGGGGGCTATAAATCGGGGCAGGACAGCCATATGTCAGCCATGCCGAAAAAGACAATAGACATTCCTCAGCAAGCAGGTGAAGATGAAAACGCTCCAAAGCCTGAAGAAGCGGCTCCCAAGGACACGGTCGGGGCGGAAAATGAGAATTTGCCGCCAAGTGCCGACATAAGAATTATAAAGAAACAAGATGAGTCTTCGGCGGATTCGTCATGGACGAATCTTGAACATTCTTATAATCCCGAAGGAACAGGGACAGTTACTCTTTATACCTCGGCGCAGAAAATAGACAATGAAATCATTTGGGACGACAGTCAGAAATGGATGGTAGAAGTAACGGACGGAAACGGCGGTTACTATACGCTGTATGACCAAAATATAAGCAACGGAAGCGTGTATTATGACGTTTTTCAAAAGGATAAGAAAACATTTATAAATGTATATACTATGTCGGGAACGGGAACAACAATAAAACAATACACTCAGACGGAAAACGGTTTTGAAGAGAAGGAAGTTTATAATTCGGGAACGGTAAACAGAGTTAATTCAACAGTCCCGTCTTATGAATAATTAAAGGAGGAAATATAAATGGAAATTGAATTAAACAGCGCGAATTATGAGGGCGAGGTATTAAAGTCGGATATACCTGTGCTTGTTGATTTTTGGGCCTCATGGTGCGGACCGTGTAAAATGGTCGCTCCAATAATTTCTCAGCTTGCCGAGGAATATGAGGGAAAAGTAAAGGTATGTAAAGTGAATGTTGACAACGAGGGCGCTCTCGCGGCGCAGAACGCTATAGTATCAATACCGACTGTGATATTGTTCGTAAACGGAAAAGCCGTTAAAAAGCTTGTCGGCGCGCACTCGATAGATGACTATGAGGACGCTATTGACGAACTGATATGAAATAATATTCGAAAATACGCATAATTATTCATTTATAATGAATAATTATGCGTATTTTTACTTGAATAAAAACTTTTCAGAAAAAATACTTGCATTTTTATTCAAATGGTAGTATAATTTTTTAAGTATTCTATTTTGGGGGGAATAATTATGTTAGAGGAAGTTATACAGCTTGATAAAAAATATTATATGAATACTTTCGGCGAAAGACTGCCGGTTTGTTTTGAAAAAGGTGAAGGGTTAAAACTCTTTGATGATAAAGGAAAAACTTACTATGATTTTCTCGGCGGTATTGCCGTTAACGCTTTGGGACACGGACATAAAGAGTTTATAGCGGCGCTTAAAAATCAGCTTGATAAGGTTATTCACACGTCCAGCCTTTATTACATAGAAAATCAGGCGAAGCTTGCGGCAAAGCTTGCCGAAAATACATGCGCCGAAAGAGTGTTTTTCGCTAACAGCGGAGCGGAGGCGAATGAGGGAGCTTTTAAGATAGCGAAGATTTATTATCATAAGAAAGGTTTAGACAAATACGAGATAATAACGCTCGATAAATCTTTTCACGGAAGAACTCTCGCAACTGTAGCGGCGACAGGTCAGGAGAAATATCAAAAGCCGTATAGACCGCTTGTTCCGGGATTTAAGCAAGTAGAACCGAATAATTTTGAGGCACTGGAGGCTGCCGTGACCGATAAAACGGCTGCTGTTATGATAGAACTTGTCCAAGGTGAGAGCGGCGTGCATCCAATGGATAAGGAATATGTGCAAAAAATAAGAAAATTGTGCGATGAAAAAGATATTATTCTGATATTTGACGAGGTGCAGACGGGAATGGGAAGAACGGGTCACCTTTTTGCTTATCAGATGTACGGAATTGAGCCTGATATATTCACCTCGGCGAAAGCTTTAGGCGGAGGAATACCTATAGGAGCAGTATGCGCCGGAAAGAAAGTAGCGAACGCGTTTGAACCCGGAGACCACGGAACAACATTCGGAGGAAATCCTTTTGCAACTGCCGCGGGGCTTGCCGTGTTTGATATATTTGAAAAGGAAAAGCTTGTAAGTAACGCGGAAGTGATGGGCAAGTACTTTGAAGAAAAGCTGATGGCAGTCAAGAAAAAACACAGTGATAAGATTACGGATATTAGACGCGCGGGACTTCTCATAGGAATACAAATTTGTGACGAGAAAGCGAAAGCGGTGTTTAATAAGCTGTTTGACGACGGATTTTTGACAAGTCTGTGCGGCGGAAACACTTTGAGAATCGCGCCGCCGCTTATAATCAGTAAAGATGATGTTGATTTGTTTGCGGAAGAAATAGACAAGGTTTTGGAGGAGATTTAAAATGAAAGATTTAATAAGTTTGCATGATTTGACGTCAGAAGAAGTAAAGTCGCTGTTACAGCTTGGAATAAAGCTGAAAGCGGAACTTAAGGCGGGTAAGGAACATCATATTTTAAAAGGTAAAACGCTCGGTATGATATTCACAAAATCCTCAACGCGCACGAGAGTATCTTTTGAGGTAGGCATGACTCAGCTTGGCGGTTATCCGCTGTTTCTTTCTTCAAACGATATTCAGCTTGGCAGAGGAGAGAGTATTTATGATACGGCAAAGGTGCTTGAGAGAATGCTGGATGGTATCATGATTCGCACATACGCTCATCAGGATGTACTGGACTTGGCGGAGTATGCTAATATACCTGTTATAAACGCTCTTACGGATTTGCTGCATCCATGTCAGGTGCTTGCTGATTTAATGACGGCTTATGAGCATAAGGGCAGACTTGAAGGTTTAAAGCTTGCTTATATAGGCGACGGAAATAATATGGCTCATTCCCTTATGTATGGATGCGCTAAAGCGGGTATGGACTGCGCGATTGCCGCTCCCGAAGGTTATCAGTGTGACAGCGGTGTTGTTGAGAATGCGAAAGATGATTTCAAAAAATCAGGAAGAGAACTGATTATTACGTCAGACCCTGTAGAGGCTATAAAGAATGCCGACATAGTATATACGGACACGTGGGTTTCAATGGGACAGGAATCTGAAAAAGAAGAAAGACAAAAGCTGTTCATGCCGTACCAGGTAAACGGTGAATTATTTAAACACGCGGACAGCGAAGCGATATTTATGCACTGTCTGCCCGCATACCGCGGATATGAAGTTACTGAGGACGTCATAGACGGAGAACACAGCGTTATCTTTGATGAGGCGGAAAACAGACTTCACGCCCAAAAAGCCGTTATGGCAACATTGATGGGATAACTTATATAAAGGAAGTGTAAGAATGAATACGGATTATCAGTCATTATTTCAGGTGCGTTTGGCGGATTACGCTGATATACCTGCCATAATGAATATTACTCGCGAGGCATTTGTGAAGTATCAGCAGATGTCGGGAGTGGAAAAACTCGCGGCACTGGAAGAAAGTTATAACGATGTAAAACATGATATAGACACAAAGGTTGTTCTTCTCGCTCTGTCTGACGGAGAGCCTGTGGGAAGCGCGAGAGTTGAGATTTTTCCCGATAAGACCGCGTATCTTTCCAGATTTGGTGTGAAAGTGACGAGTCAGAATAACGGAATAGGAAAATCCATTATGAATCTTGTTGACAGGATAATGGTTAAGAAGGGCGTTACGGAAATGAGACTGCACACGGGCGCTAAAATTACGTCGCTTATACGGTTTTATTATGGTCGTGGATTTTACATAGACTCAACGGACAAATCACGCGGATATGTGCGCGCGCTGCTGGTGAAAGAGTATCAGAAAAAAGATTGTTGACAAAAAAGCGTTTCGGCATTGCCGAAACGCTTTTTATATTTATTCTGTTATGTAAATTCTTGTGCGGAAAGGAATCGTGTCCGCAATCCAGTTTATATCCTGAGGATGAAGTCTTACGCATCCGTGAGATATGTTTACTCCAACACGTCCGTCATATTCTCCGCCACCGTAATACAGGAGAGTGGAGTGAAGAGCGTATCCGTTGTGGAAACGAAGCACAGGACCAACATAATATGTGCCGTAATCCCATTGTGTGCGTTCTATGTATTCAAACTGTCCGGTGATTGTGGGAGTATCCCACGCTCCGAGCGCGCACGGGAACTCTTTAAGAAGCGTCCAATGATACTGCTGTCCCTCGTATACTCTCACCTTGTACTCATGCTTTGAAACCCATACAAGATAATTTGTCCGGCTTCCGATTCCGTCACGGTTAACGGGTGTACGATTACGAAATTCTTTAACTATAGGCGATTCTCCGATGATAATATCAAGATGGTCTCCAAAGTCAAGCACCTCAAGATTGGAGTCAAAGGCTTCCGCAAGCGTTCGTACAGGAACAAATAAAGAACCTTCTATATATACAGTCGCATGAGGAGAGAAAGTATCCTGACCAAAGATTGTTGTATACGCGCTGTTTGCGTTGAAGATAACCTCGTCATCTCCCACCGAGCATACAACGCTGTCGTAAGCTTTGTCGTACTTGATTTTCAGTCCCATAGCCTCACCGATAGCACGGACAGGCATCATGGAAACACCGTCAACTATTCTGGCGCGAGGCGAAATGTCTTTGAGGAAATTGCCGCTTACGTACATGCAAAGTGCTTTTTCATAATGCGGATTACCTGTAAGGGCACAACCGTTATTTTGTACGTATTCGCCGTTGTCGTTTGTATATCCGTATGTCTGAACATTTAAAGTTCCGCCTGCCTCAACGAATTCATCGTAGTATTTTATAGAACGAAGACCCGAAACGAGCTTTATTTTGAATGATGAACCCATTCTGTATTCAGGAACATCAAATACTAAATTCAGCATTTTCGTATTCTGATCAACATTTTCTTTTGCCGTACCGAGAAGCTCGTTCTTGTCGCTGTACAGTTCAATTACCGCTTCGTTTGGTATAACATAAGGATGCGGCAGCATTTCAATGTCGAGTTTGAATTGTTTTGACAATTCTCTGGACGGAGCCGACGGAGTCGGGGAAGGCGATTGTGTCGCTGACGGAACAGCGCTCGATTCCGGCGATGCCGTTGCAGCCGGCGCAACTGTTGCCGCCGGTGCTTGGGTCGCGCTCGGAGAAAGCGTTGCAGCCGGCGCGGCGCTTGGAGCGGGTGTTTGTGCGGCTGCTAAGGCGCTTGCTCCGCTTATAAAGATTGAAGCCGTAAGAAGAACAGCTGAGATTTTTTTCATAAATAGTCCTCCCTTGAGTGGTGTGATAGAATAATAATAACATATACGGATATTAAAGTCAATAAATCAATTTGACTGCGAGTAAATTTTGGTGTATAATCGAATAAAATGTTTAAGAAGGCGGAGAAAACTATGGGTTTTGGAATTATCGCGTTTTTATCAACGCTTGTGGGAGCAATAGTTGGCGTTGGAGGAGGACTCATTATACGTCCTATGCTCGGATTTTTAAATGTGGGAAAGGAACTTGCCTCGTTTTCATCAGCTGCTTGCGTGTTTTGTATGGGAATAGTCAGCCTTGTCACAACGGTGAAAAAAGGCGCTGAAATACAGCTAAAGGAAACGATTGTGCTCGCGCTGGGAAGTATATGCGGAGCGTTTATCGGCGGCGCGTGTATAGAGTTTGTCAGCGGAAAATTTATAGCAATCGGGTACATATTCGCGATGGTGTTTGTGCTTGTATGTATGGCAGCGAGAAAATATATGCCGAGAATAAAATTAAAAAATCCTCTGCTTCAATTCCTTGCGGGAACTGTAACAGGAGGATTATCAGGATTTTTTGGCATAGGCGGAGGTCCATTTCAAATGACTGCGCTGCTGCTGTTGTTTAATCTTGAACCTAAGGAAGCGGCTGTGCAAAGTATATTTATCACATTGCTCACCACCGTAAGTTCGCTTATTCAGTATGCTGTGAAAGGCTACTGGAACTTCTCGCTTGCGGTCTTTATGATACCTATGGCAGTATTGGGCGGGTTTATAGGCGGACTGCTTAACAGAAAGTTTAATAACAAATATGTGTCAGTGTTATTTAACTTCACAGTGATTTTTATAATACTAATGCAGATATATTCAGTATTTTTTCGGTAATTAGTTTTCTCTTATAAAGATACGCTCAATTCCGTCACACAAACCGCTCTCCTCGTTTATGTCAAAAATACAGCCGCAGAACTGTCCTTTGCCGTTTGCAATTTCAAACTTTTGCGGCATACCTGTGAGAAAACGGTTTAAGATAGGAGTGGCTTCTCTGCCGAGAATTGAAAGCTGCGGTCCTGTCATTCCGAGGTCGGTAATATAACCTGTGCCTTTTGGAAAAATCATTTCATCAGCGGTCTGTACATGTGTATGCGTGCCAAAAACAGCGGATACTTTGCCGTCAAGAAAGAATGACATGGCAAGCTTTTCACTGGTAGCCTCCGCGTGGAAATCAACCAATATAATGTTGGTTGATTTTTTTAGTTTCTCAATTTCTTCTTTGGCTTTTGTAAAAGGCGAGTCTGACGGTTCAAGGTACGTTCTGCCGATGAGGTTTATTACGCCGATTTTTATGCCGTTTTTTGCGGTATAAACAAGACTGCCTTCGCCGGGGCATTCTCTGCTGTAATTGGCGGGACGGATTACGTTGCCCTCTTTTCGCATAATACTTACAATTTCCTTACAGTCCCATGTGTGATTGCCCATAGTGATAATATCAACACCTGCGCGCATAAGTTCGTCATAAGCGTTGCGCGCCATGCCTCTGCCATGGGTGGAATTTTCACCGTTGGCTATGCAAAGGTCTATATTTTTTTTGTATTTCAGCTCGTCCACACAGCGGAAAAGCATTTCTCGTCCGACTCGGCTTACCACGTCGCCGACGCATAATATTTTCATTGGGATTTTTCCTTTCTGTATATGGTTGTAAAACATATTTCTGTGATTAGTCAAATAAAAAAGGAGCATTACAGAACGGGTAGAAGCTAAACGTCAGACGGCTTGTACAGTGCCTTTATCGCAAAGTATCAAAGCCGTTTCCGTTCGCGCTCTGTAATAGCCCCCAATTTTCATTTTTTGAAAGCTTACTTAGCGTAATCAACAGATCTTGTTTCGCGTATCAGACTTACTTTAATCTGACCCGGATATTCAAGTTCGCTTTCTATGCGTTTAACAATATCTCTTGCGACAAGAATCATGCCGTCGTCTGAAACTATCTCAGGCTTAATCATAATTCTTATTTCGCGTCCTGCTTGAATAGCGTAAGATTTATCAACGCCTTCAAAATCATTTGCGATTTCTTCAAGTTTTTGTAAACGCTTGATGTAGGTTTCAAGATTTTCACGTCTGGCTCCCGGACGCGCCGCTGATATTGCGTCTGCTGCCTGCACAAGCGAAGCGACTATTGTCTGAGCCTCTATGTCGCCGTGATGCGCCATGATTGCGTGTACAACATCTTTGTTTTCACGGTACTTCTTCGCAATGTCCGCTCCGATAGTAACGTGAGAGCCTTCGACTTCATGGTCAACCGCTTTGCCGATGTCATGCAGAAGACCTGCGCGCTTTGCAAGCGTTACATCGACTCCCAGTTCACCTGCCATAACGCCCGCAAGGTGCGAAACCTCAACACTATGCTTTAAGACGTTCTGACCGTAACTTGTTCTGAATTTAAGTTTACCAAGCAGCTTAATAAGTTCGGGATGAAGACCATGCACACCCGTTTCAAATGTGGCGCTTTCGCCTTCCTGCTTGATAATTGCTTCAACCTCTTTGCGAGATTTTTCAACTGTTTCTTCAATGCGTGCCGGATGGATTCGTCCGTCCACGATAAGTTTTTCAAGCGAGAGACGAGCAATTTCGCGTCGGATTGGGTCAAAACTTGAAACGATAACCGCTTCGGGAGTATCGTCAATTATAAGATCGACACCCGTCAATGTTTCAAGCGTTCTGATATTTCGTCCTTCGCGGCCGATTATGCGGCCTTTCATTTCATCGCTTGGAAGATTTACAACAGAAACAGTGGTTTCGGCAACGTGATCCGCGGCAACTTTCTGTATTGATAAAGCAACGATGTTCTTTGCGTTTCTTTCCGCGTTTTCCTTTGCCTCTTGCTCAATTTCTTTAACCATGATGGCTGCTTCGTGTTTCGTTTGATTTTCAACGTCTTTAAGCAAAATAGACTTTGCCTCTTCAGATGTAAGACCTGAAATCTTCTCGATAAGAGCCATCTGCTCTTCTTTAATTTCTGCTATTTCTTTTTCTTTAGACTCAAGAGCTTTTAGTTTTTGGTTATAAGACTGCTCTTTCTTTTCTAAATTATCTGTCTTTTTATCTAAGTTTTCTTCTTTTTGGTTAATTCTGCGTTCCTGGCGGCTAAGCTCATTTCTGCGTTCTTTAACCTCGGCGTCGAATGCCGCGCGCAATTTTTGATTTTCTTCTTTCGCTTCAAGAAGCATTTCGCGTTTTTTTGCGCTTGCGCTTTTCTCAGCCTCGTCAACTATAGATTTTGCTTTTTCTTCGGCACTGCCGAATTCAGCTTCAGCAATTTTCTTTCTGTGCGCGACGCCCATGTTGAAACCAACTATTACGCCGACTATGCACAATACGATTGCAACTGCTGCCATTACAATCATTAATATTGGATTAGTAATTAGTAACACCCCCATAAAGTATTCTCCAAGACCTGCAATGGGGGACATTCTTAAAATGACTGCTTTCTGTCAAAACATACCGATAAAACTCGGAAACCGCGTGGCGGTTATGCAGGTTAAAGCGCCGCTGCGGGTTGTAATCATACAGAGCAGTCCAAATTAAGACGGCTCCATTTTAAGTATTGGGATTACATATAAAAATTCATATTTACAGAAAACTTTATTTTTAAAGAATATTAAGCATTATATATTTTATACTATTTATATGAATATGTCAAGGAATTATTGTGAATGTTACAGTATATATATAAATATGAAATCTTAATTTAATGTAATAATATGTTATAAATGTAAAGTTTATGTAGAAAGTAAGAAAGATGTGTCATTTTGCACAAAAAAAATGCTTAATTTTATTTACATATGGTCTTTACTGACCAAAAAAAGTGTGCTATAATAGTCATAGTTAGAAAAATATGGGCGGAAATAATAATTATTTCCGTTCAGGTAAAGACAAATAAAGATAAGAGGGAGGCGACCGTATGACTGAAGAAAAAACCTGGGCAAATATAAGTCGTTTTCAAACATATCTGTTCAATTCGGGCGATAATTTCAAGTCATATGAAATGTTGGGAGCGCATAAAGTCAAGGTGGACGGGAAATTGGGATGGCGGTTTGCCGTTTGGGCTCCAAACGCGGTAAGCGTAAGAGTTGTTGGGGATTTTAACAGCTGGAACGGATACGATAAAATGCTTGAACGGATTGAAACGAGCGGTGTATGGTATGGATTCTTTACTGATGTTAAAGAGGGAATGCTTTATAAATACGCGATAGAGGCGAATGACGGAAAAACATATTATAAAGCCGACCCATACGCGGTTAAAAGTGAACTGCGTCCGGGGACAGCGTCTGTAATAAAAGATATTTCAGGTTATAAATGGGGAGATAAATCATGGCTTTCCGCGAGAAATAAGGAAAGCACAATGAATAAGCCTGTAAATATTTACGAAATTCACGTTGGCTCATGGCGTATACATGAGGACGGAAGCTTTTATACTTACCGTGAACTGGCTGACGAACTTGTGCCGTATATAAAAGATATGGGATATACTCATGTTGAGATGATGCCCGTAACAGAGTATCCGTTTGACGGTTCCTGGGGATACCAGGTAACGGGATTCTTTTCCGCTACTACAAGATACGGAGAGGGAGAAGATTTAAAATATTTCATTGATAAATGTCATAAAAACGGCATTGGAGTTATAATGGACTGGGTTCCCGCCCATTTCCCGCGTGACGCGCACGGACTGAGAATGTTTGACGGAACTCCTACTTATGAATATGCTGACCCGAGAATGGGAGAACATAAAGATTGGGGAACAATGGTGTTTGATTACTCAAAGAGCGAGGTTATATCGTTCCTTACATCTTCGGCATATTTTTGGGCGGAGGAATATCATATGGACGGAATACGTGTTGACGCTGTTTCGTCGATGCTTTACCGGGATTATTCGAGAAATGACGGTGAGTGGATACCTAATCAATACGGAGGCAACGGTAACCTTGAAGCGGTTGATTTTCTAAAAAAGCTGAACAAGATACTCGGAACGGAATTTCCTAATTTTATGATGATTGCCGAGGAATCCACAGCCTGGCCGCTTGTGACGGCGCCGCCTGAAAATGACGGGCTTGGCTTTAATTACAAGTGGAATATGGGCTGGATGAATGACACGCTTCGTTATGTGTCTATGGACCCGTATTTCCGCAAGGACAACCATGGATTGCTTACATTTGTAATGATGTATGCTTACAGCGAGAATTTTATACTTCCGCTGTCGCATGATGAGGTTGTGCATGGAAAGCATTCGCTTATTGACAAGATGTTCGGTGATTATAACGATAAATTCAACGCTTATAAAACGCTTTTGGGATATTATATGACGATGCCGGGCAAAAAGCTGATTTTTATGGGCGGAGAATTTGGACAATTTTTGGAATGGCGATTTGACGATCAGCTTGAATGGAATCTTTTAGAGATAGAAAAGCATAAGAAGCTTTGTGAATATGTAAAAGATTTGAACCATTTTTACCTCGAAAACAAGGCTCTTTGGGAAAACGAAGGAAGCTGGGACGGATTCAGATGGGTAAATGAAGCGGACAGTGAAAATTCAGTGCTTTCATATATAAGGCGCGGAAAACATTCGGCTGACAATGTAGTCGTTGTTGCCAATTTCACACCGGTTGACAGACCTATTTATAAAATAGGAGTTCCTATGGCAGGTAATTATGAAGTTGTATTCAATTCAAATGCCTCAAAATACGGCGGAGAAAAGCGTATCACAAAGAAAACATATAAAGCTGAGAATATGCAGTTCTCTGACATGATGTACACAATACAGGTTGCTGTTGACGGTAATTCTGTAATGTTTATAAAGAGAAAGCCTGACGTGAAAAAGAAAACGGCTTCTTCAAAGACAAAGACCGCGCCGGTAAAGAGTAAAACGACGGCAGGGAAAGTAAAGAAAAAATAACTCCGGCAATATCCGGAAATAATTTAAAGAAGAAAATAGGGAGATGATTTTATGGTATCAAAGGATTGCGTTGCAATGATACTTGCAGGCGGTCAAGGATCGAGACTCGGCGCGTTAACGAAAAATGTTGCCAAGCCGGCTGTTCCATTCGGCGGTAAATATCGAATTATCGATTTTCCGCTTTCAAATTGTGTACATTCCGGTATAGACACGGTGGGTGTTTTGACTCAGTATCAGCCGTTGGAACTTAACAGATACATAGGTAACGGAAATCCGTGGGATTTGGATAGAAGCCATGGAGGAGCATATGTACTTCCGCCATATCAAAGCGCGCAAACCGGTGAATGGTACAAGGGTACGGCAAACGCTATTTATCAGAATCTAAGTTTTCTTGAAGGATTTAAACCGTCTCATGTACTTATTCTTTCGGGAGATCATATTTATAAAATGCACTATGGCGAAATGCTAAAAGCGCATAAGGAGTCCGGAGCGGCCGCTACTATTGCGGTAATGCCTGTTCCGTGGGAGGAGGCAAGCCGTTTTGGTATTATGAATGTTGACGAGCATGGAACAATTACCGAATTTGAGGAAAAACCCGCTGAGCCTAAGAGTAATCTTGCATCAATGGGTATATATATCTTTAGATATGATGTTTTAAAGAAATATCTTGAAGATGATGAAAGAGATCCTAATTCTTCGAATGACTTCGGTAAAAATATTATTCCCACAATGCTTGCGGATGGCGAAAAGATGGTATCTTTCAGATTTGAGGGATACTGGAAAGATGTCGGAACAATTCAGAGTTTATGGGAAGCAAATATGGATCTTGTTGACGATCCTCCAAAGTTTGATTTGAATGACAGACATTGGAGCATCTATTCAAGAAATATGGCATTGGCACCTCATTATGTCGGAAAAAATGCTAAGATTATAAATTCAACTGTTACAGAAGGCTGCTTTATAGACGGCGAAATTGACCATTCGGTAGTTTTCGGAGGAGTTGAACTCGGTGAGGGCAGTGTTATAAAAGATTCTGTAATTATGCCCGGAGCAAAAATCGGAAAGAATGTTGTTATTGAAAAATCCGTTGTAGGCACTGACGCTGTTATAGGCGACGGAGCCAAGGTGGGAGTTAACGCTTCTGATAACAACAAACACGCGTCAAAATTATGTACCAATGACCTTGTTCTTATTGAAGGTGGCGCTAAAGTCGGCGACAATGAGGATATTTTCAAGGGCAGTATGGTAGAAGCGTAAGAAAGGAGACGGAGCCAATGAGAAGAGATACTATGGGTATTATTCTGACTAATAATGATAGAATACCCCCTATTACCGATATAAGAGCAAACAGCGCTCTCCCTATCGCCGGAAGATACAGAATAATTGATTTTGTTCTGTCAAATATGGCAAACGCGGGCATCACAAATATAGGTGTCGCGACAGAGTCCAATTATTCATCACTGATGGACCATATCAAGTCCGGTAAGCCATGGGATTTGGACAGAAAAAACTGGGGACTTAGCGTTCTTCCGCCAAGCCTTGAAAAGATGACTTACGGCGCTATAAAGGGTAATATTGATATGCTTGCGGGTATAAGCGATTTTATTCAGAGAAGCCGGCAGACATACGTTATCCTTTCACTCGGAAACAGCATTTATAATATTAATTTTTCCGATGTTGTTGAAAAGCATATTGAAAGTCAGGCGGATATAACAATTCTTTATAAGGATATGAAAGGTGTTGAGGAGAAAGAGCTTTCCAGATTCACAATGATTGAGCTTGATGATGATAACAGAGTGACGGATATGGAGGTTCAGCCATATTATCCGAAAACAAGCACTGCAAGCATGGAAGTGTATATCATGGAAAAGGCTTTGCTTGAAAGTATTGTGGACGAATGCAGCGCAAGAGGCGACAGAGATTTCGTCAAAGACGCGCTTGTAAAGAAAATGCAGGGTCTTCGTATATACGGATACGAGCATAAGGGTTACACGGATAAGATAGATTCGCTTAAGTCATATTACACAAATAATATGAATTTCCTTGATAAAGATATAAGAAATGAACTTTTCAACAGAGAAAATCCTATTTATACAAAGACAAAAGACCAGTCGCCGACAAAGTACGGCGCGGAGGCTGTTGTTCAGAACAGCTTTATTTCTGACGGATGCACTATTGAAGGAACGGTTATAAACTGTATTCTTTCAAGAGGTGTAAAGGTTAAAAGGGGAGCCGTTATAAAAAATTCTATAATTATGCAGGATTCAGTTATAGAAGAAGACGTTGATCTAAGCCATGTTGTATTTGATAAGGAAGTATATATAACAAAGGGAAGAAAGCTTATAGGTCAGGAAAGTTATCCTTTGGCTATTTCAAAGGGCACAAAGATTTGATTAGAATTACATAATGGGACTGCTCTATTTTAAGGGCAGCCCTGTTAAATTTATACGTAATTTAATTCTAAATGTTGACAAATTGATTTCTTTAATATAAGATTGATAATTGAGAGAAGGGAATATTTATGAAAGTTTTATTTGCTACTTCAGAAGCTGCTCCGTTTGTGAAAACGGGCGGGCTTGGCGATGTGGCGGGTTCTCTTCCGGCAACGCTTCGTGAAAAGGGTGTTGACGCGAGAGTTATCCTTCCGCTGTATAATTGTATTCCTCAGGAATACAAAGACAAAATGCGATATATTGATCATATATATATCGATATGGCATGGAGAAAACAGTATGCGGGTGTGTTTGAACTGGAGCATAACGGATGTTTGTTTTATTTTATAGATAATAAGTTCTATTTCAACGGTGACAAGCCGTATGATTATATACACCTTGACTGTGAGAAGTTTATATTCTTCTCAAAGGCGGTTTTATCTTTGCTGCCAACTTTGGATTTTCGTCCTGATGTTATAAACTGTAACGACTGGCAGACGGGACCGATACCTGTTTTTCTTGACACCTTCCTTGACAACCCGTTTTACAGAGGAATTAAAACAGTAATGACTATCCATAATCTTAAATTCCAGGGAAGATGGGATTTCAAGAAGATTAAGGACGCTATGGGTATAAGCGATTATTATTTCACATCAGATAAGCTTGAGTATTACAGAGATGCTAACCTGTTAAAGGGCGGCATGGTTTATGCGAATAAGATTTCCACTGTAAGTTCAACTTACGCAGGAGAAATAACCACAGAGGAATACGGCGAGGGACTTCATAATCTTCTTCGCGCCAGACAGCATGACCTTGTGGGCATAGTGAACGGTATATCGTATACGGATTGGAATCCGCAGACGGATAAGATGATTTACACAAATTATACCGCGAAGACAGTCCATAAGAAGAAGGCTGAAAATAAGGCTAAGCTTCAGGAGGAACTTGGACTTCCCGTTGATCCTAATAAGATGATGGTCGGCATTGTTTCGCGTCTTACAGACCAAAAGGGATTTGACCTTGTGGCTTATAAGATAGAGGAATTGTGCGCGGGCGGATTGCAAGTAGTTGTGCTTGGCACAGGCGATGAAAAGTATGAAAATCTGTTCAGACATTACGCTTGGAAATATCCTGACCGTTTCTCTGCTCAGATTTATTTCTCAAATGAGATGTCGCATAAGATTTACGCTGCCAGCGATGCGTTCCTGATGCCTTCAAGATTTGAGCCGTGCGGCTTGTCTCAGCTTATCAGCCTGAGATACGGCACTGTTCCGATTGTTCGCGAAACCGGTGGATTAAAGGATACAGTGTGGCCGTATAACGAGTATACAGGCGAGGGTACAGGTTTTTCATTCGCAAATTACAATGCGGATGAAATGATGAATATCATTTGGTATGCAATGGATATTTTCTATAACAGAAAAGATGAATGGAACAATATAATAGACAACGGTATGGCGGTTGATTATTCGTGGAATGTATCCGCGGATAAGTATATTAATATGTATCAGGAACTTACCGGTATATATGATTTGCCGGAAAAAAAAACGCCTGAAGTAAAAAAAACAGCTAAAAAGAATTCATCAAAAAGGACTTCGTCAAAGACTCAGGGCGACGCTTTTGAAAAAACTATAAAGGCTGACGCGGCAGCGGCAGCGGAAAAAGCAGCCGCCGTAGCAAAGGAACCTGAAATTGTGAAAGTGGAAAATCCTTTTGGTGAAGAAAAGAAACCGGCAAAGAAGACTGCGAAGAAAGCGGCTTCAAAAACGACTAAAAAGCCGGCGGCAAAAACAACAAAGAAAACCACGGCTTCAAAATCAGCAGCAGCTAAAAATACCGCCGCTAAAAAAGCGGCTTCAAAAACTACGAAGACTTCGTCACAAAATATAAAAAAGACAGACGATAAAAAATCTTCGTAAATTCAGAAGAAATAAAAGGGGATGTAAACAAATATGGCACAAGCTAAAACATCAAAGCTGACAGCTTCGGAAGAGGCATTGAAGAAAGAAATTATTGGTAAGGTGAGCCGTCATTTCGGTAAGGTTATGGAGGAGGCGACTCCGCATATGGTTTATACCGCGTGCGCGCTTACTGTTCGTGACCAAATTATGGAGAGATGGGCAAAATCACACAAAAAGGTTAAGGAGGATGGCTCAAAGAAGCTGTATTACCTGTCATTTGAATTTTTGATGGGAAGACTTTTGAGCACTAATATTCTTAATCTTATGCAGACAGATGAATATAAGAACGTTCTGGAGGATCTTGGATATTCATTGTCAGAAGTGGCAGAATATGAAAATGATGCCGGTCTTGGTAATGGTGGATTGGGACGTCTTGCAGCCTGTTTCATAGACTCTCTTACAACAATGGATTTACCGGCTTACGGCTGTACTATTCGTTATGAACACGGACTTTTCAGACAGAAGATAGTGGAAGGCTATCAGACAGAACTTCCCGATGAATGGCTTGAACACGGCAATGCGTGGGAAATCGCAAGACCGGAGGAAGCTGTTAAAGTTGTATTCGGCGGACAGATTGATTCTGAATGGGTTGACGGCAAAATGATATTCAGACACAGAAATGAAAATGTGGTTTTGGCTATGCCGTATGACGTTCCTTTGGTAGGATATGACTCAAAGATTGTAAATAAATTAAGACTTTGGAGCGCGACAATTCCTACAGATGTCGATATGACAAGATACGACAAGGGTACTTTTGACAGAATGATGGAAGCAAAAGGTCTTGCAAAACAGATTTCAGGTATCCTTTATCCTGACGATACTACTGACGATGGTAAGAAGCTGAGATTAAGACAGCAATATTTTCTTGTTTCAGCTACTCTTCAGTGGATTTTAAAAGAATTTGAGGAAAGAAACGGAAGCAACTGGTCGCTTCTTCCGGAAAAGATTGTTATTCATATTAACGATACTCATCCGACGCTTGCTATTCCTGAGATGATGCGTATTTTGATGGACGAGAAGGGTCTTGGCTGGGAGGAAGCATGGGACATTGTTACACATGTTTTCGCATATACAAATCATACTGTAATGAGCGAGGCGCTTGAAAAGTGGAATGTCAATATGTTCCGCGAAATAGTACCGAGAGTATATATGATTGTTGAGGAAATCAACAGACGTCTTATGGAGCAGCTTGAAGCAGTATATCCTGGTGATCAGGGTAAGCATCAGTGGATGGCTGTTATCGCAAATGATCAGGTTAACATGGCAAATCTTTGTCTTGCAAGCTGTTTTGCGGTAAACGGAGTGTCTAAGCTTCATACGGAAATTCTTAAAGATGATATTTTCCATGATTATTATGTGCTTGACAAGGAGCGTTTCCACGCAATCACAAATGGTATCACTTTCAGAAGATGGATAGCAAACTGTAATCCTGAACTGACAAAGCTTATCGACTCAAAAATCGGCAAAGGCTGGCTTAAGAAGTCGGAAAAGCTTGCGGGTCTTGCGAAGTTCGCAAAAGATAAGGATTTCCAAAAGAAGTTTGATGAAATCAAGAGAAATAATAAGAAGGCTCTTGCCGAGTATATTAAGGAGCATAACGGAATCACTGTTAATCCTGATTCTATCTATGATGTTCAGTGTAAGAGACTTCACGAGTATAAGCGTCAGATGATGAATGTTCTTCACATTATCGCTGAATACAACAGAATCCTTACAGACGCTGACTATGCTAAGAACTATTATCCGAAGACATATATTTTCGGCGCAAAAGCTGCTCCGGGTTATGTAAGAGCAAAGAATATTATTAAGCTTATCAATTCAGTAGCGGATATTATTAATAATGACGCGAGAATTGATAATAAGATTAAAGTTGTATTTATTGAAAACTATGGCGTTTCAATCGCTGAGAAGATTATAATCGCGGCTGACGTTTCAGAGCAGATTTCAACAGCCGGCAAGGAAGCTTCAGGTACAGGTAACATGAAGTTTATGCTTAACGGCGCGCTTACAATAGGCACGCTTGACGGCGCTAATGTTGAGATGCTTGAACAGGTGGGCGAGGATAATATATATATCTTCGGTCTTAAGGCTGACGAAGTTGCGGCAAGATTGAAGTATGCCGGTAATGATGAAGTAAAGACAATTTACTCAACAAACACGGGATTGAGACACGCTCTTGAAATGCTTATAGACGGAAGTATTATTCCGGGCAATACAACTATTTTCCGTGATTTGTATCAGACACTCCTATTCGGCGATTACGGTTATCCGGATACTTATATGGTACTTCGCGATTTTGAGGAGTATATGAATACACAGGAGAAGATTTCAGCTGACTATCAGAACAGAACTAAGTGGATTGAAATGGCAATTATGAACACCGCGATGTCAGGCTTCTTCTCAAGTGACAGAACTATTGGAGATTATAACGATAAAATCTGGCATCTTACACCGATAAAATAACTTTTAAAATGTAAAATAGGCTGCCGTATCAGGCAAACAGACGTATAAAGCGGACAGGGGCTTTTTGCCCCTACCTGTTTTATATGTAACTGTCGATGCTGATGTGACGGTCTTTTTAGATATAAGGGGGATTAATATGGTTATTGAGCATAATTCAAGAGAAAAATTTTACCGCCGTCCTTTTGGCGCGGTTCCGTGCGGCACAGAGGTAAGATTTCGTGTTTCAGCTTCCGGTATAGGCATTCCCAACGCTGTAAGGCTTGTATATAAGCGTGACGGGGAAGACGAGCAGCGTGTAAATATGGCGTATCTTTTTAATCAGGCTGATGATTGTATTTATTCTGTAAAGGTAAAAATGCCCGAAAAGCCGGGGCTTGTTTGGTATTATTTTGAATTTGCGACTGACAGAGGTATGGTTTATTATGGAAATAACCATAAAAACCTTGGCGGTTTGGGAGAAATGAGTTTTAATATGCCGTCAAATTCATTCCAGATAACTGTTTATGAAGCTGACTATAAAACACCGGAGTGGTTTAAAACAGGTGTCGCATATCAAATTTTTGTCGATCGTTTCTATAACGGAAATGAGGACGGTTCATTTTTGGGTGACAGAACGGACATAATCAAACGCGATTGGGGTGAGCAGCCGTTTTATAAGGCGGAGCAGTTTGGCGGGGAATATCTTGCAAACGACTTCTTTGGCGGCAACTTAAAGGGAGTAATAAAAAAGCTTCCTTATCTTAAAGAATTGGGAATATCAGTTATATATCTTAATCCTATTTTTAAGGCTTACTCAAATCATAAGTATGATACGGGCGACTATGAAACGATTGACCCGATGTTTGGCGATGAAGAGACTTTTAAAGAACTTTGTAAAAAAGCAAACGACATGGGAATACGCATAATACTGGATGGTGTGTTTAATCATACAGGCAGCAATAGCCGCTATTTTAATAAGAACGGAGAATATGACAGCGTAGGCGCGTATCAGTCACAGGATTCGCCGTATTATACGTGGTTCCGTTTTATGGATTGGCCTAATGTATATGAGTCGTGGTGGGGAATGACAACATTGCCTCAGATAGAAGAGCATAGCGAGGAGTGCAGAAAATATCTTCTTTCAGGCGAGGACGCGATTGTTAAAAAGTGGATAAAGAACGGCGCTTCCGGTTGGAGACTGGACGTGGTTGATGAACTTCCGGGATTCTTTGTGAAGGAATTGCGCAGCGGTGTAAAAAGTGTCAGTGAGGATGCTGTTATAATAGGCGAGGTTTGGGAAGACGCTTCCAATAAGAGCGCCTATGGTGAGCGCCGCGAGTATTTCCTCGGCAAAGAACTTGACTCTGTTATGAATTATCCTATGCGCCGCGCTTTGATTGACGCGGCGAGCGGAAAGATTGACGCTGCGGAATTTAACGCGAGACTTATGAATATTAAGGAAAATTATCCGGAACCGGCATATTACTCGCTTTTGAATATGGTGACAAGCCATGATGTGGAGCGTATTATGACAATTATGGGTGACGCGCCTTCAAGGCATGACATTTCTAAGGATTTCCAAGCGCAGTTCAATCTTGATGGTTATGCGCTGGAACTTGCAAAGGAAAGAGCCACGCTTGTTCTTGGACTTCAGATGACGCTTCCGGGAGTTCCTTGTATCTTTTACGGTGATGAAATCGGTATGCAAGGTTATGGTGACCCGTTCTGTCGCCAGACTTTTCCGTGGGATAAGATAAATGAGATTGACCCTGACGGACGCGTGCGAAAGAGATACAAAGATATGATTTCGCTCAGAAACAGTTCAAAAGCGTTTTCAATCGGTGAGTTTGACAGTGTATATCAGGGCGGGCATGTTTATGGATTTATCAGATATTATAAAAATGAAAAGTATGTTGTTATGGTGAATATGGGCACGACTGAAGAATACGTGCGAGTAGATGTTGCAAGATACAATATTAATAAAATAATATGTGTGACACAAGAGGTTGAAAGCAAGGAAGCCGATGACGGTATTTATTATATTGACATGCCGAGATTGTGGATAAAAGTTTACAAGGCAGAGGAATAAGGACAACAATATGAAAGACAAATTTTCGGGATACCTGATTGTCTCCGATATGGATGCGACGTTACTTTGTGATGATCACAGTATATCAGAGAAAAATAGAAAAGCGATAGAATATTTTATACAGCATGGCGGCTATTTCAGTGTTGCAACGGGGAGAATGGTGGAGGCGGTGCGTTCTTACATGCCGCCTCTGAATATAAACGCTCCCGCTATACTCCATAACGGCGCAAAGATATATGACTTCAGTGCGGATAAGACGTTGTTTGAAAAGTCGATTGAAGAGGAAAGAAAACAGGCAATAAAGCGTGTTTATAATGATTTCCCTGATGTTGGTCTTGAAGTTTACAGCGATGAAACGGTTTATGTATACAGAAAATGCGAGGAGACAAAGCGTTTTCTTACCCGCAGCTATGAGGTCGTGTATGACCTCCCTGAGGAAATATGGGCAAAACCATGGATTAAGGTTTTGTTAATTGGGGAAAGAGAACTTCTTGATAAACGAGAGAAAACTTACAGGGAGAAATATGACAGCGGTTATGCGGTAAGAAGCGGTGAACATTTTTTGGACGTGGTCGCGAACGGAGTCTCTAAAGGCAGAGGACTTGAAAAACTTGCGAGTCTGCTTAAGATTGATAAAGATAAAGTTATCGCTGTTGGAGATAATATGAACGATATTTCAATGCTTGAAGCGGCAAGTATTTCTTATGCCGTGGAAAACGGCGAGGAAAGTGTTAAAAAAGCGGCTGACCATATTGCTCCATCAAATAATGATGACGCTATCGCGTATATAATAGAACAAATACAACATAAATAAAAATCGGCTTGTATAACACAAAATGCCCGACACATATGTGCCGGGCATTTGTTTTGCCATAAAGTTATTATTTACCTTCGACTAATCTCTTTGTATCAATCGCAATCATAAGTTCCTCGTTTGTCGGGATTACAAGCGTTTTAACCTTTGCGCTGTCAGCTGAAATATCCACAGTGCCTCTTGTTGAATTTTTTGACGGGTCGATTGCAATACCCATAAATTCAAGACCATCGACTATTGCCGCTCTTGTGGCAGCGTCGTTTTCACCGACACCGGCAGTGAATACAACAGCGTCGATACCACCCATTGCCGCAGCGTAAGCGCCGATATTTTTCTTAACCTGATATGTAAACATATCAAGCGCAAGCTGAGCTCTCTTGTTTCCGTCAGCGGAAGCCGCGCTTAAATCACGGAAGTCTGATGACACTCCTGAAACACCCTGAACACCGCTCTTCTTATTCATCATAGCGTCAACGTCTTGCGCGCTCATGCCCTTCTGTGAAATCAGATATGTAACAACCGCTGGATCCATAGCGCCTGTTCTTGTACCCATCGGCACACCGTCAAGCGGAGTGAAGCCCATTGAAGTGTCAACGCACTTTCCGCAGTCAACTGCTGAAATTGATGAACCGTTGCCGAGATGGCATGTTACAATCTTTAAGTCCTCTTTCTTTTTGCCAAGGAACTCGGCAGCCTTTTGTGATACATACTTATGGCTTGTGCCGTGGAAGCCGTATTTTCTGATTCTGTCATTTTCGTACATCTCATATGGAAGAGCATACATAAAAGCTTTCGGCGGCATTGTCTGATGGAATGCCGTATCAAACACACCTACCATCGGAGTGTTTGGCATAATCTTCTTGCATGCTTCGATGCCGATGATATTCGGCGGATTGTGAAGCGGAGCAAGCGGAGTACACTTTTGAAGCGCTTTCATAACAGCTTCCGTTATCATACATGAATCCGCAAACTCCTCAGCACCGTGTACAACTCTGTGACCAACCGCGCCTATTTCGTCCATTGACTTTATAACGCCGATTTTTTCGTCAACAAGAGCGTCAATTACCATTTGAATCGCATCGCCGTGATCCTTCATCGGCTTTTCAAGTTTTGTCTTTTCATCTTTTGCAACATTTGTATGCTGTAAATTTGAACCTTCTATTCCTATTCTTTCGCAAAGTCCCTTCGCAAGAACCTGTTCGTTGTCCATATCAATAAGCTGATATTTAAGTGATGAACTACCCGCGTTTATAACTAAAATTTTCATTTTTTTACTTCCTTTCTGTTTTTTTGCGGCATATTTTTCTTTAATTTTGTCTTTCAATTTTAAAATTAAAGATAATGCCATCTGATTAGATATATATCCCATAATATGCTACTCGTTGCAGCGATTAATTTTGTGCCTGAATTGATGTTATTGCCACAACTCCCGCAATATCCTCAGCTGTGCAGCCTCTTGAAAGGTCATTTACAGGCTTTGCAATACCCTGAAGAATAGGTCCGTAAGCTTCCGCTTTTGCAAGTCTCTGTGTAAGTTTATATCCGATATTGCCCGCGTCAAGATTTGGGAATATCAGCACGTTCGCACTGCCTGCAACGTCTGATGAAGGAGCCTTTGACTTAGCAACGCTGTCCACGATAGCAGCATCAAGCTGAAGTTCTCCGTCAAGTTTAAGTTCGGGAGCCTTTTCCTTAGCAAGCTTGGTAGCTTCCTGCATTTTGTCAACAAGATGGCTTTTGGCGCTGCCATATGTAGAATACGATAACATAGCAACTTTTGGCTCACCGCCGATAAGCTGTTTGTATGAAGCCGCTGATGAAATTGCGATTTCGCTTACCTCGTCTGCTGTCGGGTCCTGGTTAAGACCGCAGTCTCCAAAAATAAAGGTTCCGTCGTTTCCGTACTCGCAGTTAGGAACGTTCATGATAAAGAATGCCGATACAAGTTTTGTGCCGGGCGCGGTTTTCAAAATCTGCAAAGAAGGACGGATTGTGTCGGCTGAGGAATGAACCGCTCCGGATACCATGCCGTCCGCGTCACCCTGCTTAACCATCATAACCGCGTAATATGACGGGTCTTTGATAGTTTCAGCAGCCTGCTCAGGAGTAACTCCCTTATTCTTTCTCAGCTCATAGAATACGTTTGCATATTCCTCGTTCTTATCGCTGTTTTGGCTGTCAACAATCTTGATACCTTCAATATCCAGCTTTTCAGCGTCAGCTATAGTCTTTATTTTATCGGGATTGCCGACAAGAATGACTTTAGCGTAGCCTTCTTTTTTTACTATTTCTGCCGCTTTGAGAGTTCTAATTTCTTCACCCTCCGCAAGCACGATTGTTTTGATGTCTTTTTTAGCGCGTTCTTTTAGATTTTCTATGAATGTACTCATTTTTAAAAACTCCTTTTTCTCTTTTTATTTATGCCTTACCTAATATTATATACCTTTTTTTACATGTTTTCAAGTAATTATTACAAAAAAAATACCGTTAAATCCTAAAATTTGGATTAAACGGCAGAGTTATTTTATGTAAGGATTTGTGACGGGAATAGGGTCTGAACCGAGCGAGCGCAAAAGCTGCATTCCCGCGTCTCTTGCGTTTATTACCGCTGTCTTAACAGCGGAGGCTTCGCCTGTGAATATGATAATAACCTCGTTGGAATGACTTGTGCCGCTGTCGGGGCGGAGTGTTTTAAGAAGTTCCACACCGGCCGATTTCATCGCAATATCAGCAATCACCATGCCTATAGGAGCGGGTGACGCGCAAACGAATCCAAACGGCTGTCCTTCGGGCACTTTGAACGCTTTATTAATCGCCTCTCCGCTTCTCGCGCTGTACTGAAATTCCATATGTCCCGCTTCGCTTATGTAAATTTCACCGGCATTTATATTAATATATTTAAGAGCCAGTTCAACGCACTGCCTTGCGTCAGCGGGAGTTTCACCGCCGATTATAATGAAGTTGCCGTGTCCGCCCCAACCCTTAGTGTCGCGCGGAATCTCTATTGAGATAACCTCTGTGGAAGTGGCTTTTACAGCGTCGTCCACCGCCCGGATTTGCGCGCCTGCGCCTGTGCGCGAGCCTATCAGTCCGATTGCGTGAAATTTTTCGGGGATATTCATTTGCTTTTGAAGTTCAGTATCCACATTGGCAATTACAAGTCCGATTGTATCGCATACGCCCGCGCCGACAAATTGTGTCAGTCCGCATTTTCCAAACATATCATTTTGCATAATATCCCTCCGTTTCATAGATAATATCGTTACTGATAATTATATCATTTTTTAAGATACTTTGCAACTTTTTTTGAAATAATTGTTTACCAAAAACTTTTTTTGTGATATAGTATATTGTTGAAAGAAGGTATAGATATGTATGATGTAAAATCAATGAACGCGGAGGAATTTATTGACGACGAAGAAATTTTATCCACTCTTGAATATGCAAAGGCAAACAAGAATAATAAGGCGATGATTAGCGCGCTGATTGAGAGAGCGCGCGACTGTAAAGGGCTTAGTCACAGGGAGGCGTCAGTGCTTCTCGCGTGTGAGGACAAGGAACTTAACGAAAAAATGTACACGCTTGCCCGTGAGATAAAGCAAAGAATATACGGAAACAGGATAGTTATGTTTGCGCCGCTGTATCTGTCAAATTACTGTATAAACAGCTGTGTATACTGTCCGTACCATGTAAAAAACAAGCATATATGCCGTAAGAAGCTTACTCAGGAGCAGGTTAAAGAAGAAACAATCGCTTTGCAGGATATGGGACACAAGCGTCTCGCACTTGAAGCGGGAGAAGATCCTGTGAATAATCCTCTTGAATATATACTGGAATGTATTGACACAATTTATTCGATTAAACATAAAAATGGCGCTATTAGACGCGTAAATGTAAATATTGCCGCGACTACTGTTGAGAATTACAGAAAGTTAAAAGACGCGGGAATAGGCACATATATTCTGTTTCAGGAAACATACAATAAGAAGAATTACGAGGCGCTTCATCCTGCCGGACCGAAGCATGATTACTGTTACCATACAGAGGCTATGGACAGAGCTATGCAGGGAGGTATTGACGATGTGGGACTGGGTGTTCTCTTCGGACTCGATACTTACGCGTATGAGTTGGCAGGTCTTTTAATGCATGCAGAGCATCTTGAGGCATCATTTGGAGTAGGACCTCACACTATAAGCGTTCCGCGCATTTGTCCCGCTGATGATATTGACGTTAATGATTTTTCAAACGCTGTTCCGGATGAGATATGGCATAAGCTGATTGCCATAATCAGAATAGCAGTGCCGTACACAGGCATGATTGTTTCAACAAGAGAAAGCGAGAAGAACAGAAAGCAGGCTCTTGAACTGGGTATTTCACAGATAAGCGGCGCGTCAAGCACAAGCGTGGGCGGATATGTGGAGCCTGAAAAGGAAGAGGAAAACACCGCTCAGTTTGACAGAAGCGATACGAGAACTCTGGACGAGGTGGTAAATTGGCTTTTGGAACTGGGGTATATTCCGTCATTCTGTACCGCGTGCTACCGTGAGGGCAGAACGGGAGACAGATTTATGTCGCTTGCTAAAACCGGCGCAATCCAAAACTGCTGTCAGCCTAACGCGCTTATGACTTTGGAGGAATATTTATGCGACTATGCCTCGGATAAAACTGCCGAAAACGGAAGAAAAGTTATTGAGGCGGAACTTGAAAAAATTCCGAATGATAACGTAAAACGTATCGCAAAGGAAAACATCGAGAAAATCAAGCATGGTGACCGTGATTTTAGATTTTAAACATAACATTACAAACATAACATTACAAACATAACAGATAATATAAAACTGCCGTATTTGGATACGCGCCCTGAAAGTGTATGATTTTTGGGGTGCCTATCATTTGTAAATCGGCAGTTTTTTTTATAAAAAATTTATAGTATTTTTATTCATGATTGGAATTTTTTCGGAAATATCAATAAATAATCTAAAATTCGCCAAAAAATCATTGTAAAATAACGGATTGGGGTATATAATAAATAGGTTGGGACAGAAAGGAAGATTTTGTATGATTAATAGAGAAAATATAAGAAATATAGCTATTATTGCTCACGTTGACCACGGTAAAACAACTCTTGTCGACGCAATGCTTGCGCAAAGCGGAACATTCCGTGAAAATGAGCAGGTGGACGAGCGTGTTATGGATTCTAATGATTTGGAAAAGGAAAGAGGAATTACAATACTTGCGAAAAATACCTCTCTTTATTATAAAGGCACTAAGATAAACATAATTGACACACCGGGACACGCTGATTTTGGCGGCGAGGTTGAGCGCGGACTTGAAATGGTTGACGGTGTGCTTTTGCTTGTAGACGCATTCGAGGGTTGTATGCCGCAGACTCGCTTTGTTCTTTCCAAGGCGCTTGCGCTGGATTTAAAGCCTGTTATAGTTGTGAACAAAGTTGACAGACCTAACGCGAGACCGTATGAAGTTGTGGATGAGGTTCTTGACTTGTTTATTGACCTTGGCGCGACAGAAGAACAGCTTGACACACCTGTGATTTACGCTTCAGGAAGAGACGGCTGGGCGACTGCCGAGTATAATCCGGAGCAGCCTAATGAGGATTTGACGGATTTGTTTGAACTTATAGTAAATTATATACCTTGTCCGCAGTGCGAGGATGACGCGCCTTTTCAGATGCTTGTTTCAAATATAGACTATGATGAATATACAGGAAGAATAGCGGTGGGAAAAATCCAGCGCGGAAAAGTAAACGTGAATATGCCTCTTTCAATATGCAAGCAAGACGGAAAAGTAACTCACGGAAAGGCAACAAAACTGTACACGTTTGAGGGATTGAAAAAGACACCTACCGAAGAGGTCGGAGCGGGAGATGTTGTAGCTATATCGGGTATAGCTGATATAAATATCGGCGAGACTGTATGTGATACAAATACACCTGAAGCGCTGCCGTTTGTTAAGATAGACGACCCTGTTTTATCCATGACATTCAGCGTAAATGACAGTCCGTTCGCAGGTCAGGACGGTAAATTTGTAACATCGCGTCATCTGCGTGACAGATTATTCAGGGAACTTGATTCCAATGTAAGTCTCAGAGTTGAAGAAACTGATTCGACGGAAAGCTTTATAGTGTCCGGAAGAGGCGAACTTCATTTGTCGGTGCTTATAGAAAATATGCGCCGTGAGGGTTATGAGTTCCAGGTATCAAATCCTGTAGTTATATATAAAGAAATTGACGGCATCAAATGCGAGCCGATTGAAAGACTTACTGTTGACGTTCCTGATGAGTATACGGGAACTGTAATGGATGGAGTTATAAACCGCAAAGGCGAAATGACGAATATGGCTCCTACGGCTCAGGGCTATACGCGTTTGGAATTTCTGATTCCTTCAAGAGGACTTATCGGCTATAGAAGCGAACTTCTGACAGCAACAAAGGGAACAGGAATTATAAACAGCATACTGGAAAAGTATGAGCCGTATAAGGGTGACTTCATGGGAAGAACGCGAGGCACGCTTATCGCCTGGGAAGATGGAACAAGTATCACTTACGGTCTTTATAACGCTCAGGAGAGAGGCACGCTCTTTATAGGCGCGGGCGTTAAGGTTTATGAAGGTATGATTGTGGGTGAAAATGCGAGATTAGAAGATGTTGTTGTTAATGTTTGCAAGAAAAAACACGCGACAAATACGCGTTCATCAGGCAGTGACGACGCGCTGAGACTTGTTCCTCCAAGAGAAATGAGTCTTGAACAGTGCCTTGATTTCATCGCGGATGACGAACTTTTAGAGGTTACTCCGAATGAGTTGAGAATGAGAAAGAGAATCCTTAATACAAGTCTTAGAGCAAAGGCTGTAAACAGAAAGAAATAAATCAGCCGATTGTATATAATATTAATATTGAGTAAAAGCTTCCTAATAATAGGGAGCTTTTTATTTTTTGCAAAAGTAATATAAAATTAGTATAAAACTAAAAATAAGTATTGACAAGAGAGCAAAGAGATGCTATAATATTTACAAATGAACATATGTTCACATGATAAAAGGAACATATAAAGCCGCATATACATATTTTAAATATTATATTTGCATCTAATTAAGAGGGAAGGGTGATTAATATGGATAGGATATTTATTCTGAAAGGATTGGATTGTCCGCATTGCAGCGCGGAAATTGAAACTGATGTCAGGAAGCTGAGCGGGGTTAGTTATTCGTCTGTAAACCTTATAAAGCAGACGTTGACTGTAAAAACGGACGAGAAATACAGCGGTGATATATTTGCTGATGTAACAAGGATTGTGCATAGTCATGAGCCGGACGTTGAAGTGACAGAAAATGAAGAAAAATCAGAAGATACAGAGAAGTCACGCGGTATGACGGGAAGAATTGTAAGGCTTTCTGCGGGAGCGGCTATATACATAGCAGGACTTGTTATTGCTAATTTGGCGGGTGTTAACAAATATGCCGAAGCGGGAATACTGATTCTCTCATATATTATTCTTGGCGGAGATGTGGTCATAAAAGCGATAAAGAATATATTAAAGGGACGCGTGTTTGATGAGAATTTTCTTATGACGGTTTCTACTATCGGAGCGTTTGTAATAGGCGAGTATCCCGAGGCAGTAGCGGTTATGCTGTTTTATCAGATAGGCGAACTGTTTCAGGATATGGCAGTCAGCCGTTCAAGGAAATCTATATCCGATTTAATGGATATACGACCCGATTCAGCAAATGTAAAAAGACATGGCAATATTGAGGCGGTATCTCCTGAGACAGTAAAACAAGGCGAGATAATAGTAATAAAGCCGGGAGAAAAGATTCCATTGGACGGTATTGTTGCGGAAGGCGAGTCGATGATTGACACGAGGGCGCTTACGGGAGAATCTGTTCCGCGCTCGGCAAGGAAAGGCGATACGGTGCTTTCGGGTTGTATAAATCAGAGCGGTGTGCTGACGGTTGAGGTCACGAAAGAATTTCATGATTCCACAGCCTCAAAGATTATTGATCTTGTCGAAAATGCCGCGAGCAGAAAAGCGCCAGCGGAGAATTTTATTACCACATTTTCACGTTACTATACACCAATAGTTGTAATTATGGCGCTACTGCTCGCAATAATTCCTCCTCTTGCTTTTGCCGGTCAATGGACCGACTGGATTAGGCGCGGATTTGTATTTCTCGTTATTTCATGTCCGTGCGCGTTGGTCATATCAATACCGTTAACGTTTTTCGGAGGTATTGGCAGAGCGTCCGGGAAGGGCGTGCTTGTAAAAGGAAGCAACTATCTTGAAGCGTTGAATAAGATAGATACTATTGTTTTTGACAAGACGGGCACTCTTACAAAAGGTGTATTTAAAGTCAGTGAAATTATCAGCGCAAACGGTTTTGGCGATGATGAAATTATCGAATACGCGGCAAAGGCGGAAAGTTTTTCAAATCACCCTATAGCGCGTTCAATATCAGATGCTTATGGCAAAGTTGTTGACAATTCCGTTTTAAGCGATTATCAGGAGATTTCAGGACACGGAATAAGCGTTATCGAAGGTGAACATAAGATAATCGCGGGTAATGAAAAATTGATGAACAGTTTCGGCATTGAGTTTGAGCCGTGTGAAAAAGTCGGAACAAAAGTTTATGTCGCGGTTGATAAAAAGTACGCTGGGTGTATCATAATATCAGATGAGATTAAGCGTGACAGCAAAGAAGCAATTATGGCGCTAAAAAAACTTGGTATCAACAAAACGGTTATGCTTACAGGAGATGATGAGCGTATCGCGACATCAGTAGCGGAGAAAGTCGGTGTTGATGAGTGTTATGCTAATCTTTTGCCGGATGAAAAAGTTTTAAAACTGGAACAGATTCATAGTGGGAATGTAGGAAAAATCGCGTTTGTCGGAGATGGAATTAATGACGCGCCTGTTCTTGCGAGAGCCGATGTTGGTATAGCGATGGGAGGATTAGGCTCTGACGCGGCTATAGAGGCGGCTGATGTAGTGCTGATGACAGACGAAGTCTCAAAACTGATTGACGCGATAAAGACTGCTAAGGCGACGAGAAGAATAGTTATGCAGAACATCATTTTCGCGCTCGGAATAAAAGCGGTTTTCCTGATTTTGGGCGCTTTCGGAATTGCCGGAATGTGGATGGCAGTGTTCGGAGATGTAGGAGTTATGATTATAGCGGTGCTTAACGCAATGAGAATTTTAAAAAAGTAATATAAATAACGGCAGTACGATTGATATGTAATCGTACTGCCGTTTTAAAATTATTAACATTCTTTATCCCAAAGTTCTTGGAAAAATTCAGCGTAATCTGTTCTTTCCTGCTTTATACATTCAATAGCCGCGCGGGGATGAAGATTAAGCATACCTGTAAGAAGATATGGAATATCGTAACCCCATACAAGACCTTCTTTTTTCAGTTTAAGCATTTCGTCCTGAACAAATTTAAGGACAGGATTAAGCTTATATTTCGGATTTTTCAAAAATCCGAGAAGCGCCTCCATCGCGCAGTTGCCCGCGCCTCTGCCCATACCGCTCATTGTAGCGTCAAGAAGGCTAACACCTCGCGCTGTCGCCTCAATGGTATTGGCGAAAGCCATTTGCTGATTGTTATGCGCGTGCATACCGATTTTTTTGCCGTATTTTTCACCGACTGAAGTATATATTTCAGCAAGTTCCCGGATTTGCTCGGGGTACATTGAGCCATAGCTGTCAACGATATAAATCATATCCACTCCGCTTTTTCCGATAAGTTCAAGCGCCTGAACGATGTCCTTATCGCTCGATGTGGAGACAGCCATGATATTTATACTTGTCTCATAACCCTTAGCCTTGCAGTATTCCGCCATATCTATCGCGGCGGGAATTGTATTGATATATGTTGCTACTCGCACTAAATCAATTACACTATCCTGCTTGTCAAGAATATCGTGTTCAAGATCTGTTCTGCCTACGTCAGCCATAACGGAAATTTTTAAATCCGTGTTATTATCGCCTACTATGCTTCTTATAGCTTCCTCGTCACAGAATTTCCATTTGCCGAACTGGTTCACGTCAAAAATCTCTTTTGATGCCTTATAGCCGAATTCCATATAGTCTACTCCGGCTTTTACGTTCGCCATGTATAACTTCTTAACGAAGTCATCCGTGAAATAAAAATTGTTTACCAGTCCGCCGTCGCGAACTGTTGCGTCCAAGACCTTTATATCAGGTCTGTAAGACAATAATGTTCCTTGTTGTGGTGCCATTATTTTTTCCTCCTACCATACTACATTATTCTCCGCCACGCGCGGAAAACATATTTATTTTAACATATTTTTTTGTAAAAATCAAGTATCTTAAGTGATTTTATAAAAATGAATGGCAGAAGCCTTGTTTTACGCTTTACAAATTTAAAATTATGTGCTATACTGTAAAAAATTAATATTCGCACAAAGTGTCAGCTATACCGCGTAAGGTATAGCGGGTGAAAAGGGAATCGGGTGAGAATCCCGGACGATAACTGTCGCTGTATGTATCGAATGTTTTTATACCCGCCGGCGAAAGCCGGTCATTGGGAAACTGAGAAGGCAGGGTGTAAAAATGATAAGTGTTAGGCTTTATATGGTATAAGTCAGAAGACCTGCTTTGATGTTATTCCGTAGGTGTCATTACACAGGAATAATAGTTTTGTTTGCGTGGGAGCGTATTTTTAGTTTTATGCCGCGCATTCAAATTGTGATTTGCTCGCGGAAAAAGTCAGCCGCGGCGGTTTTTGGTTGCAAAAATTGCCGCGGTTGTTTTTTTATAATAATAAACAATGGGAGGAGTAATAAACTCATGAAAACTAACACATCACTAAAAAGAACATTATCGGCTCTTATGGCGGTAATAATGGTATTCACGCTTGCGCCATGCTTTGCCATGGCAAGGGGAGCGGATGAAGTCATTATCAGCAGCGCTGGAGAGATTGGAGAATCGGCTGAATTTGACGCTGTACAGCCTGACAGTGAAAACGATACGGAAAATGCGGCGGCAAAGGTTATTATTGCGGGCTATGATAAAGAAAAGTCTGAATTTTATAAAATTACAGAGCCGTTTGAAGTAAGCGTCACAAAGGATACAGTAACCGTTAAGGACATAATGGATGCGGCTGTAAATGACGGAAGTCTTACATATGAGTTAAGCACAAACGGACAGAGCAGCTATATAGTTACCATCAACAATGTAACACCCATCTCGCCCGACGGCTGGCTGTTTTCGATTAACGGCGTGATTCCTGCTGTCGGAGCGGACGAAGCTGTTATTTCTGACGGTGACACTCTTTTGTGGTATGTCGGAACACCTGAAAACGGATATAACGTTCCTGACTGGGACAGTATGTTAGATAATTCTGAGGCTGAAAACAAGCTTAAAAAGGAAGCTGTAAAGTATAAGAAAACTGCTGCTATTCCATCAACAGTTCAGGAAAACTCAGATGTCACAGCGCTGGTGGTAAGACTGAATGAAAACACCTCGGCTGACAGTGAAATAACATTATCATATGAATCGGAGAACAACGGAATAATTAAGGCTGACTCTGAGGGATATAAGCTTGGAGCAAAGCCTGAAAGTGATACGAAGGAAACTGTAACGCTTTCTCTTGCTATGGGTGACATGAAGTATGAACAGCCGATAACCGTAACGCTTTACGCAGCGGACAAAGACGTTAATCAAGAAAATCTTCTGAAAAACATTGCGGCAGAATATGCGGAAAATGATTCGGATTACTGGAAAGTAGCGGCTGTCAGCGCGTATAATAAGCTTTTTGGCGGAGCGAAGATGTCGGATAAGACAAAAGATGCGTTTGTGTCGGGAGCGGTTAAAACTATAAGTGAAACAAATGAGGACACAACTTTGGCGATGAACATAATCGCGTTGAGGAGTATAGGTTATGATGCGTCGGATATTACGGCAGAGGACGGAAGCAAAATAAACGCGGCGGAAAAATTGGCAAATGCGCCGTCAACGGGCAACAATGGTGACGCGTACAGACTTTTGGCATACAGCGCGTGCGGCTATGATAATAAATCTGATATAGATGCTGTTATTGACAGACTTCTTTCGTCACAGATTGACAGCAAAGGCTGGAGCAAGGGTAATGATGACAGCATTGACGCGGACACTACGGGAGCGGTGTTGTTAGGTTTGTCTTTATATTATGATGAAAACACTGACGTGACAAATGCCGCTGATGATGCTGTTTTGTATCTTTCATCTCTCGTGCAGTCTGACGGCAATATAAAGAGCAGTTATAAAGAAAGCAATTACGGTACAAACGCAAATACGTCGGCAATATGCGCTATAGGACTTGAAGCGCTTGGAATAGATATAAAAACAGACGAGCGTTTTATGGAAAACGGAGTGTCACTGTTTGACGGCATTATGAACTTTGCATCCGATAACGAGATGGGATTTATCTATGAATATTCAAACGAAACAATAAACGACCTTGCGACAAAGCAAGCGGCAATAGCTGTAATGGCGGCAGAGAAAAACGGAAATATTTTTGACTTTTCCGATATGCCAAAGCGCGCGATAAATCTTCGAAAATCTTCCGACGGCAACGGAAATAAGCATTCAAGCGGCAGTGGTAGCTCAAGCAATACAGCCGCAAAGACAATTAATGTATACTTCACTCTCACAGGTGACACGGCTCACGGAAGTGAAAAGCACATGGAATATTCAGAATGGATTTCTCAGATAAAACTTGAAATTTCGGAAAACTCAACAGCGCAATCTGTTATAGAGAAGGCGCTTAAAGACATGGGTTACAGCGCGAAGGGTTTTGAAAATGGTTACATTTCCGAAATAACAACGCCTGACGGAATCGTTTTGGGAGAGTATACAAACGGCGAACAAAGCGGTTGGCTGTATTCCATAAATGGTGAAAGTCCGACAGTAGGAATAAATGATTACATAGTGAAAAGCGGAGATAGGATAGAGGTTTATTATACGGATAACTGGTCAGATACATCGTCAGACACATCGCCGGATACATCGCCGGATATTTTATTCCCTGATGTCAACAGTGACGATTGGTTCTTTGACGCTGCTCAGTTTGCGGCGCGGAATAATCTTATACAGGGTAATGAAAAAGGTGAATTTATGCCTGACACTACACTGACGCGCGCTATGGCGGTAACTATTCTTTGCAGATACAAGGGAGCGAACGAAGAGGGATACGCTGACAGTGTTTTTTCGGATGTGTCTGAATCAGATTGGTTTTTTGGTTCAGTAAACTGGGCAGCCGCAAATAATATTGTATCGGGAATCGAAAACGGTTTGTTCGCGCCCAATGACAGCATAACGCGCGAGCAGCTTGCGCTTATTCTGTATAATATGATAAACCCTGACGGAATTTCAGAAATGTATGATATTGAGGATTTTTCCGACACAGATAACATTTCAGACTGGGCAAAAGAGGCTATGGGTTGGGCAGTTGACATGAAGATAATCAGCGGCATGGACAACGGAACTCTTGCTCCTCAGGAAACGGCGACGAGGGCTCAGTTTGCTATGATACTGATGAATTTGAACAGTTTAACTAAATAAACAGCTAAGCTGTAATATAAACTAAAGGAGAAAAAGTCAGTGAAGAAATGCTTTAAAAATATAAGTTCATTTGTTTTTGCTGTTGTGCTTATGTTAAATTTCAGCATAAACGCTATGGCGGCGGATAAGACTGTTTTGGATAATGCCGTAAATGACGTGGCTCAATATATTTATGAAACCGTTAAAAAGCCTCAGATAGGTCAGATAGGCGGCGAATGGGCGGTAATGGGTTTAGCGCGGAGCGGAGCGGAAATTCCCGATGAATATTACAATAGTTACTATGATGCCGTTACGGGAAAGGTGGCATTGAGCGGCGGAACGCTTAATACTAATAAGTACAGTGAGTATTCAAGGGTTATAACAGCGTTGACTGCTATAGGCAAAAATTCTGTCGAAGTTGCGGGATATAATCTTTTAACACCTCTCGGTGATTATGAAAAGACAATATATCAGGGACTAAACGGTCCTATATGGGCGCTTATAGCTCTTGACAGCGGTGATTATGAAATGCCGCTAAACAGCGGCGCAAAAACGCGCGCGACAAGAGAAATGTATATAGATTATATTTTGGATTGTCAGCTTACTGACGGAGGCTGGTCGTTGGGAGGAGACAAAACGGACGCGGATATTACCGCGATGGCTATTGTGTCACTTTCCAAATATATGGACAATGAAAAGGTAAAAGCGGCGGTTGAAAAAGCCGTGCAAAGCCTATCCGCTATACAAAATTCAAACGGCGGATTCTCCGGTTGGGACGGTGAAAATTCCGAGAGCCTATCGCAGGTGATTATCGCTTTATGCGAGGTTGGAATATCTCCTGATGATACGCGCTTTGTAAAAAACGGGAAGACGCTTTTGGACAATCTGCTGACGTATTATGAAAAAGGCAAGGGATTTAAGCATATGCGGGAAGACGACAGCCAAAATCAAATGGCGACTGAACAATGTTTCTGCGCTCTTGCCGCGGCGAAACGCTATATGGAGGGCAAAAACAGCTTGTATCAAATGAGCGATTCCATAGATATTGAAAATATGAATGGTCAGATAATAGGTCTTAGCGGGAAATATAAAGATGTCAGAAAAATGGATATTGTTTTTCAAGGCAGAACTTTTTCAGATATAAAGGCGCACGAGAATCAAAAAGCCATAGAAGAATTGGCATCAAGAAATATTATAAACGGAAAATCTGAAGATATTTTTGAGCCTGACAGCACTATGACAAGAGCAGAGTTTGCAACTATTATAGTCAGGAGTTTGGGACTGCCCGCGCGGGGAAGAACGGCATTTTCAGATGTAAGCGAGTCAGACTGGTTTTTTGATTATGTCTGCGCCGCGTATGAATACGGCATAGTAAGCGGAATATCCGATACGGAATTTAATCCGAACGGAACTATCACGCGCGAAGAAGCCGCCGTTATGACGGCGCGCGCCGCAAAGCTTTGCGGATTGGACACTGAAATGGAAACTTTTGCGGCACGTGATATTTTAGCGGTATTTTCGGATTATGTAAAAGCAGCCGATTGGGCTATAGAGTCTTTGGCATTTTGTTATGATAAGAAAATATTATCGGATGATGTTATGGAAATAAAACCTAAAAACCGGGTGACACGCGCGGAGATTGCGCAAATGCTGTTTAACACGCTCGGTATATCAAAGCTTTTATAATAGACAATGTAGAAACCGGTTTCGCATGATTTGCCGTGACGCGGCGGAATGGAGATTAATATGAAAAAGCATAAGAATAAAATTATAGCCGCCGCGGTAATCGCAGCAGTTTTAGCGATTGCTTTTTTATGGGGCGGCAACGCGCCGGGACTTAGCGGGCGGTACGCTAAGACTGCGGAATTTACTGAAAAGACCCAAAAAACACCTCGTCCAAAGTCAAAGGCTGTCAGGGAAACATCTTCTTCTGACGAGGCGGAAGAGACTTTTTCAGAAGAAGAGGGAGAAACGGAACTCTTGGAGGAAAAACCTCAACATGATGATAACACGCCTATGACGGCAGAGGAGAAAATTGAGTGGGCTGAGCAGATAGCGCAGGAGTCGTTTTCCGACGAGGAGGAAAGCGAAGAACATTCTCTTGAAAACGACACTTTTGACGGTGAGGACGAGAGAGAGGAAAGCGAAGAATCTGTCACCAGTGACAAACCGTCGCCCATTGACCCGAAAAGCACGGTCATATCAGATAAAGAAATGACTTGCACCCTGTCTGTGAGATGTGATACAATACTAAATAATATATCGTGGCTTGACGAGGAAAAACGTTTTCTTGTGCCTTCTGACGGAGTTATATTTGCTGAACAGACCGTTACATTTTATGAGGGGGAAAGCGTGTTTAATCTGCTCATGCGTGAAATGAAAAAGAATAAAATACATATGGAGTACACGAATATTCCCGTCTATAACAGCGCGTATATTGAGGGTATAAACAACATTTATGAATTGGATTTGGGAGAACTTTCCGGCTGGATGTATAAGGTTAACGGCTGGTATCCGAATTACGGCTGTTCGCGCTGCGGATTGCATGAGGGCGATAAGGTAGAGGTTGTGTATACCTGTGATTTGGGTGTAGATGTGGGCGGATATTATTCCGCGAGAAACGGAAAGTAAGGAACAAAATGAATGAATTTAAAATGTACCATCCTTTCGTAAATTTTATATACTTTTTGTGCGTAATCGGATTTTCGATGTTTTTCATGCACCCTGTGTGCCTTGCGGTATCGCTTGTATGCGGCTTTGCTTATTCCGCGATTTTAAAGGGCGCAAAGGCAGTGAAAATAAACTTAATTTACATGCTGCCGATGCTGATTATATCGGCGCTCATAAATCCTGCTTTTAATCATGAGGGAATGACAATACTCGGATACTTGCCGAGCGGCAATCCGCTTACTCTTGAATCTGTTTTATACGGTCTTGGCGCGGCGGTGATGATTTTGAGCGTTATATGTTGGTTTTCGTGTTACAACGCTGTAATGACAAGCGATAAATTTGTTTATCTGTTTGGTAAAATTATACCATCACTTTCGCTTGTTTTGTCTATGACGCTTCGGTTTGTGCCCAAATTTATATCGCAGTTTAAGGTAGTGGCAAACGCTCAAAAATGTATTGGACGGGATATTTCAAACGGCAGTATAATAAAAAGGGCAAGGAACGGTATTTCAATTATGTCAATTATGGTGACATGGTCGCTGGAAAACTCAATAGAAACGTCGGACAGCATGAAGTCAAGGGGATATGGTCTTTCGGGCAGAACGGCTTTTTCAATATTTACCTTCGACAAAAGAGACAGAAATACGCTTATATGTATCGTGCTGCTTGGTATTTATGTTTTAGCGGGAAGTATGGCGGGCGGAATATATTTTCGCTATTTTCCGTCCATGGGAAGCGCCAAGATTTCAATTTTTGGAATAAGTATTTTTACGGCATATTTCGCACTGTGCGCGCTGCCGATTATCATTGAGGTTTGGGAGGATAGAAAATGGCGGATTATAAAATCGAAAATCTGAGTTTCACATATCCAAACAGAAAAAATAAGGCTCTTGATAATATCAGTCTTACGGTGCGAAAAGGCGAATTTATAACTTTGTGCGGCAAATCCGGGTGCGGTAAAACGACTCTTTTGCGGCTTCTCAAATCAACTCTCGCGCCTGAAGGTGATGCGAGCGGAAATATATATTTTCGTAGCAGGCTCTTGTCTGAGGCTGAAACAAGAGAGCAGAGTGCAAAAATAGGATTCGTTATGCAGAATGTGGATAATCAGATTGTAACGGATAAAGTGTGGCATGAACTGGCGTTCGGTTTGGAGAGCCTTGGTTATTCAACGTCTGAAATACGAACGCGCGTGTCGGAAATGGCTTCTTTTTTTGGTATTCAGACATGGTTTCATAAAAAGGTAACGGAACTTTCGGGTGGACAAAAACAGATATTAAATCTTGCGTCCGTCATGGTCATGCAGCCGTCTGTAATTATTTTGGACGAGCCGACAAGTCAGCTTGACCCGATAGCCGCATCCGAGTTTTTAAGAACGCTTGAAAGGATTAACCGCGAGATAGGAACAACGGTAATTCTGTCAGAGCATAGACTGGAGGAGGCATTTGCTGTATCAGACAGGGTAATTGTAATGGACGGCGGTAAAGTGATTGCGGACGATAATCCAAAAAGACTGGGCGCTATACTGAAAAATCACGATATGTATTGCGCGCTGCCTGTGCCCGCGCTTGTTCACGGCGAGGTGGAAAATGATTTGGAATGTCCTGTCACTGTCCGTGAGGGCAGGGAATGGCTTGAAAAATATTCCCAAACTCATTTGATAAACAGTGACTCGATACCGAAAATAAATCGGCAAGACAAAATGGCTGACATAGTGATTGAAATAAAGGACGCATGGTTTCGGTATGAGAAGAATCTGCCTGATGTAATTAAAGGTTTAAATGTAAAGATTAATCAAGGAGAACTGTTTGCGATAGTCGGAGGAAACGGCACGGGCAAAACAACGGCTCTGTCACTGATTTGCGCTTTGAACGCTCCATACCGCGGCGATGTATTGATAAACGGTGAAAGCGTTTTAAAAGTGAGTAATTTGTATAACGGTATTTTGGGTGTTCTGCCTCAGAATCCGCGGACGCTGTTTGTAAAGAAAACGGTGAGTTTGGATCTCTTTGATATACTGTCGGGACAGAAATTATCTAAAAAGGAGCAAGAAAAACGTGTTGAAAGCGTATCAAAACTGTGTCGGATAGAAAATTTGCTTCAAAGCCATCCGTATGACTTGTCCGGCGGCGAACAGCAGAGAGCGGCATTAGCTAAGGTGCTGTTGCTTTCGCCGAAAATTCTTTTGATGGACGAGCCAACGAAGGGTTTTGACGCGTGTTTCAAGCAGATATTCGCGGATATTTTAAGCGATTTAAAAGCGAACGGTGTCACGGTTGTCATGGTGTCGCATGACATTGAATTTTGTGCCGAATACGCTGACAGGTGCGCGATGTTTTTTGACGGGAATATAACGTCAATCGGTGAGCCGAGAGAATTTTTCGCAGGAAAAAGCTTTTATACAACGTCGGCTAACAGAATGGCAAGGGGCATTATTCCCGCGGCTGTGACGGCGGAGGATATTATAGCCGCATGCGGAGGCATCGCGCAAGTAAGAGAGAACGCGGCAGAGGCAGTTATTAAGTTTGCGGATAATAAAGAGATTGAGAAAAAGAATAGCGCTAAAATAAAAAAGCGCGCGCCTGTAATTGTTTTGGGAATTATATTCGCGCTTCTTTGCGTGCTGACCTGCGCGGCGCAGGTATCGGATTTTGATGTACTGCATTTATCGTCTGTTGTGCGCGTGGACAGCAGTATATTGCAGCTAATTACGATTATTGAAATTGCCGCGGCATTTATATGTCTTTTGCCGCAAAAAGAATCCTGCATAGAAGTAATACAGCAGCCGCGGGGACGGCGGAAGCTGCCTAAACGTACTATGGCGGCGGCAGCAATGATACTTCTTGCAATACCTCTCACCATATATATAGGAGTTTTCTATTTGCAAGACAGGAAATATTATTTCATAAGTCTTCTTGTAATACTGGAAACCATCATACCGTTTTTCATGGTGTTTGAAGGCAGAAAACCTAAGGCGAGGGAATTGGTGGTGATAAGCGTGCTTTGCGCCATAGCCATAGCCGGCAGAACGGCATTTTTCATGATTCCGCAGTTTAAGCCTATGGCGGCGGTTATTATAATAGCAGGCGTATGCTTTGGCGGTGAGGCGGGGTTTTTAGTGGGCGCTGTGACGGGATTTGTGTCAAATTTCTTTTTCGGGCAGGGCCCATGGACTCCATGGCAGATGTTCGCGCTCGGTATTATAGGTTTTTTGGCGGGGGTATTTTTCAATAAAGGCGTTTTAAGAAAGAGAAAGGTTTCTCTTTGTGTTTTTGGTTTCTTTGCGGCAATTATTGTTTACGGATTGATTATGAATTCGGCAACGGTTATTATATGGCAGGGAAAGCCGACGGGTGAAATGTTTATATCATCGTATACTATGGGTTTCCCGTTTGATTTGGTGCACGGCGCTTCAACGGCTTTTTTCCTTTGGGTAATCGCTGAGCCGATGATTGAAAAGATAGACAGGATAAAAATCAAATATGGATTAATCTCTGACAGAAAAAACTGATGTTTTCTGTGTCATATTAATATCAAAAAAATACAGGTTACTTAAATCTAAAAGTAACCTGTATTTTTGTAATTCTACTTGATTGTGTTAAACCACCGCTGTTTTTCCATGGGACGGTAATTTAATATTAAGCATTGTTATATATGTAATTCACATTAGAATATCCATGATGTGAACATTTTTCCAAATATCTTGTATATGAAGTTAATACCCACATTTGAGAAGAATGCAACCACAAGACCGAATAACAGTCCCACAGATGAAACTATCAGCGCGATAAGAAGAATCTCTTTCTTGCCGCCTGTTTTTGTAAGAATACATACAAGCGAAATCACAAGACCCAACACACCTAAAACGATAGAAGCGCTGTATGAACAACAAGCGAAAAGCAATGACGCAGCTCCTAAAATTAATGCCACGAATCCAATACAGTCCTTCCAGCTGTCAAACCGGAAAAGGTTCGACGCTTTATGCGGAACGTTCTGATATGGAACGTTATATGGCGGCTGATTCTGATATGGTGGTTGATTTGGTTGATTTGGCTGATTATAATCCATTATAATGCCCTCCGTTCTTTGCATAATTTTTTTATAACATAATTCTATCATATATTTTATAATTCGTCAACAAAAATATGGATTATTACGTTTATTTTACAAACAATTTTTTACTGTTGTAAAGGAACAGGGGAATGTGTTATACTAAACTCGAAAATAATCGGATTTAGGATATGATATTATGTCGAATATAGAATTGCTGAATAAATCGCGTACGTATGAGGTTATGGACTTATGGCTGCGGACAACGACTCATTCGAACTCGTTTGTGGAAAATAATTTTTGGGAAAAGTATTATGATGTTATAAAGGATAAATATATTGAGGAAAAGGATGTTTACATTTACACGGAAGGTGATAAGGTCATAGCTTTCACGTGCGTAAATGATGCTAATATGATTGCGGGACTGTTTGTGGATCCTGAATATCAGAATAAGGGTATAGGCACGGAAATGATAGAATTTCTCAAGTTGAAGTATCCGATTCTCCATATAAAGACGTACGCGCTAAACAGGAAGGCGCTGGCATTCGCGTCAAAGGCGGGATTTATTATTGACGGCGCGGAGCGTCATGAACATAATAACGAGGTTATGTACACAATGTTGTGGAGCAGATAATATAAAATATATGCCGTATTAACATTTTTTGGTTAACGCGGCATACTTTTTTTGTATATTATATTGCAAAAAAAATGTGTTTGTGATAAAATACCAATATCATTAAAAAAAACAAGGAGGAATTATCCAATGTTAAAAGAAGATGTGTTAAAGAAGCTTACAGACTGTGGTCTTGTTGCGGTTGTAAGAGCAAACAACGCTGAAGAAGCCATTAAGATTTCCGACGCTTGTCTTGCAGGCGGATGTACAGGTATTGAACTTACATTTACAGTTCCCGGAGCGGACAAGGTTATTGCTGCTTTGGCTGACAAGTATTCAAACGGTGAAATGATGCTTGGCGCGGGTACAGTTCTTGACCCTGAAACAGCAAGAATGGCAATTTTGTCAGGCGCAAACTTTATTGTGAGTCCTGCGTTTAATCCTGAAACAGCTAAGCTTTGTAACCGTTACAGAGTTCCGTATATGCCGGGTTGCGCTACTATTACAGAGGTTATCACAGCGATGGAAGCCGGTGCTGACATTATAAAAATATTCCCTGCTGACCTTTACGGTCCTAAGATTATAAAGGACATCAAGGGTCCTCTTCCGCAGGCTCAGATGATGCCTACCGGTGGTGTTGATAAGGACAATGTCGCGGAATGGATTAAGGCGGGTGTTGTCGCGGTAGGAGCAGGCTCGTCACTTACAAAGGGCGCTAAGACAGGCGATTATCAGGCAATCACTGACACAGCAAAAGAATTTATCGCAAACATTAAGGCTGCAAGAGCAGAATTAAATAAATAATAATAAAGGAGAAAAAATATAATGGCTAAAATAGTAACAATGGGTGAAATCATGCTAAGATTATCAACACCCGGAAATCAGAAGTATATTCAGGCTACACAGTTTGATATTAACTATGGCGGCGGCGAGGCAAATGTTGCAGTTTCACTTGCAAACTACGGTCATGACGCTGAATTTGTTTCAAAAGTTCCCGAAAACCCGATTGGCACATGCGCAATCGCGGCGCTTCGCAAGTACGGAGTTGAAACAAAGCACATCGCTAAGGGTGGAGACAGACTTGGTATTTACTTCCTTGAAACAGGCGCTTCCATGCGTCCTTCAAACGTAACATATGACAGAGCAAACTCATCAATCGCTACAGCCACAGCGTCTGATTTCAACTTTGATGAAATTTTTGAAGGAGCTGACTGGTTCCACTTTACAGGTATTACACCGGCAGTTTCTGACGCGGCGGCAGAATTAACAGAGTTGGCTTGTAAAGCGGCTAAGGCTCATGGTGTGACAGTTTCATGCGACCTGAACTTTAGAAAGAAGTTATGGTCAAGCGAAAAGGCTCAGAAGGTTATGTCAAACCTTATGCAGTATGTTGACGTATGTATCGGCAACGAGGAAGACGCGGACAAAGTTCTTGGTTTCAAACCTGAGAATACAGACGTAACAAGCGGCGAACTAAATCTTGCGGGTTATGAAAGCATCTTTAAGCAGATGGTTAAGAAATTCGGCTTCAAGTATGTTATTTCTTCGCTCAGAGTTTCTAAGTCAGCTTCAGATAACGGCTGGTCAGCTTGCATTTACTCATCAGAAGATGATGAATTTTATCATTCAAAGGAATACAGAGTACATCCAATCGTTGACCGAGTAGGCGGCGGCGACAGCTTTGCAGGCGGTACAATCTGCGGATTTGTAGACGGTAAGAACTTCAAGGATGCTCTTGAATTTGGCGTTGCAGCTTCTGCTTTGAAGCACACAATTCCTGGTGACTTCAATCTTGTTACAAGAGAAGAGGTTGAAACTCTTGCCGGCGGCGATGGCAGCGGAAGAGTACAGAGATAAGCTTAAATTGAACAAAAGTAAAATAAGTAACATATGGTTTGCGGTTTTGCAATCATAAACCTTTAGAAAAAGGCTGCTGTAAATGAGCGATAACACTCATTTGCGGCAGCCTTTTTATTTTTCTGTCTGTTATGGCATGAAATTAAAAATATTACGAACTATGGTATAAACAAGCCATAGGATAAGTATTGTAAGATAAAACCAAAATTTATGCGGAAACAGCCGAACGGGTTTTTTTGGCATTGACCATATGTTTATCAGTTTTTCCACGTACACGAGCAGAATAATCGCGCATAACAGAGGTATAGTCGCATTGTATCGCACAGCGTCAAAAAAATGGAGTGAGAGCATGGAACGTAATGCCCGCGTATTTCCGCATGCCGGACATAATAAGCCTGTCATTTCAAGAAAATCGCACTGCGGAAGGTTATATGACATATTGATTATGTACTGTCTTAATATAAATACTACAGCTATAAATATTATTGGCGAAAGTGTAAATATGAGCCTTTTTGTTTTAAAAGTCACAGAAAATCAAACCTTTCATTCAGTTCTGCATTTTATCATACCATAAATTTAATGACATTTCAATAAAATAGTAAAATCTACTTGTTTATCAAGGGAAAATGTTATATAATAAGAAACAGATTTACATTGCAGGGGAAAATACGTCTTAGTTTTTTGAAAGGAGTTAATAGTTACAATTATGGATAAAAGCGTTAATTTATATGTGGTGGTTCCTTGTTATAATGAGGAGGCCGTCTTGCATGAAACCTCAAAAAGAATGCTTGAACTGTTTGGCAATATGAAATCGGAAGGACTTATAAATGATAAAAGCAGAATTGTTTTTGTTGACGATGGATCAAGGGACAAGACATGGAGCATAATCAATGACCTTACGAAGGAACATACAGAAATAGCGGGTGTAAAGCTTGCGAAAAATGCCGGACACCAAAACGCTCTTTTCGGCGGACTAATGACAGTTAAGGACAGCTGTGACTGCGCTATTTCGATAGACGCTGACTTGCAGGATGATATAAATGTTATACCGGAAATGGTTAAGAATTATCTTGACGGATATGATGTGGTTTACGGTGTGAGAAATAAGCGAGACACAGACACGTTTTTCAAACGAACAACCGCTGTAGGCTTTTATAAGCTTATGCATCTTATGGGTGTAAATATAGTGTTTAATCACGCGGATTACAGACTTATGAGCAAAAGGGCGCTTGATGGTCTTGCCCAGTTCCATGAACGTAATTTATTCCTTCGCGGCATGGTACCGCTTGTGGGTTATCGTTCCACAAGTGTGTATTATGACAGAAACGAGCGATTTGCGGGTGAGTCAAAATATCCGCTTAAGAAAATGCTTTCCTTCGCGTTTGACGGAATCACATCTTTCAGTATAAGTCCGATTCGAATGATTTCGGCTTTTGGAGCTGTTGTGTGTGTAATAGCCGTCGCAATGGCAGTATACGCGCTTGTACAAAAGATTATAGGGCATGCGGGAGCCGGCTGGGCGTCGTTAATGATGTCGATATGGTTTATAGGTGGAGTACAGCTTTTGTCTGTGGGACTGATAGGAGAGTATATCGGCAAGCTGTATAAAGAAGTGAAAAGAAGACCAAGATACATTATTGAAGCATATGTGAATGAAACTTCAGAAGCCGAAAAGAGCGAATAGACTTTTTATTAGGATTTTTTGCGGAAAGGAAGTAATAAAAATGTATGACATAGCAATAATCGGCGGCGGACCTGCGGGAATGTCCGCAGCTATATACGCTGCGAGAGGCGGCATGAAAACTATAGTGATAGAAAAAATAGCTTACGGCGGTCAGGCTGTAAAAACTCATGAGGTAGACAACTATCCCGGATTTTTTGATAATCCGACCGGAACGCGGCTTGCGGAAGCTTTTGAAACACACGCGAGAAAATTTGATGTGACTTTTACAAATGAAAATGTTAAGTCCATAGAAAACGCAGAGTTTGGTGTGAAAATCATTAACACCCGCAAAAATAAGTATATGGTAAAATCAATCATCTTTGCGACCGGCGCGACTCCGAAAACGCTTGGTGCGGATGGAGAAGAGCAGTTTACGGGAGCGGGTGTTTCTTATTGCGCGACGTGTGACGGAGCGTTTTTTAAGGATAAAGATGTGTGCGTGATTGGTGGCGGAAATACAGCTATGGAGGACGCTTTGTACCTCGCTTCGTTTTGCGGAAAGGTATATGTGATAAACAGAAGTAAAAAATTCCGCGCGGCGGCGACGCTTGTTGACAGGGTAAAAAGCAACGGAAAGATACAAGTTATAACAGATACTGTCGTTGAGCGTTTTGGCGGCGGGAATGTGTTGGAATCAGTCACATTGAAAAATACGCTTACGAATGAAAAGAGCGCTTTAAAAGTTTCGGGAGCGATTGTCGCGATAGGGATTAAGCCTTCGACAGAACTTGCCGCAAGCTGCGGAGTTGAATTATGCGGCAAAGGCTTTATAAAAACAGATATGTATCTCGCTTCGAGCGTTAAGGGTATATTTGCGGCGGGCGACGCGCGTGTTTCACCTCTTCGTCAGGTTGTGACAGCAGCGGCTGACGGAGCGATTGCGGCGACTTCAGCTATAAATTATGTAAATGAATTGGGAATAAAAAGTATATGAAAACACTGATAAAAAATGCGGATATAATAACAATGGCAGGCGCGAATTATAAAAACGGCTGTATATTGTTTGATGATAAAATATTGTACGTTGGCGAAGAAAAAAATCTTCCTGCCGATAAGATAATTGACGCGCAGGGGAAAAAAGTTATGCCGGGTCTTATTGACGCGCATTGCCATGTTGGTATGTTTGAGGATTCACTTGGTTTTGAGGGTGATGACGGAAACGAGGACAGCGACCCTGTCATGCCTCATTTACGCGCTATAGACGGAATAAATCCGTTTGACAGAGGATTTTCAGACGCGTGCAGCGCGGGAGTGACAACGGTTGTGACAGGTCCCGGAAGCGCCAATCCTGTCGGAGGACAGTTTGCGGCTGTTAAAACATATGGCATATGCGTGGACGATATGGTAATAAAAGCGCCCGCGGCAATGAAATTCGCGTTAGGCGAGAACCCTAAGTGCGTATATAATGAAAAAGAAGAAGCGCCCGTTACGCGTATGGGTACGATGGCTCTTATACGGGAAATTTTGATTAAATCAAAGGATTATATGAATCAGCTTGACAGATATAATGAAAACAGTGAGGAGCATGATAAACCTGAGTTTGATATAAAACTGGACGCGATGATTCCTGTTTTGAAAAAGGAAATTCCTGTTAAGATACACGCGCACCGCGCGGATGACATATGCAGCGCGATACGTATAGGAAAGGAATTTGATATTTGCGTTACAATAGAGCATTGCTCGGACGGTGACGCTGTCGCTTCAATACTGGAGAGGGAAAAACTTCCGATTATGCTTGGACCTACTCTTTCAGACAGGAGCAAAATCGAACTTAAAAATCTGACATTTGATACATACAAGAATTTATCGGACAGAGATTTAGACGTTGCGATTATTACAGATCATCCTGAAATAACAATAGAAAATCTTCCTCTGTGCGCCGTGATGGCTGTTAAACATGGAATGAATGAGGAAAAAGCACTTAAAGCGATAACGATAACGGCGGCAAAAAACTGTTGGATTAATGACAGGGTGGGGAGTTTGGAAATAGGTAAGGACGCTGATATAGCCATGTTTACTGATTTACCTACGCGTTTTGATTCTGAATGCGTTATGACGTTTATAAACGGAAAACAGGTGAAATAGTAAATTATTTATCAAAGTTGATATTAATTTACGGAAAAATGAGCGCCCATACGGTAATGGCGCGGCTCGGTCAGGTTATTAACCTGACAGGTAATACTTATTGGAGGAACGGTCAAAACCGTTCCTTTATTATTTGCAGCATATTTCTTTTTTTGTTAATAATTTTTTGTGATTTTATACCACGCATTTTTTATTGTACGCGGTTATCCATAATTTTTAGTTTTGCTTTTGTAATACTATAGTATTTTATTAAAAATCACGAAAATGTGCACATAAAACCACAAAATAAGCACAAATGTCGGAATTTATACATATATATTAAAATTAACGGTTGACGGACAAAGTGTATGAAATTATAATATAGTATAGTGATTTAAAATTAATCGGAGATGGTTATATGAATAAAGATGGCGTTAAAAACAGTGATAAAAAAGATGATAATATAATGATAAAAATAGCCGCTTTCATAGTGGATAAACACAGGGCATTCTACTTTATTTTTGCTGCCGCGCTGGTTTTGTGCCTTATTTCTATACCTAAGGTAAGAGTTAATAATGACATAAGTTCATATCTTCCGTCAGACACGGAGACAAGACGGGGTCTAACGCTTATGGACGAGGAGTTTGTTACTTACGATACGGAAAAGATAATGGTCACAACAATCACCGCCCAGACTGCTGAAATGCTTAAAGAAAAGATGGAGCAGGTAGAGGGTGTAAAGGAAGTGGAATTTGAGAATGATGATGACCACTATAATCAGTCGGCGGCGATGTTCACAGTAACTTTAAGCGTGCGTGACGACCTTGACAGAGAACTGGAGATTATCGAGAATGTCAAGGCTCAGCTTGAGGGTTACGACTATTACGTTTATTCGGATAGTATTGACGACAGTTCAAAGCAGCTTGAAAGCGAGATGAATATAATACTGCTGATTGCGCTTGTGATAATTGTAGCGGTGCTTTTATTTACATCAAGCAGTTTTATGGAAGTTCCTATATTCCTTATAGTATTCGGAGTCGCGGCGCTTTTAAATATGGGCACAAACTACCTGATGGGAGAAATATCTTTTATAACAAAGTCTGTGGCGGTAGTTTTGCAGCTTGCTTTGGCGATAGACTATTCAATAATTCTTTCTCATAGATTTGCGGAGGAAAAGAAAACAAAAAACGCGTATGACGCGATAGTCACGGCACTTTCAAAGGCGATTATAGAGATAAGTTCTTCCAGCCTTACAACGCTTGCGGGGCTTGCCGCGCTTATGGTAATGCAGCTTAAAATCGGTATGGATATGGGTCTTGTTCTGTGTAAGGGAATCATTTGTTCTCTTCTTACCGTATTTCTTATTATGCCGGGACTTTTGCTGATGTTTTCGGATAAGATTGACAAGACAACGCATAAATCTTTTGTGCCGAGTATTCAGAAGTGGTGCGATCTTGTTATAAAACTGCGTTTTATTATTCCGTTTATATTTATAGGAGTGATTGCGGTCGGCGCGGTTGTATCTTCAATGAGTGATTATGCTTTTGACGCGTCAAGCGGTCAGATGGAGAAACAAACGGAAAATTCTATAGCCAAGAGGAAAATCAATGATATATTTGGCACAGAACATCAGCTTGCCGTCATAGTGCCGTCGGGTGATTATGACAGAGAGGCAAAGGTTATATCATTGGTGGAGAAGAATCCGAACATTAATTCCGCCCTGGGACTTGCGAATCAGGAGATAGACGATGATTATATGCTCACGGACAGAATAAACGCGCGCGAACTTTCAAAACTTATGGATATTGATTATGATTTGAGTTGTCTTCTGTTTCAGGCATATGGCGCTCAGCACGATGAATACAGCGCTATTTTCAGTGATGTAAATGACTATAAGGTGCCGATAATAGATTTGTTTATGTACATACATGAAAAGATGGATCTCGGCATTATAAATCTTGACGAGGAGCAATCGGACGATCTTAATGATATGTATGACACGCTTACAGAGGCGAAAGAACAGCTTGAAAGCGATAATTACTCGCGTATAATCTTTACATATCAGTGTGATATAGAAAGTGATGAAGCGTATCAGATGCTAAAGGATATAAGGTCTGACGTGGAACAGTATTATGACGAGTGTCTGCTTGTCAGCGACAGCGTAAACAGCCGTGACCTCGGAGATTCCTTCAGCGGTGATAACAGTAAGATTAGTATAATAACTATTTTGGCTTTGCTGTTTATACTTATGTTTACCTTCCGTTCGGCAGGTGTACCTGTTATTTTGGTGCTTGCCATACAGGGAAGCGTATGGATAAACTTTTCAATACCGGTTATTACATCGACAAGGCTTTATTTCCTCGCATACCTTGTTGTCAGCTCGATTCAGATGGGTGCGACGATAGACTACGCGATTGTGTTTACGAACAGGTATTTGGAACTTAAAGACACGATGGAGAAGAAACAAGCCGCGGCAATGGCATTGAATCAGTCGTTTCCTACCATATTGACGTCAGGTTCAATTCTTACTTTGGCAGGATTTTTGATAGGAATGCTGTCAACAAACGCTATAATTTCAGCGCTTGGTACTGCGCTTGGACGCGGAACGCTTATATCTATAGTTATCGTAATGATGATTTTGCCTCAGATTGTTCTTTTGACCGATAAATTCATTGAAAAAACATCGTTTCGCAAGGAGGATACTGACGCGGCGAAAAATGAAAAACGTGAAATGTCAGGTCTTGTATATATAAACGGCAGAATAAAGGGTGAAGTCACAGGTTTCATGGACGGAGTTTTCAAAGGCTTTATAAAAGGAGATATAAACGCGAAAATAGAAGTCGGAGAACCGGAAAGGCTGCTTCTTGAGGCAGGACATGATGAGGAGGAGTATGACAATGAAGAAAATTAAACTGACATCGCTTTTAACAACTCTTGTTATAATTATAAATATTTTTCCTGTATGTATAGCGACTGCTGATACCGCTATGTCTATTTCCACAGTGAGTGATTTTAATGATTTTATGGAAAAATGTGTTTTTGACGATTATTCAAAGGATAAAATCTTTGTGCTGCAAAACGACATCGATTTAAGCGGCGTTGAAATTAAAAGCGCGGAGGTGTTTTGCGGAGTTTTTGAAGGCGGCGGACACACTATAAAAAATGTCGATTTGTCGTTTGGAGGAGGCGAAAAAGGACTTTTCAATTCTCTTACAAAAGACGCTCAGATAAAAGATTTGAATGTGACAGGTGAAATAAAATCCGAAAATAAAAATAACGCGGAATCAATTATAAAGCAGCGAGCCGAATCAATTCTTGAAAGAAGCGATATTGATATAGACAATACTGACAGCGGATTGAAAGCCGTAGGCGGAATTGCGGGATATAACGCAGGTAAAATTATAAATTGCTCATTTTCGGGAAATATCAGCGCAAAAAAACAGGCGGGTGGTATTGCGGGATATAATGCTATGACGGGAGTTATAGATTCCTGCGTCAATAACGCGTCTGTAAGCGGAGACAGTGAGATTGGTGGTATAGCGGGATATAATGAGGGCAGAATAAAGCTAAGCAAAAACAGAGGAGAGATATGTCAGGCGTCGAATGAAAACACGGTGAATGTCGGTGGAATATGCGGCAATAACAAGGGAGCGGTTGTTATATGTGCAAATGAGGGACATATAGGCGGCGAGAGTTTCGGAGATAATATAGGCGGAATATGCGGCAGACAAAGCGGAGAAATAAGAGAAAGCATAAACCAAGGCATAGTCAGGGGCAGGAGAAGCGTCGGCGGAATATGCGGCAGATTTGAACCTTATACCGATATTGATTTGTCATATGAAAGCGCAAAGGCTTCAATAAAAAAGCAGACTGAACTTTTTAAAAATGATATATCGGGAGCAAAATCAAAGATACTTGATTATGCCGTGGATTTACTCACAGGCGCAGGTGATTTTTCAACAGTGATGTCGCTTTTGGGTCTTTCGGATTCTGTAAGCGGTTTAAGAAATCTGACCGACTCGGCAATAAATATGTTTGACAGTATCGCAAATGCGGTGGATAGCGCCAATAGCAGTAACCTGACGTCTTCACTTAGGGATACTGTGGATAAACTGGGTTCATTTTCCGATGAGACAAAAGAATCTGTACGAAATGTAAGCGACTCTCTGAATACGTCGTTGAGAAAATTAGATGATTTCCTTAACGAATTTGACGGCAAAGGTGACGAATTGACAACGTTGATGGATAATCTTAATGACGCTGTGGAAAAAGGAGAAGACGATGTAGACGATATTAAAAGTAAGCTTACCAAACGTCTTGACGACTTTGAAGAATCGGCAGATGACGTTTTATCTGAACTTGACAGAACAAATACTGAATTAAAGAGCACGCTTCGTCAGTTAAGGAATACAACGGGAGAAATAGGCGACTCGATTACTGAGCCGCTGGAAAAATTGGAACGTGCCATAAACAATGCCGAAAAAGAATTTAAAGCTTTGAAAAAAAAGATAGAGGATTTTAAGAATGAAATTGCGAACGGCGGTATAAAGGATAAGATTGAGGCTCTGCCAACTATCAGACCTCTGCCAACTATGCCGCCTTCGCCTCCTCCCCGGGAAACGGAAAGCGGATACAGCGCAGACCCGAACACTGAATTGGATTCTTCGGGGTATGATGTCGAGATTCCCGTGGCGGGCGCTGTGCTCGACTTTTTGTTCCCTACTGCTTATGCCGAGAAAGAATCTTTTTCGGATGATGATAATGAAACAGCAATAAGTAATATTAAAAGCACCGATATATCGCTCCCAAGACTTATAGGCGACGAGAACGCAGATACGGCTCTTATAAGATATTGTATAAATAACGGTACTGTTGAGGGAAATGAACTTACCGGCGGAGTGGCAGGGTGTACAGGTTTTGAATCAGTGGTTCGCACAGGTGAAAGTCTTAAGCTTCCGGACGGCACACTGGTAAGCAGTGATTCAGTTTTGAAGGCAGTCATAGACTCCTGCATAAGCTGCGGCAATATAACGGCAAAAGCTAATTACGCGGGCGGAATATGCGGCAGAATCGATATAGGAAATATAAAAAATTCTCTCACAACAGGCGAGATAAATGTCAGTGACGGCGCATATGCGGGCGGAACTGTTGGGCAGAGCGGAGGAGATATAGAAAACTGTATCGCTGTAAATGATTTGTACGGAGATAATCACATAGGCGGTATCGCGGGCAGCGGTAAGAATATAAAAAGTTCTTATGCGCTTCCACGCATTTACGGAGCCAATGATAAATCGGGCGCTATAGCGGGATTTATAACGGGCGAGTTAAACGACAGTTATTTCATAGACGAGGGACTTGCGGGAATTGACGGAGCTAATCTTGCGGGGAAAGCCGAGGCTGTGTCTCCGGAAAATATAGCGGCTTATGACGGAGTAATCCCAGCAAGCATGCAAAATCTCTCAGCGGACGATTTTTATATGGAATCGGGAGATTTATATATGCCGCAGATAAAGGCTATCGCTCAGAATGACGCTGAAAATATCGGTGCGCTGCTGCAGTCAAAATCAAGCGAACTTGCGAGATTCCGTTTTAATGTGACTTTTAAGGATAAAGATAAGGAATTAAAAACAATGACAGTGGATTATGGAACTGTTTTGCAAAACAGTGACATTCCGAAGCTTACAGCCGATGGAAGTGACATTCCGATGTGGAACAAAGACCCTTCAATGCCGATAATTCGTCATACGGCATTTGAGTCGGTTTATAATAAGGCGACAACTACTATTTCAACAAATGAAACTCCGGCTCTTTTGCTTGTTGAAAGTGTGTTTGAAGATAACACAACTGTTTCAGCAAAGGAGGAAGAGGTGAATCAGGATTTTGACGGATATAAAGCAGGAAAGGCTTATTCCTTTAAATTGAGCAAAAACGCGTATGATATTATAAAAGTACATATACGTGACGATTCAAAAAAAGCCGCTAAAATTGGAGTGCAGATTGATGGCAAATGGGATATAGTTGATTGCAGTGTGGACGGCAGTTATGCGGTATTTGAAACAAAAGCGCCGTGCCGGTTTGTTATATTGTATAACAGGATGTCACCGCTTGTTCCGATAGGCATAGGTTTGGGAATAATTTTGGCAGCGGGAGTAATAGTGTTCATATTCAGAAAGGTGAGGGGAAGAAATGGAAGAAAGACAGAAGAAAACATATAGAAATTCTATACGTTCAGAAAAATCTATAATACACGCGTATGTGCAGCTTATGCAGAATAAAACCTCAAAAAGAATAACAGTCACAGATATTGTGAATAAGGCTGATTTAAACAGAAGCACATTCTACGCGCATTTTAAATCCGCGGAAGATGTGCGTGAAAGAATACAGAAGGATGTGCTTAAGGAATTACTGGGTTCTCTGGATAAGAATGATTATAGGAATTCTCTTGCTAATCCGTATATCGCTATGGAGCATGTGATTGACTTTTTAAAAAAAGACGAGGAAATGTATAAAATGCTTTTGAATACTCCGGGTGTAGATTCGTTTTTGAATGAACTTAGGGATATTGTCATAAAACAGTATCTTTCTGACGAGGTGATTCTGCCGAATATACATGACAGGGAAGGCTTTGAAATGAATATGAGACTGTTTATAGGAGGGTATTTGTCGGTTGTAAAAGACTGGGCGGCAGGGAATGTCACTATACCTCTGGAACGCTGTACTCAGATAATGAGCGAGTCAATCACGCTCTGCGTCAATCAATATCTGAACTGACGGAAGAATGATATTATTAAAGGCGGCTTTTTCTTTAAACAGAAAAGCCGCCTCTTTGTAAATTGTGTGTCATTTCTTTTTCATTGGGAATCTATATAATCAGCCGAGAATCGGCTGTAATTGTCTTCCTTCAAACGCCGCCTCAATCGAGTCGTTAAGCTTATCAAAGTTGGCAACGAGCGAGTTGGGCTTGTTTATGTAGTCGTCCTGAGCAAATGGCAGAAAATAAATATTTTTGCAGTTTAAAAGTGTGCCGATATTTTTCGCGGCAGTGCCGAGTCCGTCGTTTGTGGACACAGCTATAAGCACCGGTTTTTGATTTCTTAAGTGAGCCTTCACAGCCATTGTCACAGATGTATCGGCTATACCGTTTGCTATTTTTGCAAGTGAATTGCCTGTGCATGGAAGAACAACCAAAAGGTCGAGTAGATTTTTTGGACCAATCGGTTCGGCTTCTTTTATGCTGCTGATGATTTCATTGCCCGTCATGTTTCTAATATTATGACGAAAATCCTCGGCATTTCCGAAGCGTGTGTCAGTGTTATAAGACATTTCACTCATTATCGGAATAATATTTGCGCCTGTTTGAGTCAGCATTTCCATAACGGCAACGGCTTTTTTAAAAGTGCAGAACGAGCCGCACATGGCAAAGCCTATTGTTTTATTTTCCCAATCCAATTTTCACACCCCCAATTCTTTTATAATGTTCATAATCGTATCTTTAATAATTGCTCCTGATGTAACGGGCGCGATTTTCCCCGGCAATGACAATGCCCAAATAACTTTTACGCCGAAGGCTTTTGCGGCTTCGAAATCCACCCCGCCGGGTTTTGAGGCGAGGTCTATTATTATAGCGTCCTTTTTAACTCTTTCAAGCGCCTCGCTGTCCAGAATCAGTGATGGTACAGTATTAAAGATTATATCAAACTTATGTATATTATCCTTGAGTTCACCAAGTGAAAGCGGCTCATAACCGTGTCCCTCAATCATTGCAAGGTCAGCGTATTTTCTCGCCTCGACATACGTGCACGCGCCCATGCCGCATAAATCTTTTGCGAGGATTTTGCCGATTTTTCCATATCCCAAGACAAGTGTTTTACTGCCATGAAGCGTTATCGGTGTTTCAGATATTGCAATTTCGATAGCACCCTCCGCGGTAGGTAGAGTGTTAACTATATAGAGGAAAAAATTCAGCAATATGACAAAATAGTGATTGCGAGAAGAGAAGATTTGTGATAAAATTGTTACAAATAGCAGGAATACCTTGAAAAAAAGTGAAAAATATGTTATTGTAGGCAATGGTTTTGTGCTCTTTGGCATAAATAAAATTCATATTTGACAAGGGGGTATTTCCTATGACAGCGGCTATTTTAGCTGTTATAATATTTGTGGTAATGTTTCTGTTAATTATCACTGAAAAATTTGAGCGCCATATAGTGACGCTTACATGCGGAGTTCTTACACTGGTACTGGTGTTTGGCTTATGTATGCACAGCGTTGGCGCGATTAAAGACACTCTTAACGTACACAGTATATTTACGTTGGATTTTTGGTATCACTCGGGTGATGCAGTGGAATCGTCAAGCGGTATAAATTGGGCTACGATAATATTTATAGCCGGTATGATGATAATGGTTGAAGGCATGGCTAAGGCAGGTTTTTTCAGATGGCTTTGCATGCGTTTGGCAAAAATAGTCAATTACAAAAAGACGGCATTGTTTATTGCTTTTATGGTTATGTCAGCAATATTGGCAATGTTTATAGACAGTATTACAGTTATATTGTTTCTTGCGGCGGTTACGGTGGAACTTGCGCAGCTGTTAAAGTTTAATCCGATTCCGATGATACTGACTGAAGTCTTCTGTGCCAATCTTGGAGGCAGCGCGACTATGTGCGGAGACCCTCCAAATATAATTATAGGCACTTCTTTGGGATACTCATTTGGAGATTTCATATCAAACACAGGACTTATAGCGGGCATAGCGCTGATAGTTATTGTTATTTATTTTTACTTTGCTTTCCGCAAAGAAATTAAGGGTAATGGAAAAACAGATATTGATATATCGTCTTTACCGAAGCCTGAAGACGCGATAACAAATAAAAAGAGTTTTGTCATAAGCTGTGTAATTTTTATGTTGGCTGTGGTATTACTCATAACTCATGCCCAGACTCACCTTACAGTAGCGTTTATAGGACTGTTTATCGCGATTATTACAATTCTCACATCTTTGGGATGCGTAGGAGAAATAATGAGAAAAGTCGATTATAAAACATTGCTGTTTTTTATAGGATTGTTTGTAGTGGTAGGAGGACTTGAAGAAACCGGAGTGCTGAAGGTAGTCGCGGATTTTATAGGTATGATAAGCGGTGGCAGCGTAATGCTTATGATTGCGATTATTATATGGGTATCGGCGATTGCAAGCGCGTTTGTGGATAATATTCCGTTTGCCGCAACAATGATACCGGTTATAACCTCGCTTTCTCAAGCCGTGCCCGGCGCTGACCTTCGAGTGCTTGCATGGGCTTTGTCAATGGGCACAGACATAGGCGGCAGTGCGACGCCTATAGGAGCTTCGGCAAATGTTGTCGGAACGTCGGTAGCGGCAAAGTCGGGTTATCCGGTAGGCTGGGGAACTTACTGTAAAAAAGCGGTTCCGGCTACAGTACTGGTATTGGTTGTATCTACAATATGTATTTTTGTAAGATACTGTTAATTGAAAGGAGAAGGCTATGTCAGAACAGATAATTATTTCTATCGGACGTGAATACGGAAGCGGAGGACATGTAATAGCGGAGCAGTTGGCAGAGAGGTTTAATCTTGCCATGTACGATGTAAATATACTGCGTGAAATTGCCGTTGAGAATAATCTTGACACCGCTTTGCTTGAAAAGTATGACGAGGTGCCTAAAAAAAGATTTATATCGAGAAATGTGCGTGGTTACAGCAATTCGCCGGAGGAGAATATAGCAAATATACAATTTGAGTATCTGAGAAAAAAGGCGAAAAAAGGCGAGTCGTTTATAGTGGTAGGTCGTTGTTCGGAGGCTATTTTAAAGGAATATAAGGGACTTATTACAATTTTTATTCTTGCCGACAGAGATGTTAAAATTAACCGTGTAAGTTCTATAAGACATATGACAGAGGCTGAGGCTGAGGCGACAATGAATCGGCATGATAAAAAGAGAAAGGAATATCACAATTACTATTGTACAGGAAAATGGGGAGACTCAAGGAATTATGATATTTCAATAAATTCAAGCAAACTTGGCATTGATAAGACGGTGGATTATCTCGAAAATTATATAAAAGAGAGAAAAAAGGCTTTGTAACAAGCCGAGCGAAAGAACATTGAACAAAGGATTCAATGTTCTTTTTTTGTTTTAATATAAATCTTCGCGCAATATAAATATATAAGAGGTGGTGTTATGAAAGAAATAAATCAATCTGCGGAGGAGAAAATTCGTCTTGATATAAAAAGAGGAATAGTAAAGCACTTATATAAAGAAAAACTTATTACAGAAAGCTGTTTTACACGTTTAACGGAGATGTATTTGTCATGCTGAGAACAGCGGCATACGCGAGAGTTTCAACAGATAAGGAGGATCAGATAAATTCGCTTGCGAATCAAAGAAAATATTTTGAAGAGTATATAAAATCCAAAGAAAATCTGAAATATGCCGGTGTATATTATGACGAGGGAGTGACAGGAACTCAGACAAAAAAACGCTCGGGATTCAATAAAATGATAGAAGACGGAAAAGCGGGGAAAATAGATTTAATACTTACAAAAGAAGTCAGCCGATTTGCAAGAAACACTATTGACACGCTGAAATATACAAGGGTGCTGAAAGAATATGGTGTCGGAGTGGTATTTATAAACGATAATATTGACACGCGCGATAACGATGGCGAATTCAGACTTTCAATAATGGCATCTGTCGCGCAGGAGGAGAGCAGAAAAACTTCCGAACGCGTGAAATGGGGACAGCGCCGCGCGATGGAAAACGGCGTGGTGTTTGGGAACAACAGTATTTTCGGATTTAATATAAGCGGCGGAAACTTAATAGTGAATCAGATTGAAGCCGAAATTGTGCGGCTGATTTTTAATAAATACACGAATGAGGGGAAGGGCAGCCATATAATAGCCCGTGAATTGTATGAAGCCGGTATAAAACCACCAAGGTCCTCAAGCGGAATGTGGAGCGGAACAATGATTATGAGGGTGCTCAGGAATGAAAAATATGTTGGAGACCTTATTCAAGGAAAGTATGTGACAAAAGATTATCTGACTCATAAAAAAGAGAAAAACGACGGAGAAAAAGTTTTTATCAAAAATCATCACGAGGCGATTATCGACAGAGAAATGTGGAACAGAACCAGAGAGGAACTTGACAGGCGAAGCGAGTTGGCAAAGTCAAAATGCAAATATTCAAACAGATATTGGTGTTCGGGAAAAATCATATGCGGCGAATGCGGAGCGAAATTTATAATACGCAGAAGCAGAAAAAGCAGCGGCGAATACATAGCATGGACATGCAAAAACAGAGCGGAACATGGAAGAAGAAAAGACAGCGAAATAGGAACTGTCGGGTGCGGAATGCGGACAATAAACAATAAGTCACTGCTTGAATGTATGAGGTTTGTGACAGAGAAACTTTGCGGTGATTTTGATACTGTTTCAGATGAGATAGTATCTGAAATAGCGAAGGCAGAAAAATCGGTAACAACGGATACGGTATATGCTATAGAGCGAGATATAAGAGAGACAGAGAATAAAAAACTCAGAGTGCTTGACAGTTATTTTTCGGGGCAAATAACCGACAGAGAGAAACAGTTGTTGTGTGAGAAATATGACAAAGAAACAGAACATTTAAAAAAGAGATTGGAGGAGAGCGGGGAGAAAGCTCAGCGGAGAAATCCGCTGCTTTTAAAAAAGCAAATAGGATATGACGCACTGTTCTCGCAGAGTGTTTACGGCGAAATTATTGATAAAATTATAGTGTATGAGAAATATATGATTCTCTGCATAAAACATCTTGATTTTGGCTTTAGGATTGTTTATTCATCGCGCGGACGCAAAGAGAATTACATAACAATGATTGAGGAATGTTCCAGTACGGATATTTAATTTGCGAGTATCAGCCTAAGAAGGCGCTATGGCGGTATATACGGAATTTTCAGAAGGAAATTTTAATCATAGCGGAAACGGCAGCGCGGCAATGTTTGCATGCGCTTATAAAGGCCGATATTTCAAATGAAAAATCAAGGCGGCGCGGAAAGAATCAATCTCTACGCGTTTTGACATGAGCGATACGGAGTATGACACGGTAAAAATCTATCTGTGGGGAAGTTTGGAAAATATGATTTCAATATGCGGTGGATATGAATCGGATTGAAGTGAATTGAAGTGAAAACAATATAGTGAACGGCATAACTGTTTTGGTTATGCCGTTTGTTTTCCGCTGTATTGTCAATGCCGTAGGGATGGCGTTTTTTATTGAAAGTTCCTCGCGCTTTAAATAATCGCGGTATGCGATGCTGTTATTTTCAAAAGCTTTTGCGAGATTGGGTTGTATTTGTCCTCCGAATACTATGGCGGACGGATTGATGCCGTCAATAAGTTCATCGACAGTCATCGCATTTTTTGCGTATGGTGAATTAATTGTTGAACCATCAAAGGTTACAGGTACGGGAAGTATAATAATATCAGAACCAAGCACAAAGTCAATATCGGACTCTGTGTCTATATCATCTGTCTGAATATCCTTATCGAAGCCGTAGAGAAAGACATGATAGCCTTCTTTTCTCATTAGTTTCGCAAGGGTCAGCTGACGTAAATCGCCGCCTATGACTGAAACGGTTTCAAACATGTCATATCCTCCTTATTTAGTTTTTGTTGTTTTATATAATATGACTTATTGGCACAATGTGTTAAAATAAGAAAGGTCTAAAATAAGCGTTAAGTGATATGTTGACAATAAGCCGCGCATGTGCTAAGATATTTCCATATAAAACCTACGTAATAAGTATGAAATATTAGGTTGAGAAGGGAAATTGTAATCCAACAATAAGGTTGATTAGAATTATTAACCGAAGCGCAAAGAACTAAAAAATTGGGACTGAAAAATTTTATAGAGAACGTGTATTGATGAAAGGGTAATGCGATATGGCGCTGTCAAAAAGTGATAGGGAAAGGTATGCGAGGCAGATAATTTTGCCGGAAATAGGAGAAACAGGACAGGAAAAACTAATGAAGGGCAGGGTTCTTATAATAGGAGCGGGAGGACTCGCGTCACCCGCCGCAATCTATCTTGCCGCGGCGGGTGTCGGCACAATCGGTATTGCTGATGCTGACGTGGTCGATTTGTCAAATCTGCAAAGACAGATTATACATGCCGAAGACGATATTGGAAGGGAAAAGGTGATTTCCGCAAAAGAATCTATTGAGGCGATTAATCCCAATATAAAAGTCAAGACGTATAATTATTTTATAAACTCAGAAAACATCGGAAAAATAATAAACGGATATGACTTTGTTCTTGACTGCTGCGACAATTTTGAAACGAAATTTTTAATAAACGACGCTTGCGTAATATCTAAAAAACCTTTTTCGCACGCGGGCATAATGCGTTTTCAGGGACAGCTGATGACTTATGTTCCGGGCGGAGGACCTTGTTATAGGTGTATTTTTAAAGAGCCGCCTCCTAAAGGAGAACTGCCGTCAGGCAAAGAAGCCGGCGTTATAGGAGTTGTGGCGGGAGTTATAGGAAGCATGCAGGCGGCGGAAGCTATAAAATATCTTACGGGCGCGGGTGAATTGCTGACGGGACAGTTACTTATGTATGACGCGCTGAAAATGGAGTTTCGCAAGACCGCTTTCCCAAATGGCGACGCGGAATGCGCGGTTTGCAAAAGTAATTCGTAAATTACGAAATTAGCGGATTAAGTATATTTACTTTTGCAGTTAAATATGATACACTGTAATATATAATCAGGAGGGATGTATATGGAAAGTAATACTGAAAAGCTGATAAATGTTATTTTAGACAGCTATAATACACATGAATTAACCGTCAGAATTGACGAGGAAAACATGATAAATAAAGACATTCTGATTGAAGTTATAGACGAGATAAAAAAAATTCTTTTCCCGGGTTTTTTTGATAAGAACAGGGTAAGAAACGAGTATATAAAATTTTTGATAGGCGAGAGAATAGAATTTGTACAGTATAATCTGAAAAAGCAGATCGCGCGCGCTCTTGGTAATCAGGATATATGCAGCGAGTGCAAAAAGTCCGCTATTAATGAAAAAGCGGAAAAGCTTGTGTATCAATTTCTTGAACAAATTCCTAAAATACGCGAGTATCTGCATACGGATATTCAGGCGGCTTATGACGGCGACCCTGCCGCATACAGTACAGACGAGATAATTTTCTCGTATCCCGGAGTGCTTGCCATCACTGTTTACAGAATCGCGCACGAACTATGGACATTGGGAATACCGATGATACCGCGAATTATGACTGAGTATGCTCACAGTATCACAGGTATAGATATTCATCCGGGCGCAAAAATAGGAAAGTATTTTTTTATTGACCATGGAACGGGTATAGTAATCGGTGAAACGACAGAAATCGGAGATAATGTAAAAATATATCAGGGTGTTACCCTTGGCGCTCTTTCAACAAGAAAAGGACAGGAATTGAAAAGCGTTAAGCGTCATCCGACGATAGGTGACAATGTAACTATTTATTCGGGAACAACTATTCTCGGAGGTGATACTGTAATTGGAAACGGTGCGACTATAGGCGGAAATGCCTTTATTGTAAGCTCTGTATCTGAGGGTATGAAAGTAAGTGTTAAAAATCCTGAACTTCGGTTCAGTAAAGGGAATCTGAATGAAATTTTGCAGTAGGAATGTTTGGGTCCGCGTGTTTAGAAATCAGCAAAACTATAGAAAAAGAAAGCCTTAAGGCTTTCTTTTTCTATATAATTATTTTCTTTTTCAGCCATTTTTCTCTGAATAATCTTATCAGGAACAATATACCTCTGACGCATAGTTCGCCGCGCATTGCAATCCATACTCCGGGAAATCCGAAACACGGCACTAATATAACCGCCATACTGATACGTACACCCCACATACTGACTAAATTCAATATAGCTATAGGTTCCTATACAATATAAATATTTGCCATTTTGAATATTTTGTAGTAAAATAGATTTATCAAACGCAAAACCACGAAAGGGAAATTAGTATGACTTTATATATGAACGAAACACATGACGAAGAACGCGCTTTTTACGGAGTTAATCACGCACATATAAAAAAACTGCGTTTTTGCAGGAGAAGCTGACGGCGAATCTGCACTTAAAGAAACAACAGACATTGTAGTTGAGGATTGTGATTTTCTTTTAAGGTATCCGTTTTGGCATACCACAAAAGCAGTTATAAACAACTGTAAAATGACCGAAACCTGCCGCGCGGCGCTTTGGTATGATAATGATATTACAATTACCAATTCGGATTTTGGCGGAATAAAGGCTCTTCGCGAATGCGGTAATGTAACTATGGCAGACTGTAAAATAACCTCGACGGAGTTTGGTTGGTTTTGTCGTAATCTAACTGTGAATAACTGTGAACTGACATCGGAGTATCCATTTCTGAAGTGCTTTGATTCGGAATTTGACGACCTGAATATGACGGCAAAATATTCATTTCAATACACACAGAATATCACAATAAGAAATTCTAACTTGAATACAAAGGACGCTTTTTGGCGCAGCAAAAACGTCACGGTCTATGACAGCGTGGTGAAGGGCGAATATTTGGGCTGGTACAGCGAAAATCTTCGCCTTGTCCGATGTAAAATTATCGGCACACAGCCGTTATGCTGCGCAAAAGGTCTTATATTAGAAGAATGCGAAATGATAGACTGCGATTTGTCTTTTGAAAAAAGCGAGGTGCGCGCTGTTGTATTGGGTAATATTATGAGCGTGAAAAATCCGTATAGCGGAAAAATCACCGCAGACAGTATCACCGAGGTGATTATGGATAATACTGATAGTCAATGTGAAATAAAGGTATCGGGCTGTTGATTATGGAGTAACTAATGATATTTTATCTGATGATGTTTATTGGTATGGTGATTATATTCGGAATATGCAAATTAACAAGTGCTCTAAACAGCACTTTTTTAAATTTCAAAAAAATATTGAATTTATTTGTCCCAATTATCTCGGCATAAAAAATAAAGAAAAAATTTCAAAAAAAACTTGACATTTCCAAATAGTGTGATATAATTTAAATCATAGTAAGTCTATAGGAAATATAAAATATGAGGTGATGGTAATGTTAAGAGAACGAATGTGCTGTATAAAAAACACATAGATGAAACAAATAATATAATAAGAAAGAGGTAATAAAAATGGCAAATAAAGATTGGAAGTTTGAAACAAAACAGCTGCATATAGGACAGGAGAAGGCGGACGCGGTTACGGACGCGCGCGCAGTTCCGATTTACGCATCGACTTCATACGTGTTCCATAATTCACAGCACGCATCAGACCGTTTTGGTTTAAAAGACGCGGGCAATATCTACGGAAGACTGACAAATCCGACGCAGGATATATTCGAGCGGAGAATAGCGGCTCTTGAGGGCGGAACGGGCGCGCTTGCCGTTGCGTCAGGCGCGGCGGCTATAACGTACACGTTTCAGGCGCTTGCGCACGCGGGTGACCATATTGTCGCTTCTAAGACGATTTACGGAGGTACATACAACCTGTTGGCGCATACACTGCCCGATTACGGAATTACGACAACATTTGTTGATCCGGAAATTGACGGCTCTTTTGAAAATGCAATTCAGGAAAACACAAAGGCAATATTTATAGAAACGCTCGGTAATCCGAACTCAAATATAATAGACATTGAGGAAATTGCAAAAATCGCACATAAGCATAAAATTCCGCTTGTGGTGGACTCAACCTTCGCGACTCCGTATCTTATAAGACCGCTTGAATACGGGGCAGATATAGTTGTTCACAGCGCGACAAAGTTTATAGGCGGTCATGGTACTGCAATAGGCGGTGTTATAGTAGACGGCGGTTTTGATTGGAAAGCGTCAGGCAAGTTCCCGCAGTTTGTCGAGCCGAATCCGTCATATCACGGTGTAAGCTTTTTTGAGGCGGTAGGAAATGTAAGCTTTGTAACGTATATACGGGCGCTTCTGCTTCGTGACACGGGCGCGACGCTTTCGCCGTTCCATGCGTTTATATTTTTGCAGGGACTTGAAACACTGTCGCTGAGAGTAGAGCGTCACGTGGAAAATGCCCTTAAAATTGTTGAATACCTGAACAATCATCCGCAGGTTGAGGCAGTTCATCACCCGTCGCTCCAGACAGAGCCGAGCCACTGCCTGTATAAGAAATACCTGCCGAACGGCGGAGGAAGTATATTCACGTTTGAAATTAAGGGCGGTACGAGAGAGGCGCATAAGTTTATTGATAACCTTGAAATATTTTCACTGCTTGCGAATGTCGCCGACTCAAAGTCGCTTGTAATTCACCCTGCGACAACAACTCATTCTCAGTGCAATGAGCAGGAATTAAAGGAGCAGGGAATAAAGCCGAATACAATAAGGCTGTCAATCGGTACGGAGAATATTAGCGACTTAATCGCGGCATTGGATGACGCGTTTGCGGCATTGGATTAACAGAAAGAAGGAATAAAAAAATGGCAAAAATATATAATCAAATAACTGATCTTATCGGGAACACACCGATTTTAGAACTCGTAAATCATGAAAGGGCAAATAATTTGCAAGCAACAATTCTTGCTAAGCTTGAATACTTTAACCCGGCAGGGTCGGTTAAGGACAGAATTGCAAAGGCGATGATTGACGAGGCGGAGCGTCAGGGGAAATTAAAACCAACTTCGGTTATAATTGAACCGACATCGGGAAATACGGGTATCGGTCTCGCATCTGTCGCCGCCGCGCGCGGATATAGAATTATTATAACAATGCCGGAAACGATGAGCGTTGAAAGACGTAATCTATTGAAAGCGTATGGGGCGGAATTGGTGCTTACAGACGGAGCGAAAGGTATGAAGGGTGCGATTGCAAAGGCGGATGAACTCGTGCGGGAAATACCTGATAGCTTTATCCCGAGTCAGTTTACAAATCCTGCGAATCCCGCCTATCACAGAGCCACCACGGGACGCGAGATTTGGGAAGACACAGACGGAAAGGTTGATATATTCGTGGCGGGCGTAGGAACAGGAGGCACAATTTCAGGTGTGGGCGAATATTTAAAATCACAAAATCCTAATGTGCAGATTGTCGCGGTAGAACCGGATTCATCACCTGTATTGTCTGAGGGTAAACCGGGACCGCACGCGATTCAGGGTATAGGAGCGGGATTTGTTCCCGAAACACTGAACACCGAAATTTATGATGAAATAATTAAAGTAGAAAATGAGGACGCGTTTAAGACGGGCAGATCTATTGCAAGAAACGAGGGAGTGCTTATCGGTATTTCCTCCGGAGCGGCGGTATGGGCTGCAACAGAATTAGCAAAACGTCCTGAAAATAAGGGCAAGACAATAGTTGCTCTTTTGCCTGACACCGGCGAAAGATATTTGTCCACACCGATGTTCGCGGATTAATAGCGTCATATACGAGACATTTAAAGGTTAACGCCTTTAAATGTCTTTTTAAAATAAAATTGTGGAAAAAATAATGAAGTTGTGATACAATGAAAGGAGGAACGAAAAAGGAGAGATTGTATGAAAAAAAAGACGTTTATTTTAGCGTTTGCCGTTATTATGATAATATGCGGCTGCGCTTATGGATTTTCAGATGTGAATCAGGGTGATTGGTATTATGATAATGTGACGGATATGACAAACTCCGGATATTTAAGCGGATATGACGACGGGAGTTTTCGTCCTTCGGGGATAATAACGAAAGCGGAACTTGTCAGCGTTGTCGCGAGGGTAAATAATCTTGAGGCAAAAAAAGGACAGAGTAATCACTGGGCAGGCGGTATGCTTCAGGCGGCTTTGGAAACGGGATATTACGATTGGGACGAAATACCGCCGACAGGTGAAAGTTTTGACGAGCCTATTACGCGTCAGCTGGCTATAAAAATAGTTATGAAAGCTTTTCTGCCGAATGAAAAGGGCGATTATAATCAGGTGTCGGGAAGCGTCGCTGATTTTTCTCAGCTTGACGGGCGATATTATGACAGCGTCATAGCCGCGTATTCAAACGGTGTGGTGTTTGGTGACGATAATGGGAATTTAAATCCCAAATCATCAATAACGCGCGCGGAGGCTTGCGCGATAATTATGCGCGCGGCAAACAAGAAAGGAAACCTTAAGCCGTATGAGACACCTGTGGCTACTGAGCCTCCGTCTGCCGTGCGTAAAGGCGGAGTAAGCGAGAATGGTAAATTACATGTTGAAGGTACGCGTCTGATGAATGAAAAAGGCGAGGGAGTCGCGCTTCATGGCATGTCAAGTCATGGTTTGCATTGGTTCCCTTCATTTGCGACGGAAAACGCGATTAAATCAACCGCGGATTATGGTGCGAATCTGTTCAGGTGCGCTATGTATACAGGCGAGGGCGGTTACATTTCAAACCGCTCTGTAAAGGACGCGCTTATAAACGCTGTAGACAGCGCTATAAGGCAAGATATGTATGTTATAATAGACTGGCATATTCTATCGGATGGAGACCCGCTTAGTCACGTGTACGAAGCCGCAGAGTTTTTCGCGGAAATGTCCGAGCGGTATAAAGATAATCCGGCTGTGATTTATGAGATATGCAACGAGCCTAACGGTGGAGTTACATGGGACGGAAATGTAAAGCCTTACGCTGAAAAAATAATTCCGGTCATAAGAGCAAACAGCGATGGAATTATTTTGGTAGGCAGTCCTACGTGGAGTCAGGACCTGCATGAGGCGGCTAAAAATCCGCTCAGCGGCAGCAATATAATGTACACGTGTCATTTTTATGCGGGAACGCATATTGATTGGCTTCGTCAGCGGATTGCAGACTGCGGTCTGCCCGTGTTTGTATCAGAATGGGGAACAAGCGCGGCGGACGGAAACGGAGGGGTTTATCTTGAAGAGGCGCAAAAGTGGATTGATTTTATGAAAGAGCGTGGAATAAGCTGGGCAAACTGGTCATTATGCGATAAAAATGAGAGCAGCGCGGCGCTTGTCGGCGGAGCGAATATTGATGACGGCATAAGTGATGATGAACTTACGGAGAGCGGAAAATTTGTTTTCAGTAATTTTTAATGTTTAAATTTATTAAATGGTGGTATATATAACATAAGTATAAAAAGAAGGGACGTGTGTATCATGAAAATAGTTATTACCATTGCCAGAAGCTATGGAAGCGGCGGTAAGGAAATAGGCAAAGAACTTGCTAAAGCGCTTGGGATTAAGTATTACGGACGTGAAATTTTTGAAATTTCACAGGGAGACGAGAGCGGGCTTTATGCCGGTGATGACGAGAGTATACACAAGTCCTCGCTTGAAGAGGCTGACGCGCTTTTTAAACAGCAGGCAAAGACGATTCGTGAAATAGCGGAAAGAGAGGGCTGCGTTATAGTCGGACGCTGCGCGGATTATGTTTTGAAGGATATGGATAATGTTGTGCGTGTTTATCTGTACGCGCCGCTTCGTGATTGTATGCGCCGTGTCATTCGATTATATGAACTTAATCCGGAGGACGCTAAGAGCCTTGTGCATTCGATGAACAAAACGCGAGGCGATTATTATGAGCATAACACCGGACAGCAATGGTCTGATCCGAATCACTATGACTTATGTATTAATACGTCCGGACTGGGTACGGAAAAATGTATTAAAATAATACAAAATTATATTAATATGAAATTTGATTAATATATATAATTGCTTAAATTAAAAATCAGACGCGTTTTAAGCGCGCCTGATTTTTGTTTGTGCAGATTTAAATTACGCGTTTCCGTGCTGACGCTTTGGAACTTTGTCCTTAAACAATAAGTTGATACACCAAAGTCCCGCAAGACCGACAATAATATAGATGATTCTGCTTATCCATGATGCTTGTCCGCCGCATATCGCAGCCACAAGGTCGAACTGAAAAAGTCCGATAAGAAGCCAGTTAATCGCGCCGATAATTGTTATAACCAAAGAAGTGTTGTTCATATTATTCTCTCCTTAATAAAATATAGTCTATTTTAGTTTCAGCAGTTTGAACTTTTTTAAACATAGTAATATTTTCCAAAAAGAAATAATATAATGAATGGGGTGAGGTAATGGGGAGAAGAGCTATGATGTATTTTGCTGCTGTTGTTATAATAGTAATAACTACTTTGGCATTTGTGCTGTTTGCAAACGGTGAGGAGGAAACTGACAATGCCGCTTTTTTAAAAAGTTACGGCTGGGAAGTGCAGGCTCAGTCTATAGAAAAGGCGGAGGTGATAATTCCGGACCCGTTTGACAGAGTGTATGAAAACTATAATGAGATGCAAATAGAGGCAGGGCTTGATTTGCGCCCTTATATGGGTATGCGCGGTGTGAGATATACGTATATAGTAGATAATTATCCGAGAAACGTCGGTGAGGAGGTAAGAGCGAATGTTCTCTGCGTTGATGGCAAGGCGGTAGGAGGAGATATTATGACCGTGAGTATTCACGGCTTTATGCACTCGCTTAATTTTTCAGATGCGCTTAGAAAATAAAACCGTAAAATCACGAAAACCTATTGCAAAATATTATATATTGTTATATAATAATATATACAATCGAACAAACAGAGTAGGTTTGTGCGCGTGAAGTGCGGAGCGAACGGGGAGTTGTCGCTCTGACGAAAAGCGGTTTTCGCTTGCGGTGCATAGACCGCATCCCGCTGAAAAAATAGTGAGCATCTCTTTTTTTGGCAATGTTTGATTGCCAAAAATTTTACGGAGGTGTTTTTTTCATGTTGAAAAAAATTACAATGTCAGCGAAAAACCTGACAACAACAAAGGGAATTGTTTTATCGGCTATGCTGCTCGCGGTGTTCGCGGTATTGGGGACTTTTAAAATACCGATTCCGCCGGCGATGTTCCAAAACAGACTGACTCTTACGTTTGCCGCGACTTCCGCGGCAGGAATGATTTTAGGTCCTGTCCCGGCGGCGATAATAGGCGCGTTGGGAGATGTGCTCGGATATTTGATGAACCAGGGCGGAGGAGTGTATTTCCCCGGCTTTACATTATCGGCGGCTCTGGGCGGATTTATTTATGGTATTTGCCTTTACGGAAACAATAAAAAATACATGATATGGCGAATAATGCTTGCGGTATTTATAATAACTGTTTTTGTAAATATGATTCTGAACACATTTTGGCTGTCATTAATGTATAACAAAGCATATGTTGTCTTTGCAGTGGAAAGAATAATTAAGAACGCTATTGCATATCCAATACATGTAGCGATAATTTTTGCGATATTTATATTGACAGAAAGAACAGGGATAAGAACAAAATATCTATAATATACAAAATATTTGTCGAAAATCCTTCAAAATAATTTAAATATGTCACTTGCAAAAGTATGGAATATATGTTATATTTGATTATATAGAAAAGTTACATACCCGTCTTTATTAGAAGGAGAACTGACATGACAAACAATTTTATAAGCGATGAGGCACCAATCGTAGGTAAGTTGAGCATAATCAGCATGCGAGGCTGCGAGGAGATAACAGAAAGAATTGACGAGTATCTTAAGGTGTTCCGTGCAAATGAAAAAGTGGACACATATGTTACGCATGTAACATGTCCGAGATTTGGAACGGGCGAGGGAAAATGTGTTATAGATGAAACCGTCAGAGGTCATGATGTATATATTATATGTGATGTTTTCAATTATGGTGTTACTTATAAGATGTACGGTGTTGAAAACCATATGAGTCCGGATGATCATTATCAGGACTTAAAGCGGGTTATAGCCGCAATGGGAGGCAAGGCAAGAAGAGTTACGGTTGTAATGCCTATGCTATACGAGGGCAGACAGCACAGAAGAAGCGGACGCGAGTCGCTTGACGCGGCGCTTATGCTTCAGGAACTTGTTAATATGGGTGTGGCGAATATTATTACGTTCGATGCCCATGACCCGAGAATATCAAACGCGATTCCTCTTTCGGGATTCGATGATGTTCAGGCTACATATCAGATGATTAAGGCGCTTGTAAGAGCGGTTCCGGATATTTCCATTAATAAGTTTGATACTATTGTAATATCTCCGGATGAAGGCGGAATGTCAAGATGTATGTACTATTCTTCAGTTCTTAAGCTTGACCTGGGAATGTTCTATAAGAGACGTGACTATTCAAGAATTGTTAACGGTAAAAATCCTATAGAAGCGCATGAATATCTTGGCAGAGATGTAAACGGTAAAGACGTTATAATAGTAGACGATATGATTTCATCGGGCGAATCGGTTATAGACGTTGCAAGAAATCTTAAGAGCCAGGGCGCGAAGAGAATATTTGTTTTCGCGTCGTTCGGACTTTTCTGCAATGGTCTTGAGTGCTTTGATGAGGCGTTTAAAAACGGTATAGTGGATAAGATTTTCACAACTAATCTTATTTACAGGAATCCTGAATTGGCAACGCGCGAATGGTATTGTGAGGTTGACATGTCAAAGTATATGTCATTGCTCATAGATACTCTGAATCATGATGAAACAATTTCAAAGCTTCTTGATCCTGTCAATAAGATTAAGGCGCTGGTAGACAAGCTGGAGAATAAATAGGAGAAAAAATTATGCAGTGTGTATTGTTGGCGGCGGGATATGCCACTCGCCTTTACCCATTAACTGAAAATATGCCCAAGGCTCTTTTGAAACTTGGCGATAAAACCATACTTGATATGGTAATAGATAAAATTGATGAGGTAGAGTCGGTTGAGAATATTTATATAGTGACAAACGAAAAGTTCTATACAAATTTTTGTGACTGGAGCAAAACCTATACGGGACCTAAAGGCATAAAGGTTATAAATGACCATACAACAAGCAATGACAACAGACTGGGTGCAATCGGTGATTTAAAATATGTCATTGACCTTGAAAAGATTGATGATGAAATACTTGTAATGGCAAGTGATAATATATTCGACTTTTCACTTAACAGTTTTGTCAACTTGTATCGTGAAAAGGATTGCGATATGATTTGCGCGCATAGAATTGAAAATAAAGAGGATTTACATTCTATGGGAGTCGCTGAACTTGATGAGAACAATAAAGTTCTCGGATTTGAGGAAAAACCGGAAAAGCCTAAAACGGATTTGGGTGTGTCGCCGTTTTATCTTTATAAAAAAGATACTATTTCGCTTGTGGGACAATATCTTGCCGAGGGTAATAATCCGGATGCGCCGGGACATTTTGTTCCGTGGCTGATAGGAAAAAAACCTGTATACGCGTATGTGTTTGACGCTGTGCGTATTGATATAGGAACTCCCGAAAGCTATTATGACGCTTGCAATAGATTGAAAAACGGAACTTTGTTTAAGAAATAAAAGTTTTAAGGAGGCAGCGCGGCGCTGTCTCTTTGATTTTTTTTTCTGTTAAATATTTATTTTTAGCAATATCAGCGTCAAACATATCCAAAAACATGCACAAAAATCAGTAATAAAATTCATTAAATTTGTAGAAAATTTAATGAATTTTTTTGATGAAAAAACTTGCCAAACAGCCTAAAATCATGTATAATAGTTATGTTGTGACTAATGCGTATCCATGCGCATTTGGGACTGACAAACGATGAAGCGGGAGGTTGCGGCTAAGCAGGGCCGGTTTTTCTGTGGAGTGAGTCCGATTCAAGAAACCGGGCGGCAGTTATGTGATTCGCGCGCTATACTTGTATTTAAGTTGCGGTCTGTAAGGCGGCATAAAGTATGTGTGCGCGGTGAAAATTAGCTAACTTTGCCCGAACTCAAAAAATGCGGTTCGGGTTTTTCTTTAAGGGTGGTGCGAAACACCCGGCGGTGTGTGCAATTTTCAAAAATGGGAATACTTGTATTAATAGTGTTTCCGCGCTGTCGTGCAGATTACAACACAATAAAATTTCAAGGAGGGAAAAGTATGGCAGCAAACCAGAAAATCAGAATTAAGCTTAAGGCTTATGATCACGTTGTGCTTGATCAGAGCGCTGAGAAGATTGTTGAGATTGCGAAGAAGACAGGCGCTAAGGTGTCGGGTCCGATTCCGCTTCCTACAGACAAGGAAGTTATCACAATCCTGAGAGCGGTTCATAAGTACAAGGATTCTCGTGAGCAGTTCGAAAGAAGAACTCACAAAAGATTGATTGATATAGTTGTTCCCGGCGCTAAGACCATGGAATCACTAATCAAAATTGATTTGCCGGCTGGCGTCGAAATCGATGTTATCCAAAAGTAATTCATTTCAGGCAAATCAACCATAAATGCAGTAATCATAATGATTATGATGCAGGTCAAGTTTCCGTCAGCTTTTGCGGAAACCAATAACTGAACAAGGAGGAAAAATCAATGGAGAAAGCAATTTTAGGTACAAAGATTGGTATGACTCAGATCTTTGGCGAAGGCGGAGTAGTAATTCCCGTAACAGTAGTTATGGCGGGTCCGTGTGTTGTAACACAGAAGAAGACTGTTGAAACAGACGGCTATGAAGCAGTTCAGGTTGGCTTTGGCGATGTTAAAGAAAAGCATCTTAATAAGCCGCAGTTGGGTCACTTTAAAAAGGCAGACACTGCAAACAAAAAGTTCTTGAGAGAGTTCAGACTTGACGATATTTCAGGTCTTAACGTAGGTGATGAAATCAAGGCTGACATTTTCGCAGCCGGAGATAAGGTTGATGTGAGCGGTATTTCAAAGGGTAAAGGCTTTGCCGGCCCGATGAAACACGGTCTTCACAGAGGTCCTATGACTCACGGTTCTAAATCGAAGAGAGTTTCCGGTTCAATGGGTATGTGCTCGAACCCTGGTAGAGTTTTCAAGGGTAAGGTACTTCCGGGACACATGGGTGTTCAAAAAGTTACAGTCCAGAATCTTGAAGTTGTCAAAATCGACGCTGAGCAGAATTTAGTTCTTGTTAAGGGTGCAATTCCCGGAGCAAAGGGTGGACTTGTTACAATCAGAAACAGCGTAAAGGCATAATCGAGGTTATTGGAAAGGAGGAAATATAATGGCTAAAGTGGCTTTATATAACATGGAAGGCGCAAAGACAGGCGATATGGAAGTTTCAGATGCTATCTTTGCTGCTGAAGTGAATAATGCAGTTTTGCATCAGGTAGTTGTAAACTATCTTGCAAACCAAAGACAAGGCACTCAGAGTACCAAAACACGTACTGAAGTACGCGGCGGCGGTATTAAGCCTTGGAGACAAAAGGGTACAGGCCGTGCAAGACAGGGCAGTATCAGAGCTCCGCAGTGGACAGGCGGCGGCGTAGCGCTTGGTCCTAAGCCGAGAAGTTACAGATTCAGCGTAAACAAGAAGATAAAGAGAATAGCTCTTAGAAGCGCTCTTTCAGTAAAATATGCTGATTATAAAGTATTTGTTATAGACGAACTTAAGCTTGATGAAATCAAGACTGCTAAGATTGCAAACCTTTTAAAGGGTCTTGAAGTTAATTCAAAAGCGCTTATAGTTACTGCTGATTCAGATCCTGTAATCTACAAATCAGCAAGAAATATCAAAGGTGTTACACCGGCTCACGTTGGTACACTTAACACATATGACGTTCTTAATCATGATGCTTTCATCATTTCAAAGGACGCTGTTGCAAAGATTGAGGAGGTGCTTGCATAATGAATTCATACGATATTCTAAAAAGACCAATCATCTCTGAGCGCAGTATGGAAACGATTGTGGACAGAGAGGGTAACGAAATCAAAAAGTACACCTTCGAGGTTCCAAAGACTGCAAACAAGGTTGAAATTAAGAAGGCTGTTGAAGAAGTGTTCGGCGTTAAAGTTGCGAAAATAAACACAATGAACGTTCTTGGCAAGGTTAAGAGAATGGGCAGAAATGAAGGCAGACGCGCTTCATGGAAGAAAGCTATCGTTACTCTTACAGACGACAGCAAGACTATCGAATTTTTCGATATTTAATCGCTACTAATTTATAGATAAGGAGAGTAAAGGATAATGGCACTTAAAAAGTATAATCCTACTTCGCCTGCCAGAAGATTTATGACTGTTTCTGACTTCGCTGAAATCACAAAGAAGTCACCTGAGCGTTCACTTCTTGCAAAGAAGGATAAGCACGCGGGAAGAAACTCATACGGTAGAATTACTGTTCGTCATAGAGGCGGCGGCAATAGAAGAAAATATAGAATTATTGACTTTAAGAGAAATAAAGACGGTATGCCTGCAACTGTTATCGGAGTTGAATACGATCCAAACAGAAGCGCGAATATCGCACTTATTCAGTATGAAGATGGTGAAAAGGCATATATAATCGCTCCTGTAGGTCTTACAGACGGTGACGTTGTAGTATCAGGTACAGGCGCGGATATTAAGCCGGGTAACGCATTGTTCATCAAGGACATTCCTGTTGGTACACTTATTCATAATGTTGAATTGTATCCGGGAAAAGGCGCTCAGCTTGTAAGAAGCGCGGGTAACAGCGCTCAGCTTATGGCTAAGGAAGATAAGTATGCTCAGGTTAAGCTTCCGTCAGGAGAAGTTAGAATGATTCGCCTTGACTGTAAGGCTACAATCGGCGTTGTCGGTAATCAGGAACATTCAAATCTTTCAATCGGTAAAGCCGGAAGAAAGCGTCACATGGGTTGGAGACCAACTGTTCGAGGCGTTGTTATGAACCCGAACGACCATCCTCACGGCGGTGGTGAAGGTAAGTCACCAATCGGACGTCCTGCTCCGGTAACTCCTTGGGGTAAGCCGGCGCTTGGTCTTAAGACAAGAAAGAAGAAGAACAGAACTGATAAGTTCATCGTAAAGAGAAGAAACTCTAAATAATTGATAGATTGAAAGGAGGAAGATTTAATGGGCAGATCACTTAAAAAGGGACCTTTCGTTGAAGAACGTCTTATAAAGAGAATTGACGCAATGAATGCTGCAAACGAGAAGAAGGTCGTAAAGACATGGTCAAGAGCTTCCACAATTTTCCCTGAAATGGTTGGACACACAATCGCGGTTCATGACGGCAGAAAGCATGTTCCAGTATTTATCAGCGAGGACATGGTTGGTCACAGACTTGGCGAATTTGCGCCGACAAGAACCTACAAGGGTCACGCAGGCGCAAAAACAAGCAAATAATTCCGCTTTTGGACATTTCGGATTTTTCGCTTGGCTTGCGTGCCAACGTATGCGGTGTCAATCGAGAAAATCCGAACTGCACTCAAAATCGAAATTATTATCAAGATGTTTTAGATTTAAAACGGAATTGAAAATTCCATTACAAATATTGCAAAAGGAGGAATCCACATGGAAGCACGTGCAGTGTTAAAATATGCTCGTATTTCACCGAGAAAGGTGAAGATAGTGCTTGATTTGATAAGAAATAAGCCTGCTAATATTGCTATGGGTATTCTTAATAACACACCCAAATCTGCAAGCGAGTATTTGAAAAAGCTTCTTGCGTCTGCTGTTGCAAACGCAGAGAACAATCATGATATGGATAAAAGTAAGTTATACGTTGCAGAATGTTTTGCAACACAGGGTCCTACTTTAAAGAGAATTCAGCCGCATGCTCAGGGCAGAGCGTTCAAGATTTTAAAGAGAACCAGCCATATCACTTTAGTATTAAAGGAAATGGAAAACTAATCGAAAAGGAGGTTCATTCATGGGACAGAAGGTTAATCCACACGGACTTAGAGTTGGTGTCATAAAAGACTGGGATTCTAAGTGGATTGCAGGGAAAAAGGACTTCGGAGACCAGTTGGTTGAAGACTATAATATAAGAAAGTTCGTTAAAAAGGCTTGCTATGACGCAGGCATCGCAAAGATAGGAATAGAAAGAAAACAGAATAAGATTTTCATTACTATCCATGCTTCAAAGCCGGGCATAATCATCGGCAGAGGCGGAGCTGAAATTGATAAGCTTAAGGCTCAGGTTGAAAAGCTTACATCAAAGACAGTTAACGTAAACATTATGGAGGTTAAATCTCCTGATACAAACGCTCAGCTTGTCGCTGAAAATATCGCGGCTCAGCTTGAAAGACGTATTTCATTCAGACGTGCTATGAAGCAGGTTATGGGCAGAGCAATGCGTCTTGGCGTTAAGGGTATCAAGACTGCGGTTGCAGGTCGTGTAGGCGGAGCTGAAATCGCTCGTACAGAACAGTATCACGAGGGAACAATTCCTCTTCAGACATTAAGAGCAGATATTGATTATGGCTTTGCTGAGGCTCATACAACATACGGTATTCTTGGTATCAAGGTTTGGATATACAAGGGTGAAATTCTTAATGTCGCTGACGGCAGAAGAAAGGAAGCTGCTGCTCAGGCCGCAGACAACAGACGTGATAACCGTCGTCGCGGTGACAGAAGACCGAAGGGAGGCAGACAGTAATGTTACTACCTAAGAGAGTTAAATACAGAAGAGTAATGCGAGGCAGAATGAAGGGTAAGGCAACACGCGGCAACGTTGTATCAAACGGCGAGTTTGGTCTTCAGGCGTTAGAGCCTGCCTGGATAACTTCAAGACAGATTGAGGCAGCCCGTATTGCTATGACAAGATATACAAAGCGTGGCGGTCAGGTTTGGATAAAGATATTCCCTGATAAGCCGGTAACAAGAAAGCCTGCTGAAACTCGAATGGGTTCAGGTAAGGGTGCTCCGGAGTACTGGGTAGCAGTTGTAAAGCCCGGAAGAATTCTTTTTGAAATGGCGGGCGTAAGCGAAGAAGTGGCAAGAGAAGCTATGCGTCTTGCTATGCACAAACTTCCTATTAAGTGTAAGTTTGTGACACGTCAAGCAGAGGATGGTGAATAAGAATGAAAGTAACAGAGCTAAGAGATTTATCAACAGCTGAATTAGAAGAGAAGCTTGCTGAGAGCAAGCAGGAACTTTTCAACCTAAGATTTCAGCATGCTATTAACCAATTAGATAATCCAAAAAGAATTGGTGATGTAAAGAAAACTATCGCTCGTATATTAACCATCATTCATGAAAGAGAACTGCAAGGCAGTGCAATGTAACTTAATTAGAGCAGATAGAAGATTAAAAGAATGTGCGGAAGGAGGCACTTATCTGTGGAAGAAAGAAACAGCCGTAAGGTTAAGATCGGTAAAGTAATAAGCAATAAGATGGATAAGACAGTCGTTGTTGCTATTGAAGAGAATAAGAAGCATCCGCTTTATGGTAAGATTGTAAAGAACACTTACAAACTTAAGGCGCATGATGAAGAAAACACATGCTCTATCGGTGATAAAGTAAAGGTTATGGAAACAAGACCTTTATCAAAGGATAAGAGATGGAGATTAGTTGAAATAGTAGAAAAGGTTAAGTAAATGCGGAAAATAAGCTACGCATCTTACCATTTTCAACGCTTTGAGTACATTGAGTACGACGGCGCTTTTCAAAATGGTAATCTGCTTGTTTCTGTTTCGCATTATATGCGACTATCTTAATAAGATAGAGGAGGTTTAAAAATGATTCAACAACAAACACTTTTAAAAGTGGCTGATAATACAGGCGCTAAAGAAGTTATGTGTATCCGTGTAATGGGCGGCAGCAGAAAAAGATATGCAGCAGTTGGAGACGAAATCATTTGCAGCGTCAAAAAGGCAACACCGGGCGGCGTTGTAAAAAAAGGTGACGTTGTAAAAGCTGTTGTAGTCAGAACAGTTAAAGAGTCAAAGCGTGCTGACGGTTCATATATCAGATTTGATGAGAACGCAGCAGTTATCGTAAGAGATGACAAGAACCCAAGAGGTACTCGTATTTTTGGTCCTGTCGCAAGAGAATTAAGAGACAAAGAGTACATGAAGATACTATCATTGGCTCCGGAAGTTCTTTAATTAAGGAGGATAATAGGTACAATGAAAAAGATGCATGTTAAAAGAGGCGATACTGTAAAGGTTATTGCCGGTAAAGATAAGGGCAAAGAAGGTAAGATTATCACAGCAATTCCTGCTGAAAGCAAAGTCATCGTTGAAGGCATTGCGGTTGCTAAGAGACATCAGAAGGCAAGAGTTCAGGGACAGGAAAGCGGTATAATCCACAAGGAAATGCCTATCGATGCTTCAAATGTAATGAGAGTTTGCTCAAAGTGCGGTAAGGCTGCAAGAACAGGCGTTAGAGTTTTTGAAGACGGCAGCAAGGTAAGATACTGCAAGAAATGTGATGCAGAACTTAACGATTAATTTTCGAGAGGAGGAAGATTCTAACAATGAGTAGAATGCAAGATAAATATAATAAAGAAGTCGCTCCGGCTCTTATGGAGAAGTTCAGCTATAAAAGCACAATGCAAATCCCTAAGCTCGACAAAATCGTTATAAATATCGGTATGGGTGAAGCGAAAGATAACCCAAAGGCGATTGAGGCTGCTTGTTCAGATTTGGCTGCTATAACAGGACAGAAGCCTATTATTACAAAGGCGAAGAAGTCAGTTGCTAACTTCAAGTTGAGAGAAGGAATGAATATCGGCTGTAAGGTAACATTGAGAGCTGACAAAATGTATGAATTTATAGATAGATTTTTCAATGTTGCTCTTCCGCGTGTAAGAGACTTTAGAGGTATTAATCCGAATGGTTTTGACGGTAGAGGCAATTACAGCGTTGGTATTAAGGAACAGCTTATATTCCCTGAAATTGACTATGATAAGATTGACAAAATCAGAGGTATGGACATTAATATTGTAACTACCGCAAAGACAGATGAAGAAGCTCGCGAGCTTTTGAAGCTAATGGGCGCTCCGTTTCGTTCATAGTTCATAAGGAGGAAAATAAAATGGCAAGAAAAGCAATGGTTATAAAACAGCAAAGGAAGCCGAAGTATTCAACGCAGGCTTACACAAGATGTAAGATTTGCGGAAGACCTCATGCTTACCTTAGAAAGTTTGGTATTTGCCGTATATGCTTCAGAGAATTGGCTTATAAGGGTCAGATTCCCGGAGTAAGAAAGGCAAGCTGGTAAAAACGATAATACTGACCGATTCGGTTTGGTAAAAGGAGGTAAAATAAATGCAAATAACTGATCCAATCGCAGATTTGCTTACAAGAATCAGAAATGCAAGCTCATCAAAGCATGAAACAGTTGATGTTCCGGCTTCAAACGTGAAGAAGGCAATTGTTGAAATTCTTAATGATGAGGGATATATTAAAGGCTATCAGGTAATTGAAGACGGCAAACAGGGCGTTATAAGAATTACTTTGAAATACGGTCCGAACAAGGAAAAGGTTATCAGCGGTCTTAAGAGAGTTTCTAAGCCGGGTCTTAGATTCTATGCGGGCGTTGACGAACTTCCAAGAGTTTTAAAAGGACTTGGTATAGCCATCGTTTCAACATCTAAGGGTATTATGACAGACAAGGAAGCAAGAAAGCAGCATATAGGCGGCGAAGTATTGGCTTTCATCTGGTAAAAACTAAGGCAGAAAAATTTTCTGTTATGGCTATTTTTTCGTTTATTCTCGTTAAAGCCCCTTGCCGTATGTGCATACTGCCTGCGGTGCTTTGCCTTGATAAACAAAAATTCCTCATAACATGAAATTTTTCAAATATATTTCGAATTTTTAGAATGTCGTCTTGATATTTGCGCGTATCAAGGCAAAATCGCAAAGGCTGTATTCCATGTACGCCGAGCGGGTTTTACAAAGAGAAGCGGAAAGCGCAAACGATATAATAAAAATTCAACATATTAAATAACTGAAAACCTGAGCGGTAATCCCGCCAGAGTAAATTTAAGTTAAGGAGGAAAATCCTATGTCAAGAATAGGTAAATTACCTATCACTGTTCCTGCCGGAGTTGACGTCAAGATCAGTGATACAAACGAAATCACAGTAAAAGGCAAGAACGGAACTCTTCAAAGACAGCTTCATCCGGACATGATTATTAAGATGGCTGATGGAGTTATCACAGTAGAACGTCCGTCAGAAAATAAAATGCACAAGTCGTTGCATGGTCTTACAAGAACACTTGTAAACAACATGGTTGTTGGTGTAACTGAAGGATTTACAAAGGAGCTTGAAATCAACGGTGTTGGTTACAGAGCTGCTATGCAGGGTAAGACTCTTAATTTGAGTCTTGGTTATTCACACCCTGTTTTATATGAGGCAAAAGAGGGCGTGACAATCGAAGTGCCCGCGCCAAATAAAATTCTTGTAAAGGGCGCTAACAAAGAAGATGTTGGAGCTACTGCTGCAAAGATAAGAGAATTCAGACAGCCTGAACCATATAAGGGTAAGGGTATTAAATACGTTGATGAATATATCAGACGTAAAGAAGGTAAAGCAGGAGCGAAGAAGAAATAATTGAAAGGAGTGTTCTTAAATGATTAAGAAGATAGATAAAAACACGGCTAGAATTCGTCGTCATCAGAGAGTTAGAAAGAACATCTCCGGCACGGCGGAGAGACCTCGTCTAAACGTATTCAGAAGTGCTAAACACATATATGCTCAGATTATCGATGATGTTAAGGGTGTTACATTAGTTGCAGCTTCAAGCATGGATAAAGATTTTTCAGGATACGGCGGTAATGTTGACGGCGCCAAGGAAGTAGGCAAGAAGGTTGCCGAAAAGGCTCAGGCGGCGGGCATTAAGACGGTAGTATTCGACAGAGGCGGATATGTATATCACGGCAGAGTTGCTGCTCTTGCAGAAGGCGCAAGAGAAGGCGGCTTGGAATTCTAAGAGAAGGAGGACGAGAACAAGTGACTGAGAAAATAGATGTAGAAGCTTTAGAGCTTGAAGAAAATGTCGTAGCAATCAACCGTGTTGCCAAAACAGTTAAGGGCGGTAGAACAATGAGATTCTCTGCATTGGTCGTTGTTGGTGACAGAAATGGCCACGTTGGCTACGGTCAGGGTAAAGCTGCTGAAATCCCGGACGCAATCAGAAAGGGTATTGACGCGGCAAAGAAGAACTTGATTACAGTTCCTCTTGTAGGCACAACTATCCCTCACGAGATTATTGGTATCGCGGGTGCGGGCAAGGTTCTTTTGAAGCCTGCCACACAGGGTACCGGTGTTATCGCGGGTGGTCCAGTTCGTGCGGTGCTTGAACTTGCCGGTATCAAGGACATCAGAACAAAGTGCTTGCGTTCAAATAACAAGAGAAATGTAGTTAGTGCTACTGTACAGGGTCTATCAGAGCTTAAGCAGGCTGAAGAAGTTGCAAAACTGAGAGACAAGACTGTAGACCAAATCAGAGGTTAAAGAGGAGGCACACAATAAATGGCTAAGCTAAAAATTACATTAGTTAGAAGCACAATCGGCAGAAAAAAGGATCAGATTGCAACTGTCGAAGCTTTGGGACTAAAGAAAATAAGAAGTGTTGTTGAACATAATGACACACCTCAGATAAGAGGAATGATCAACAAGGTATCACACCTTGTAACAGTAGAAGAAAACTAATTAGTAAGGAGGTGTAGCAAATGAACTTAAACGAACTACAACCTGCTGAAGGTTCTAAGTTTGCTCCAAAGAGAGTAGGCAGAGGTATCGGAAGCGGTACAGGCAAAACTTCGGGAAAAGGTCATAAAGGACAGAATGCCCGCAGCGGCGGCGGTGTTAGACCGGGCTTTGAAGGCGGTCAGATGCCTCTTTACAGAAGACTTCCTAAACGTGGTTTTAAGAATATATTTGCAAAACAGTATGTGTCTGTAAATGTCGAGGCTTTAAATAAGCTTGAGGATGGATGCGAAGTTACAGCTGAAGTACTAAAGGAAAACGGTATTATCAGCAAAACACTTGACGGTGTTAAAATACTGGGCAGAGGTGAACTTACAAAGAAGCTTAACGTAAAGGTTGCGAAAATGAGCGCTTCTGCTAAAGAGAAAATAGAAAAGGCAGGCGGAAAGGCAGAGGTGATATAAAGTGCTTCAGACATTAAGAAATGCTTGGAAAATCCCTGACCTAAGACGCAGAATTATTTTCACATTGATTATGCTGATTATATTCAGATTCGGCGCGCATATTCCGGTGCCGTATTTGTCAGCTCCGGCCATGAAGCAATTTCTTGGCTCGGGTACAGACTTATTTAGTCTGTTTGATGTGTTCACAGGCGGCGCGTTCTCAAACGCGACTGTTATGGCGATGGGTGTTTCACCATACATCAACGCGTCAATTATTGTGCAGCTTTTAACAGTTGCGATTCCTTCTCTTGAACGTCTTGCAAAAGAAGGCTTGGAAGGAAGAAAGAAGATAAACAAAATCACAAGATACCTTGGTATTGCGCTTGCGTTCATTCAGGGTGCGGGACTTTATGTAACGCTTCTTAACATGAACGCAAATATGATAGAGAATGGATTAGGTCCGGCAATAACGGACACAAGTGTGCTTGCGTTCTTTACAATAGTGCTTACATTTACAGCAGGTACAGCGTTTATCATTTGGTTAGGCGAACTTATAACGGAAAAAGGTCTTGGAAACGGTGTATCATTGATTATCTTCGCGGGTATCGTATCAAGAATTCCGAGCGCTGCATATGGTGTGTATAACGTTGCTATGGGCGGAGGAGCGATAACTCCTCAGGGACTTCTTCTTATAGCAGCTGTTGTAGTAGTTGTTATAGCAGCTATTACATTCGTTGTATTCTTCTCCGACGCGGAAAGAAGAATACCTGTTCAGTATGCTAAAAGAGTTGTCGGAAGAAAGATGTACGGCGGTCAGAGCACTAATATTCCTATTAAGGTTGCTGCCGGTGGAGTTATGCCAATCATCTTTGCTTCGTCAATCATGGCATTCCCTGCAACAATCGTAAGACTTTTGACAGGCGGCAACATGCCGACAAGCGGTTTGGGACATTATATCCTTGGATGCTTGTCAGCCGGTTTCTCATCAGCATGGTGGACGAGTGTTGTTTACGCGGTACTTTATGCGCTTTTGATACTGTTCTTCACATATTTCTATGCTTCAATCCAGTTCAATCCGATTGAACTTGCGAACAATATGAAGAAGAGCGGTGGATATATTCCCGGTATAAGACCGGGTAAGCCGACAAGTGATTATATAGGAAAGATTTCTTCAAGACTTAATCTTGTAGGCGCATTTTTCCTTGCGGTTATCGCAATATTGCCGGTAATTGTCAATGCGATATTCCCTGGTATGACAGGTCTTCAGATTGGCGGTACTTCACTGCTTATCATGGAAGGTGTTGCGCTTGAAACAGTCAGACAGATTGAATCGCAGATGACTATGCGTCATTACAAGGGTTTTCTTGAATAGTTAAAACCGGAAAGGCGGTAGGTATATATGAATTTAGTACTAGTGGGTCCCCCCGGGGCAGGTAAAGGTACGCAAGGTGAAATTTTATCAAAACGTTTAGGCGTTGATACAATTTCAACAGGTGTTATGCTGAGAACCGCCATCAAGGAACAAACTGAAATCGGCAAGAATGTTGAAAAAATTATTAATGCCGGAAATCTTGTTCCGGATGACGTAATGGTTGAACTTATAAAAGAAAGATTGGCAAAGCCTGATTGTGCAAAGGGATTTATACTTGATGGATTCCCGCGCACAACGGCTCAGGCTGTCGCGCTGACGGAGTCAGGAGTTAAGATAGACAAAGTGCTTTCACTTGAGGTTGACGATGATAAAATCGTTGAGCGTCTTTCTTCAAGACGTGAGTGCAGAAAGTGCGGCGCGCCGTATAATGTCATATCTAATAAGCCTGAAATCGAAGGCAAATGTGATAAATGCGGAGGAGATTTGATTCAGCGCGCTGATGATAATCCTGAAACGATTCAGAATAGACTTAACGTTTATCACGAACAAACGGAGCCGATTAAGGCATATTACGAAAAAAAGGGCATTTTGGTAACTGCTCAGGGAGAAGAGAAGTTGGAAGATACCACAAGTAATGTTGCCAAGGCTTTAGGACTTGAGGTGTGATTTATGATAGCAATTAAATCAGCAAAGCAAGTCGAAAAAATGCGCGCGTCGGCAAAAATCACTAAAGAGGCTCTTGAACTTTTAGAAAAGCATATAAAGCCGGGTGTGAATACGGCGCAGCTTGATAAAATCGCGTATGATTTTATCATTTCAAAAGGTGCGACACCTAATTTCCTCAATTATAACGGTTTTCCGGGAAGTATATGCGCGTCGGTAAACGATGAGGTTGTACACGGAATACCAAATAAAAAAGCAGTCCTTAAAGAGGGCGACATAATCAGTATTGATATGGGCGCCGTACTTGACGGATGGCACAGCGATGCGGCGAGGACATTTGGAGTCGGAAAGATTTCAGATGAAGCGCAGAGATTGATTGACGTGACACGTGAAAGCTTTTTTGAGGGGATTAAGTATCTGAAACACGGTGCCAAATTAGGTGATGTTTCGTCAGCTATTCAAAATTACGTTGAAAAGAACGGTTACAGCGTTGTTCGTGATCTTGTTGGTCACGGCATAGGACAGAATCTTCATGAAGACCCAAGCGTGCCGAATTTTGGCAGAGCGGGACATGGAGTAAAGCTTGCCGCTGGTATGACGCTTGCGATTGAACCTATGGTCAACGCGGGAGTTTATAATGTTGCGGTATTAGATGATGACTGGACAGTAGTGACCGATGACGGAAATCTATCAGCCCACTATGAGAACACAGTATTGATTACGAAAGACGGTTATGAAATATTAACGTTGTAGGAGAATAGTATGGAAATTGTAGAGGGTTCAATAGTCCGTTCCATTGCGGGAAGGGATAAGGGCGATTTGTTTATAGTTATGTCGAGAGAAGGCGACTATGCCTATCTTGTAAACGGAGAACTGAGAAAAGCGGATCACCCTAAAAAAAAGAAGCTCAAGCACTTGCAGGGAACAAATTCTGTATCTGAATTTATACGAAATAAATTGGAGTCAACAGGGAAGATTACGAACTCGGAAGTGCGAAAAGCATTGGCGGAATTTAATTAAAGTTTCTTGGGAGCGTATCACGAAAGTATTAGGAGGATGTAGCGTGGCTAAGGATGATGTATTGGAATTAGAAGGCACGGTTGTTGAAAACCTGCCGAACGCAATGTTTAAAGTAGAGCTTGAAAATGGGCATCAGGTTTTGGCACATATTTCAGGCAAACTGAGAATGAATTTCATAAAGATTTTGCCTGGGGATAAGGTAACTCTTGAAATGAGTCCTTATGATTTAACCAGAGGCAGAATTACTTGGAGATCGAAATAATAGGAGGTAACAAAAAATGAAGGTACGTCCGTCAGTAAAACCGATTTGCGAAAAATGCAAAATCATAAAGAGAAAAGGCAAAGTAATGGTTATATGTGAAAACCCAAAACACAAGCAAAAACAAGGCTAAAAATCAATTGATAAATCATCTTTTGGCGCATAACAGCCCTTTTTGCACGAGGCAGTACCTGCGTACGGCTCTCGCACAAAAATGACTGCTCTGCATCCAAAATCTGAGTTTGTCAGAATGATTTTTAAGATTTGCAGATTTTCACAAAACAAAATTTGTTTATGACTTGTTTAAGCGCGGCTGACCGTATAAGGTGCGGTAGCTTGAACAGGTTTTAAATACAGCATCGCAGGTATAGTGTGCGGTGTTGATAAAAAAACAACACTATATAAAATTTTTTGATGATATCTTTTAATGGAGGTGTAGAAAAGTATGGCAAGAATAGCAGGTGTTGACTTACCAAGAGAAAAGAGAGTAGAAGTTGGTCTTACCTATATATATGGCATTGGACTTAAGAGCTCACAGAAAATTCTTTCCCAAACAGGTGTAAACCCTGACACAAGAGTAAAGGACCTTACAGAGGCAGACGTTAGTAAACTAAGAGAAGTAATTGACGCTGAGTACACTGTTGAGGGTGACCTTAGACGTCAGATTGCTCTTGACATCAAGAGACTAATGGAAATCGGATGTTACAGAGGTATCCGTCACAGAAAAGGTCTTCCTGTAAGAGGACAGAACACTAAGAACAATGCAAGAACCCGCAAGGGACCTGCAAGAACAATCGCAGGTAAGAAGAAATAAAAGGAGGGACTAAGCTAAATGGCAAAGGTAGCAAAGAAAACTACACGTACAAGACGTCGTGATAGAAAAAATATTGAAAAAGGCGCGGCTCATATCCGTTCAACTTTCAACAATACAATCGTTACAATTACAGATACAGCCGGAAACGCTATATCTTGGGCAAGTGCCGGTGGTTTAGGCTTCCGCGGCTCAAGAAAGAGCACACCATTCGCTGCGCAGACAGCGGCTGAGACAGCTGCAAAGGCAGCTATGGAACATGGTATGAAGACAGTAGAGGTTTACGTTAAGGGACCGGGTGCAGGACGTGAAGCAGCAATCCGTGCATTGCAGGCAACAGGTCTTGACGTTACAATGATTAAGGACGTAACTCCTATTCCTCATAACGGTTGCAGACCGCCAAAGAGAAGAAGAGTCTGATTTGTATTATTGTAAAGGAGGAAAAGAGCATGGCAGTAAATAGACAACCGGTTTTAAAGAGATGCAAAACTTTGGGCATCACCCCTGCAACAATGGGTATAGATAAATCATCTAACAGAAACCCGAAGCAAGGCAGAAAAAAGCAGTCTGAATACGGATTGCAGCTTAATGAAAAGCAGAAGGTTAAGTTTATATACGGTGTACTTGAAAAGCAGTTCAGAAAGTACTACGTTATGGCTACAAAGAGACAGGGTATCACAGGTGAGATGCTTCTTCAGATTCTTGAGTCAAGACTTGACAATGTTGTTTTCAGATTAGGCTTGGCTAATACAAGACGTGAAGCAAGACAGATTGTAAATCACGGTCATATTACAGTAAACGGTGGTAAGGTAGACATTCCGTCATACCTTGTAAAACCGGGTGATGTAGTAGCAGTAAGAGAGAAGAGTAAGAACTCTGTTAGAATTAAAGAAATCGTTGAGACAAACGCAAGCAGAGTTGTTCCTAAGTGGCTTTCAATGGATAAGAATACACTTACAGGTAAGGTTATTACTTTGGCTGCAAGAGATGACATTGATTATGAAGTTGAGGAACACCTTATCGTCGAACTTTATTCTAAATAATTACATGTTACCCTCGGTAAGTGGATATATATACATGTTTTACGAGTGGTTTCGGAGCGAATGAACTGCTCCGGACTCCTCTCAGATTATAAAGGAGGGTTCTGAAATGATAGAAATGGAAAAGCCTAATATAGAATGCGTTGAGATGAGTGAAGACGGCAGATACGGGAAATTTGTCGTGTCTCCGTTGGAGCGTGGTTACGGCACTACACTCGGAAATTCACTTCGCAGAATTTTACTTTCATCATTGCCGGGCGCTGCTGCGACTTCAATTAAGATTGAGGGCGTACAGCATGAGTTTTCAACAGTGCCGGGTGTGACAGAGGATGTGACAGAACTTATTCTGAACATCAAGAAGCTTGCCTTGAAGGTTCATGGCGATCTTCCCAAAACTGTTTACATTGAAGCAAAGGGCGCTCAGGAAATAACTGCTGATGATATTAAGCGTGATGATGATGTTGAAATTTTTAATCCTGATCTGCATATCGCAACGCTGAATGATGATGCAAATCTTTATATCGAGATTACTCTATCAAAGGGCAGAGGATATGTCAGCGCTGAAAAGAATAAGCAGTCTATGCAGCCTATTATCGGAGTAATCCCTGTGGATTCTATCTATACTCCTGTAACCAAGGTTAATTATACGGTGGAAAACACACGTGTGGGTCAATATACGGATAGAGAAGAATTGGCAGTTGAGATTTGGACAAACGGTACTATAAAGCCTGATGAGGCTGTATCTTTGGCAGCTAAGATTATGAATGATCTGCTTTCGCTGTTTGTTGACCTTTCAGATGACGCTAAGAATGCTGAAATCATTGTTGAAAAGGAAGAGAACAAGAAGGAAAAAGTTCTGGAAATGACTATTGAAGAACTGGATTTGTCAGTTCGTTCATACAACTGCTTGAAGCGTGCGGGTATCAACACGGTTGAAGACCTTACAAACAAGTCCGAAGAGGATATGATGAAGGTAAGAAACCTTGGCAGAAAGTCGCTTGAAGAAGTCATAAACAAATTAAATGGTTTAGGTCTTTACCTTAAAAAAGAAGAAGATTAATAGGAGGTAACGGTTATGCCGGGAACAAGAAAGTTAAATCGCCCAACAGACCAGAGAAAAGCTATGCTTCGTAATCTTGTAACAAGCTTTTTGGAAACGGGTAGAATTGAAACTACTTTGACAAGAGCAAAAGAGACTCAGAGTATGGCTGAGAAAATGATTACTCTTGGTAAGATAAACACACTACATTCTCGTCGTCAGGCATTGGAGTTTATCACAAAAGAAGACGTTGTAACAAAGGTTTTCTCTGAAATAGCTCCTAAGTACGCTGAAAGAAACGGCGGATATACAAGAATATACCAAACAGGTCCTCGTCGTGGTGACAGCGCACCTATGGCAATTCTTGAACTTGTAGACTAATAAATGATAAAAAAGACGGTTCAATATGAACCGTCTTTTTTGATGCAATCGCATAAATATCTTTACATCAATTTTTGTAATCTTTCATTTACCGACAGAAGAAATTCTTCCGTGTCAACCTTTTTCTTGTTTTCAAGAGTTGAAAGAGCCGCAAGGTCGCCTGTCATAACACCTTCCTCGATAGTTTGTATAGTAGCTTTTTCAAGGTTGTCAGCAAACTTCACAAGGTCTGCAAGATTATCAAGTTCGCCTCTTTTGCGGAGTGCGCCTGTCCAAGCAAACAGCGTTGCAACTGAGTTTGTCGAAGTTTTTTCCCCTTTGAGGTGCTTGTAGTAATGGCGCTGAACAGTACCATGCGCAGCCTCGTACTCATAAACACCGTCAGGTGATACAAGCACTGATGTCATCATAGCAAGCGAACCGTATGCTGTCGCAACCATATCTGACATAACATCACCGTCATAGTTCTTACATGCCCATATATAACCGCCTTCCGAACGGATTACTCTGGCAACAGCGTCATCAATTAATGTGTAAAAATACTCAATGCCTGCCGCATCAAATTTTTCTTTATATTCAGTATCAAATATTTCCTGGAAAATATCCTTGAAACGATGGTCATATTTTTTTGAAATTGTATCCTTTGTGGCAAACCATATGTCCTTCTTCATATCAAGGGCATAATTAAAACATGCTCTCGCAAAGCTTCCTATAGACTCATCTCTGTTGTGAACACCCTGGATAATGCCGTCTTCATTTGCGAAATCATATATTAACTCGCGTGTTTCTTGACCGTTTGTATCTGTTGTTACGAGTTCAGCCTTGCTTCCTGCCTTAACCTGCATTTCAACATTTTTATATATATCTCCGTAAGCGTGACGCGCGATTGTAATCGGCTTTGTCCATGTCGGAATATAAGGTGTTATTCCTTTAACAAGAATAGGTGTTCTGAATACTGTTCCATCAAGCATGGCACGGATTGTGCCGTTTGGTGATTTCCACATTTCTTTAAGGTCGTATTCGGTCATTCTTGCGGCGTTAGGCGTGATTGTAGCGCACTTAACAGCAACACCGTATTTCTTGGTGGCATTAGCGCTGTCAATGGTAACCTGGTCATTTGTTTCATTTCTGTACTCCAAACCAAGGTCGTAATACTCAGTTTTGAGATCTATGTAAGGTGTCAGAAGAATATCCTTAATCATCTTCCATATGATTCTTGTCATCTCGTCGCCGTCCATCTCAACAAGCGGTGTTTTCATTTGAATTTTAGCCATTTAAAATCAATCCTTTCCTAATAAAATGGGGGCTGCGCTCAGCCCCCTTACTTACTTTATATATTAGCATATATATCCTTTAATGTCAATATTCAATTTGACGAATCCAGAAGTTCTTTAAAGTCATTGTATGGCAGCGGCTTGGAATAAAAGTAACCCTGAACCATGTCACAGCCGGCATCTTTAAGGAAGTCACGCTGAACTTTTGTCTCAACCCCCTCGCATATTGTCTTCAAGTGAATTTTTGATGCCATGGATATGATTTCCTCAACAATTACCTGACTGCGTTTGGAGTTGTCGGAATTATCAATAAACACCTTATCAATTTTTAAAATATCAATAGGTACTTTACGCAGCAAATTTAGTGATGAATAACCGCTTCCGAAATCGTCCATAGAAATTGTAAAACCATGAGCTTTTAATTCGCTTATAAGAGATATGGCGCTGTTATCTTCCTGAGAGAAGATACTCTCTGTTATTTCAATTTCTATATATTTCTTTGGTGTTTTATATTTATCAACCAATTTTTCAAGCTTTTCAACAAATTTGTCATCACCGAGGTGACAGCGGGAGACGTTTATAGAAATAGGCACGATTTTCACTCCGCTTTCGACTCTGTGACTAATCATTTTGAATACTGATTCGTACACGTAAAAATCAAGTTTTACAATAAAACCGTTTTTCTCAAACAAAGGAATGAACATTCCCGGAGATATAATTCCTTTTTCCTTATGCTGCCAGCGTACCAACGCTTCAGCGCCTATAATATTATCTGTTGATAATTCATACTTAGGCTGATAATAAATAATAAATTCCTTGTTTTCAAGCGATTTGACCATTTCAATTTCAATGGAATTTTGCATATTCATAGTATCATTCATCTTATCAGTGAAATATTGCAGATAATTTGAATTTGTGCCGCCGTTGTATGACTTGGCTATATTCGCCTTGTCTATATATTGTGAAATACTGATGGCAGGATTATAATGAGGAATAGGGTATACTCCGATTTTTATTGGAACCTGATACCTTGTTGAATTATGTATATATATGTCTATATCCTTTAGCAAGTTAATTCTTTCTCTGCCTTCTTCGGTATCTTCAATAAGTGCAAGGAAGTTATCGCTTTGGAAACGCGCGTATATACCATGACCTTTAAATATTTTTTCGATTTCTTTTGCCATGTTGCATATGGTTTGGTCACCGATAATACGTCCAAAACTTTCATTTATAAGCTTGAAGTTTCTTGCGTCAATAGAAGCGAGAAGATAAGAATGCTCAGGATTTTTATCCATCAGTTTATGAGCTGCTTTATCAAAGAAGAGCTTATTTGGAATTTGTGTAAGGAAATCTGTTCTTGCCAGTTTTCTGAAATGAAGTTCCCTAAACTTTAGAATGATAAATAATATCACAAGTACGAGGACTATAATTATAATCCATTCCTTGTTGGCATACAGCATATCACGGAAATTTGGCACATAAATATGACTCAAAGTATAAATTTTATTTTCAAGTTCTGCTTCGGGTATGGACATATTATTTATCGTCTTATTAAGAAGATTGACAATATCATCATCACATGTAAGGTCGGATATACCAAGCCTTACAGGAATACTTACAGTGAAGTCGTTTACAATGGAAAGCGATGGATGCGCAATAAGACTTGTTTTTGTCTGCATATCAGGTGATGATATAAGCGCCATAGCTATCTTGCTATTTTCCGCTGCGTTTAAAAGTGAGTTGATTGTCTTATATTCGGTAAGCTTCCATTGTGGATGCGTCGAGTTTATGTAATTGCTTATCCATAAATCATCGGAAAGAATACCAACTGTAATTTGATTGTCTTCAAAAATATTGGTGTCATTTTTGCTGACAGGTATGTATGAAATTGAAGTGTAAGGTTCTGTTGCAGTGATTAGTCCGCCGACAGAACCGGAGGCGGTGAGAAGCGCGTCACCCTGTCCCATTATGATATTATTCATTGTGGCATCGTAATGATTATATGGTATAAATTCCACTTCGAGTCCTGCTGTGTTGGTTATTTTACGCGCTATATCTTCAAAAACACCGTCATAAGAGTCTGTTTCAGAATTGTAAAAAGAAATAGGATAATTGTTTTTTGGCACAAGTATTCTAAGTATTTTCTGATCCTTCATAGACTGATATTCGTCTTCAGTAAGTCCCGCCATATTAAGATAAGGGATTCTCAGGCTTGCTGTATAGTTAGATGTGAGATAAAAAGGCGAGGAGATTCTAAGATTCGCTATGCTGTCATTTAAAAGAGATAGAGTCTTGCTGTCTCCTTTTCTTGTAGCGCAGAAATATTGAAATTCACCGCATTTTGCAATAAGACGCATATTGTCAGGACGTTCTGTGGAAGGCGACAGCATCGCGTCCACAGAGCGGTCATTGACAGCTGACACCATTTCGTCCACAGTGTCAAAGTATACCGGAGTATATGTGAAATTGTTTTTAGAACTGTACTCGCGAAACGTATCTTCAAAATAGGAATTACTTAAAATGGCTATTTTCAAACCGTTAAAATCAGAAAAATCTTCATAATAAATATCGCTGTCAGAATATGCAAATAATGTAAGAAAACCGATTGCAACAGGCTCATTTGTATAGTCAAAGTACTGCAAAAAGGCCTCGTTCTTGGGAACCATGCTTAAAAAGTCAATCGAGCCTTCACTTAGAGCGCTAATACCCTCCGAAGTGGTAAATTCACTGAATGTCAATTCGGAATTATGTACTGATGTGAAAACAGATTTCAGGCTGTTTTGTGAATATTGAGTAATATTATTGCCATTGAATTTATAGTCATTAATAATGCCGGCTTTATATATGATTTTTTCGGCATTTACTGATGAAGATATAAAAAGCAGCGTCAATATTGATAAAAGAAATATAAGAGGTTTTATTTTCTTCATCTATTTGTACCTCGGCTTATATAAAATGTACTTATTATTATCTATTATATATTACTATCTATTATATACTATATTTACCCAATGGTCAAATGATTTTTTTTGAAATATCAATTTCTTTTGGTACATATTATGAAAATCGGCGCATATACATATAACATATATTTTGGACAAAAGGAGGAAACGTAAAGTGGAGGAATATAACATTTACAGCGATATAGCGCAGAGAAGTCAGGGTGACGTGTACATAGGCGTTGTGGGGCCTGTCAGAACGGGAAAATCCACATTTATAAAGAAGTTCATGGATTTGCTTGTAATACCTAATATAGAGAATGTATATCAGGCGGAGAGGGCGAGGGATGAGCTCCCGCAGTCAGCGGCGGGAAGGACTATAATGACTACCGAGCCGAAATTCATACCAAACGAGGCTGTCAACATATCGCTTGGGGACAACGCGCATCTTAAAGTGCGAATGATAGACTGTGTGGGATACATAGTGGACAGTTCGCTTGGATATGTGGAGGATGATGAGCCGAGAATGGTGACAACTCCATGGTTTGATCACCCTATTGCGTTTAACGAGGCGGCTGAAATAGGAACTAAAAAGGTAATAACGGAACATTCCACAATAGGTCTTGTTGTAACTACAGACGGCAGTATCACAGAGATAGACAGAGAGGATTATGTGGATGCCGAGAACAGGGTTATAAATGAACTTAAGGCGATAAATAAGCCTTTTGTTGTGCTTTTAAATTCTGTAAATCCAAACTCACAAAACACTCAGAATATAAAAAGCGAACTTGAAAATCAGCATGGAGTTCCGGTTATCGCGGTAAATTGCGAGGAATTGAGCGCGGCGGACATACATGAGATTATTGAAACGGTGCTGTTTGAATTTCCGCTGAAGGAAATCAATATTGATATTCCTGCCTGGATAGAGGAACTGGACAATGATCATTGGCTAAAAAAAGATATTTACAGCGCGGTTATGGAAAAAATAGAAAATGTAAACCGTATACGTGATGTGCGCGCGCTTGCGGACGGAATAGATAACTGTGAGTTTGTAAAGCGTTCCTATATAGAGGGAATGGACTTGGGTGACGGAACAGTAAAACTGTGTATGGAATTGCCTCAGCCATTGTTTTACAGGATTCTTGGCGAGATGTCAGGATTTGAAATAGATGGGGAACATCAGCTTATGACGCTTATGGAGAACCTTGCAAAAATGAAAGCTGAGTATGACAAGGTATCTTTTGCGCTGCACGAGGTAATGGAAAAAGGATATGGAATAGTATCGCCGTCCACTGACGAACTGACGCTTGATGAGCCTAAAATTGTGAAGCAGGGCGGAAAATTCGGAGTGAAGTTAAAGGCTTCGGCGCCGAGCATACATATGATACG
>CAJUEZ010000003.1 GCA_910585485.1 uncultured Clostridia bacterium
AAACACTTAAATTTTTGCACCATTTTGACTTTACACAAAATATGAAAAAGCCTCTTATTTATTGAGGTAGCTGTATTTTTTTATAGAGATGATATTTATTCTTCTATATCTTCCTCACTGCAAAAACTTAAAATTACTTGTTTAAGTATCTGACACGAGGATTCAATAGTATTGACACAATCCAATATTTTTTGTTTGTTATTTGTCGTTTCTAAATCTTCAAGAATTTTAACCATTTTTATCACTCCAATATTTTTTAATGTTTGATTTTATTTTAATTCCATTGTCTAAGATGATTAGAGGTTGTTATATGGCTTATTTATGTAATGATAAGGAATTTATATTGGTTTGAGCGTTTATGTATTTAGAGGGCATTTAGATAGTAGATAAGTAATACTTGTGGTGTATGTAAAATTTTTATCTTCTTCATCATGTTTCTGTTTAAGAATTTGTCTTGATTCTTTCATTCTGCTTAATATCTCATTAACTTGTTCTTCTGTTCGTTTTTCTCTATCTGCTGTTCCTCTTCTGTATATATCATCAAAAAATTCATCAAGAGAAGTTAAGATTAATTCTTTGTATAGAATTTTCTCTATATCGCTGTTACTGTAATTTTCATCTGATGAACTAACTCTTATGGGAATACCAACGGTATAAGCGTATAAAGTATCAAATAATAAGTTTGCCGTCTTAGGACTTGATAAAATACGATTTAACATTTTAACTCGTTCTATACCGTGTTCATCTTTAGAATTATCAAAAATCCACTTACGAGAAAGAAACGATAATTCTTTTAAACCGTGTTTATCTTTAGTCGGAATTTCTGATATATCCATTTTACCTGTTATTACTTCTAAGGGAACATCAAAGAAATCTGCTAATATTTCTACTTCATCTGTTCTAAGCGGACGCTTTCCATTTTTGATAGCTGACATAATAGTTTTGTCAACACCCAACTTTTCAGCAACATAAATATCCTTGAGCCTTACTTTATTTTTCTCTTCATATATTTCATATAGCAATTCTAAAATTTCAGAAATAGACTTTCTTGCCTTACTCATTTTTGCCCTCCATAATTTCTTTTCTAAAAGTTGAGATTATCTCAACAAAAAAAATCAGTTGATTCTTTTTTAACATTCCCCCCTAAAATTTGTGATTGTGGTAAAATGTACCTGTAATCAAAAGGAAGCGCTAACTTTTAATTATTATATCACAACGGCATGTACAATGCAATCTACGTTGTACGGGGAGGTGATATTATTTCTAACAATATATCTATTCAATCATCTTCTCAGTCTGATATAGCTATTGATAAAACTGTAACCGTATATCTATCGCCTGACTTTATCCAAGTTGTTGACGTTGAAAATCAGCACACGATTGACTACAAAAAGTTGTCAAAAAATACTGTTCTAAACGTCCGAACAGGTGAAGTGAAAACAATTACCAGTAATAAGAGCGAAAAGCGTTCCATAGATTCGATAAGGAAAACTTTTTCTAAGTTATCGCTACTTATTAATTGTAATTATTTCGGTCATAGAAGTGAATGTTTTATCAGCTTTAGTTATGCTCATATTATATCAGGTTACGAGGAATTGAAGCGTGATATTAAAAACTTATGGGCGAGATTTCAACGCAGAAACAAAGAGCGGATTCCGTTTCGTTGCTTAGTTCTGATTGAATATCAAAGAAACGGTAATCCGCACTTACATCTGCTATTGAAACGGCTTGACAACTGTACATTGACAACAGAATATGTTAATTCCTTATTCAGTTGGACTAAGGGGACAATAGATGTTCAGCGGCTTTATGACGCAAATGGATTAGCGGAATATTTGAATCCGTTTATTGTGTCAAAAAAGCGAGAGCAACTAAAGTTTTACAAACAAGGTCAGCAGATTTACCGATGTTACGGTCAGTTTGTAAGACCGCAGAAGATTAAAATGACGGCTAAAGAAGCCTTGCGGTTGGTGGACGAAAATCAGCTCGTAGAGTATCAAAGCAAGGCATATTTAGTACTAAACGACGATGTAATCGTCAACAAAATAACAAAAAAGTATTTTAAAAAAGGAGTTAAACAAAATGAAAAATAATTACAATGTAGTATCAAGTACAAAAAAGTTTGATAATACCTTATTTTTAGAGGAAGATACTAACTCTACAATATGGGACTTCCAAACCGTAGAAATACGAATAGCGCAGAATTATATCGATATAATAGCGTTTTCGCATGATGTCGACATGAAAAATCCATACTATGATGATTGCGAAGCCAATATCTACATAACAATGTCATACTCAGAAGCTCAAGCGTTTGTTAGACTTCTTGGCTATGAGTTATATCATGCGGAATCGGCAAATATTAGCTATGAAGTTCCGTTTGAAACTCGCTCGGTGTCTGTAGGTACATGCAACCGAGAAATATGGGTGAATCCAGAACATAATCCATTTGCCGATGATTCATCAGTTCAACATTAAAAATATTAAAGAAGAAAAAACAATGAACAATTTAACGAATTTCAACAAAGAAAATCAGAATGTAGAAAGAAAGGAAAATAAAGACATGAATAACAATAACGTAGAGAATGCAAACAATGGTCAGAGAGGAATAAAATTTGTAACGGATAAGGTGTTCTTACACCATCCACATCTATGTAGACCATACGCATATAAAGATTCTATACCGCCGAGATACAGCGTTGCGGTTGTTATTCCAAAAGAGGAAACAGACAAGATTAACAAACTTAATTCCGCTATAGCAGAAGCTACCGCTCTCGGAGTTAAAAAGTTTGGGAATGCAATTAGTAACCCAACCTCTCCCCACCTACCTATTAGGGACGGAGATGACGGAACGACAGGCGATTTAGCATATGTCAACAGTTTTTATTTTACCGTGTCGTCTCAAATACGACCTGGTATTGTAAATAAAAAATGTGAAAACGAATTTCACGATAACGATTATTATGAGTTGCGCTATGCTCGTGTGAGCATAAACCTCATACCTTACAAAATGGATGGGCGATTAGGCATATCGTTCCGCTTGAATCATATTCAAGTTTTTCCAGAGAGGTTTGACGCGTCTCAAAACATGTCAAGTCCTCAAGAGGATTTTGCATGATATGTAAAGACGGTATGGGCGGTGTAACAACCGCCCTTTCAATTACCCCAATAATCACTAAACAAGCGTTAAACAAACAGATTTTGGGCATAAAAATATTATGCTGGAGTGTGTTATTTAATGATTATATATAGAAGTACCACGCTGTTTAGAATAAGTCAAGCACTCGCTGCCATAAATATTATTAATTGCGCCGTTTACATTCTTGGTGCAACAATATATAATATTTTTCGGTTTGGTGATGTGCTATGAATGAGCAGAGTTTTGAAATACTACTTATGATAGGCATAGTAAAGGCACTCAAAGAGCGTGGATTATTGACAGAAAATGAATTAAAAGAATGTATATCAAGAATAGAAAGAGAGGGACGCTAAAATGTTAAATGTAGCGGCATATTGCAGAGTATCAACGGACAAGAGCGATCAAAAGAACTCATTCGAGGGACAGAAAACTTATTTTGAGAGCTATATAAACGCGCACAAAGATTGGAAGCTAACAAACATATACGCTGACGAAGGAATAACAGGAACGTCAACTAAGAAGCGTAAAGAATTTAACAGCATGATTGCTGACGCTAAAAGCGGAAAAATCAATATGATAATTACAAAAGAGGTGTCAAGGTTTGCTCGAAATACAGTAGATACCCTGCAATACACCCGTGAATTAAAAGCTGCAGGAGTAAGTGTGTTTTTTATAAATGACAACATAAACACTATGGACAATGACGGTGAATTACGCTTAACAATAATGGCGAGTATTGCACAAGAGGAAAGCCGAAAGACCTCTGAACGTGTGAAGTGGGGACAGAAAAGACGAATGGAGCAAGGTGTTGTATTCGGACGTAACATATTAGGGTATCATCTTAAAAATGGAGCGCTGACAGTAAACGAGGAAGAAGCGGAATTAGTACGTCATATATTCCATAAATATTTAGAGGGCAAAGGATTACATATAATAGCAAGAGAGTTGCAAGCAGAGGGACACAAAACGAAGAACGGTAACAGTGAGTGGACTAACAAGGCTATCCGTACCATTCTTCAAAACGAAAAATATGTCGGGGATTTATTACAGAAGAAAACAATAACACCCGACTTTTTGACTCATGCAAAAAAGTATAATAACGGCGAAGAAGAAATGGTTTATATTAAAGACCATCACGAGCCTATTATCGATAGAGAAACCTTTGATTTTGTTCAAGCCGAATTTAAGCGCAAATCAGAAGTTTACAAGAACGATAACAGTAAGCACTCGAACCGCTACGCATTTTCGGGTAAGCTGAAATGTGCTTGCTGTGGTCGAAGATACATAGCGCATTTTAGAAAACGCGGTAATGGGAGTACGAGAAAGATTTGGTATTGCTATAATTCTGTAAAGAACGGTTTAGAACATGAAGTAAACGGCGAAATGATAGGGTGTAATAACAAAGCTGTTGGCAACGAACTCTTAGAAGACGCAGTTATAAAGGCTCTTAATGATGTTTCATTTGACAGAGAAGCTATTATAAAGAAGCTGACAAAAATTATAAATGAAGTTGTTCAGAGCCATGCTCCAACGCAATATAATTTTACAAAAGCGGAACAGGCTGTCAAGAAATTAGAGGAAAAGAAACTGAAAAACATTGACGCATACTATGACGATAAGATTTCAGAACAGGACTTTAAAATGCTGTCAGAGAAGTATCAAGCTGAGATTGACACGCTTAATAAGGAAATAGAGGAAGAAGGCAAAAAACTCTCTGTAAGCGAGGATAAGGGCGATTTGTTGCAGACTATAACCGATACAGTAACGACCCTTGCTAATTTTAAAGAGTTTGACGAGAGCGTTACAAGAGAGGTATTAGAACAAATCATGATATATAGTAAAGCAAAAATAGATGTGTATTTGAGGGGATTAAATGGTACTCAAAATTTTTTTAGCCATAGTGGGTATATTTTGGATAATAAGTACCGATATCTGTAAGCAGACCTTTTGTGACTTTATCCGGCATAGTGTAGCGCTGCGACAAATACCGAAGCGACGCTCCAAGTTCGCCGTTCGGACCGCCATACTGTGTTATTACCACATTGGCAAGACGCGGATTAGGATTTTTCACCTTAACGGGAAATTCAAGAAATTTATTATAACTAAACATTATTTATTCGCCTCCTTTTCCCATGGCCATGGTTCATCAAGCCAATTAAAGCAATCCTGATCTGCCGTCGCGAATTGACTAAGCGGACCAAATTCCTTTTCATACTGCGATTTCAATTCATTCGTTTTTTTAACAAGTGATTGAAACATGCTGAACGCTTTTTTATCATCTTTATGAGTATCAAGATAAAGCAGCATATCATAAGCCGCGAAATTGTAACACTGTATCTGTTTTAAAAGTTCATTTTCTGTACAACTCATTCCATACCGCCTCCCCATTGTTTGCAGACGCTTCCGTATTCACATATATTAAGATCCAATTCCGGGAAAATTGTGCCTTGAGAAAGACCTGTGCAGGCATCATATGTTTCTTTCATTTCCTGTACAGGCACATAACCGTAACCGACACAACCGCATGTTGGATAGTGACAGCTCGGTTTATCCATTTCTGCCATTTGTAACAACTCCTTTTATTTTTTCAGACATTTCTGTCTGTAGTATATAGTATGACTTGACTCATGAATGAGTGAATACGTCTTGAAACCTCTTTATGTGATGAAAGAATTTTATGTAATAATTTTGTATACAAATTTTTCTTTAAAATCTATTGCATTTACTCTTTGAGCATAGTATAATCAAATTTGATATTTCATTACACAGAGGTGAGGGATAACATGTCAAAGATAGTAATAAATACCGCGAGAGAACAAGGAAAAATAAACAAATATATTTACGGACAATTTGCGGAACATCTTGGAAGATGTATATATGAAGGAATATATGTTGAGGATTCGGATATTCCGAATAAAAACGGTATGCGTACTGATGTTGTAAACGCGCTTCGTGAACTTGAGATTCCTGTTTTGCGTTGGCCCGGAGGGTGTTTTGCCGACGATTACCATTGGAGAGACGGTATAGGCGATAAAGACGCGCGTCCATACATGATAAATACAAACTGGGGAGGAGTAGTGGAAAACAATCACTTTGGAACTCATGAATTTTTTGAACTTTGTGAACAGCTTGGAACGGAAGCCTATATATGCGGTAACGTGGGCAGCGGAACAGTACAAGAAATGCGTGACTGGGTTGAATATATGACTTTTGACGGTAACTCGCCTTTGGCTAACGAACGCAGAGAAAATGGCAGAGAGAAACCCTGGAAGCTGAAATTCTTCGGTGTGGGGAATGAAAACTGGGGCTGCGGCGGTAACATGCGCGCGGAGTATTACGCTGATGAATACAAAAGATATGCCACATTTATCAGAAACTACGGCGAAGAGCCTATCTATAAAATAGCGGGCGGTCCAAATGCTGATGATTCTCACTGGATGGAAACGCTTATGCGGAATGTAAGTCATATGACGGAAGGTGTTTCACTCCATTGTTATACTCATGAGGTAAACTGGCAAAACAAAGGAAAAGCGGCACAGTTTGACAAGGACGGCTGGTACAGTCTTATGGCTGACACGCAAAGAATGGAAAAAGTGATAAGTTTGCACGAGTCAATAATGGATAGATATGATCCCGAAAATAAGGTAGGACTTATAGTCGACGAATGGGGAAATTGGTTTGAGGTAGAACAGGGAACAAACCCCGGATTTTTGTATCAGCAAAATACAATGCGTGACGCGATAAGCGCCATGCTGATACTTCATATTTTCCATAATCACTGTAAGCGTGTGAAAATGGCGAATATCGCACAGATGGTAAACGTATTGCAGGCTATGATTTTAACAGAAGGTGAAAAGATGGTGCTTACACCCACATACTATCTGTTTAAAATGATGAAGGGACATATGGACGGCGAGAAGATTGATGTTGATTACACTCCTGAAACAATAAATATAAATGGCGCGGAGATTCCGAAAATAAGCGTTTCAGCATCAAAGAAAAACGGCTCTGTCACAGTTTCTATGTGTAATGTAAGCCTTGACAGTGATGAAAATATAGAACTTGACTTGCGTGACGCAAGCTTCGTCTCGGCTGAGGCTCAGGTGTTGACATCAAATAATATGACTGACTGCAACACGTTTGATGCTCCTGATAATGTGAAGATAAAAGATTTAGAGGTATCGCTTGAAAATGGAAAGCTTAGTTTGACTCTTCCTAAAATGAGCGCGGCAGTAATAACACTGAAATAATGGAAAAGTGTAAGAGATGCGGACTTAAAACTGTGCTGTCCGAGGGCGATATACAAAAAATGGTGGATGATGTAATACATATGAATGGGGCGCGCTTAATTGATGACATGACATATAAATCAAGGCTTGAAACGTGCGGCGAATGCTCATTTTTGATGTACGGCTCTACATGCGGAAGCTGCGGCTGTATAGTAAAGGTCAGAGCGCTTATGTATGACGGGAGATGTCCGAAGAAGAAGTGGCAGAAATGAAAAAATATGTATGCGTGTTTTGTGATGACAGAAAAAATGTGGATTCAGCGTATATAATAAACAACGGTATAGGCATATGCAGGACTTGTTTTGAAAAGCTGAATAAAACATCTTTATCGCTGCCGTATAAAGGCGAGAAGGATGTTTCTTATATAATGTCGCCGTTTGAGTATACAAGTGAGATACGAAATGTGATACTGGACTTTAAGTTTAATAATTGCCGCGCGTACGCGCCGCTGATGGCTGATATGATGAAAGAATATCTTGATTCGTATGATATCTGGGATAATTTTGATTGTATAATTCCCGTTCCGCTCCATAAAAAGCGATTAAGGGATAGAGGATATAATCAATCTGAACTGATAGCAAAATATGCGGCGGAGTATATAGGTCTGAAGATGCGCGCGGATATTTTAGAGCGTGTCCGCGCGACGGATAAGCAAAGCAAGCTTATCAGAACAGAAAGAGTTCTTAACGTAAAGAATGCTTTTAAATGTTCAGAAGATATTTCGGGCATGAAAATATTGCTGTTTGACGATATTTGCACTACGGGCAATACACTTGCAGCGTGCGCGTCGGCGCTGAAACAGGCAGGCGCTGCAAAGATATGCGCGCTCACTTTCGCAATTCATGCGGAACAAAAATTACCTTTTATTACGTATTAAAAATCAAATATCCGTTAAAAATAGATATATATTACATTGTAGAGAGAGGACATATTATGAAACATATATCTTTTAAACGAATATCTGTAATTATATTATCTGTGATTTTATGCTGTGTGTTTACAGAAAGCACAGCGTTCGCGCTTTCTAAAATCGGTTCGCGCGGACAGGAAGTCACAAATATTCAGAGCAGACTGAAAAATTGGGGATATTACAGCGGGAGCGTAGACGGAATATACGGCTGGCGCACCTCGAACGCGGTAAAATCATTCCAAAGAAAGAACGGACTTACAGCCGATGGAGTTGCGGGTCCGGCGACTTTGGCAAAAATAGGTCTGCCGACAGGCTCTTCCGGTTCAAGTTCCTCGTCAAATAATGTCACGCTTTTGGCGATGGTAATAAACGGAGAGGCAAGAGGCGAAAGCTATGAGGGACAGGTTGCCGTCGGGGCAGTGGTGCTTAACCGTGTCAAGCACTCGTCTTTCCCAAATACTATAGCCGGCGTCATATATCAGCCAAGAGCCTTTACAGCTGTTGACGACGGGCAGATTAATAAGGCGATTCAAAGTTCTTGCTTTAATGCCGCTCGTGACGCGTTAAATGGGTGGGATCCTACCGGTGGAGCGATTTATTACTATAATCCGCGCACGGCGACAAATTCATGGATTCGCACTCGTCCTATTATAAAAACTATAGGAAAACATGTTTTCTGTAAGTAACACGATAAGGAGAAAAGTATGACCGCTAAGAATATAACACTTACTGTTCTTATAGTTATATTTCTTGTTCTTGTAATAATAGACGGAAGAAGAAAGCTTAAAAACAATAAGAGCAAAGAAGAGAAATAATGAAAAAGGACATTGCCCAAAGTGATATATAACCCAAAAGTCCGACGCTTTTTAGGGTGGATATCAAAGCAATGTCCTTTTAATTTTGCATTGAATAAGCAAGATATTATTCCTCGATATGAATTAACATCTGCTCTATTATTTTTTTGACATGATCATCATCTATCGAATAGAACGCGTTTTTTCCGTCACGGCGGGATTTTATAAGACGCGCCTGTTTTAAAGTTTTAAGCTGATGACTGATTGCGGATTGACTCATGCCGAGTTTTGAAGCTATGTCATAAACACAAAGTTCGCTGTCAAAAAGTGTCCATAAGATTCTTATGCGCGTGTTATCTCCGAAAACTTTAAACATTTCAGCTATATTTGATGTGGTTTCATCATCGGGAATTTGATTTTTCAGTCTGTCCACAATCTGTGGATTGTACTGACATGAGCTGCACATATCCATTTTTTTATCGCTCCATTCATATGTTCATATTTTCATATTATACTCTCTTTTAAAGTGTTTGTCAAATGGTAGAATTACCCCAAAAAACAGGTTTAAATATATAAAAAACAGCACTTATTTTTAAACAATGCCACTTTTTGTAACAAATGTGATACAATGTTGTAAAGTTATGTAATAATGAAAGGAGAAATTTTATGAAGAAGAAGGGAATAATATCGGCAGTTATTGCTTTGGCGATGATGTCGGCATCCGCTGTGGGCGCGCTTAGCGCGGAGGTCGGTGAAAGCCTTAAGGTTGCGGATTACGCGGAATCGGCGCATGAGACGCAAAAACTCATAGACGCAAGACCTGATATTCAGCGTCCTATGGAAAACCTGAACCGTGGCGCGGTTGCGGTCAGAATGGACGGATATTTATATATTTCATGGCGCTGGCTGGGAAATGAAAGCGCGGATACGAAGTATAATGTATATGCAGAAGGATTGAGTGCTTCTCCAAATCATATAGGTGAATTGCTCAATTCCGAACCCCTAAATTCAACCAATTATGTTTATTGCTGCGACCCTAAAGATCACGATACCGTTACAGTAGTTCCAGTTGTAGATGGAGTAGAGCAATTAGATAAAGCTGAGAAAGTGGGGGTAATCAGTAATAATTATATTGATATTCCCATAGAGAAGCCTGACGACAACACGGTAAACGGCGAAAAATATACCTATTCGCCGTCTGACGCGTCCGTAGGCGACCTTGACGGCGACGGCGAATGGGAAATCGTACTCAAATGGGACCCGTCAAATGCAAAGGACGCGGCGCAGGGCGGCTTCACTGGCGAATGCATAATTGACGCGTATGAGATGGACGGAACTCGTCTATGGAGAATAAACATGGGTCCGAATATCCGCGCAGGTCAGCATGACACGCAGTTCATGGTTTACGACTATGACGGCGACGGTAAGGCTGAAATGGCTTGCCGTACGGCTGACGGCACAATCGCGGGCGACGGTACTGTAATAGGTGACGCGAGCAAGAATTACGCTGTTTTAAATGACGGCAAAAACTTACAGGGACCGCTTTACCTTACAGTATTCAAGGGTGAGGACGGAAGCGTTATTGACACCGTTGACTACGACCCGCAGACTACGGGCACAGCGAAGAACGGCTATAAATGGGACGTAAGCACATGGGGCGACGGCTGGGGCAACAGAAGCGAGCGTTATCTTGCGGCTGTAGCATACCTTGACGGCACTCGTCCGAGTATGGTATTCTGCCGTGGTTACTATACAGGTCCCGAGGGCGACACAGGCGGAAGAACCGTAATGGCGGCTTATGATTTAATAGATGGCAAAATAGTGCAGAAATGGCGCTTTGATACGCTTGACTATAATAATGAATATATCGGACAGGGCAATCATTCTATGTCGGCAACTGACGTTGACTATGATGGCTGTGACGAGCTTATTTACGGCTCACTTGCCGTTGACCATGACGGAAAGCCGATGTATTCAACAGGTCTTGGACATGGTGATGCGCAGCACGTCAGTGACCTTGACCCGTCAAGACCGGGTCTTGAGGTGTATTCATGTCACGAGGATAAAGGCGCGGCATACGGCTATGAAATGCGTGACGCGCGCACGGGAGAAATTCTCTACGGCGAAAAAACAGGCAACGACAACGGACGCGGCACTTCGGCAGATATAGACCCGCGTTTTGAAGGCGCGGAGGGCTGGTCGGCGGCAGGCGTACTAACCGCCGCTGACGGAACGGTTATTTCAACGAATTACACCATGTCGGCGAACTTCCTTACATGGTGGGACGGAGATTTAGGCAGAGAAATTCAGGACGGTATTCATATCGGCAAATGGAACAGCAGTGTAAATAAGGCTGAAACTATATTCACCGCTTCGGGCTGTACGGCAGTAAACGGCACAAAGGCTAATCCGTCATTGACGGCTGATTTGTTCGGCGACTGGCGCGAGGAGGTTATGTATCCGTTAAAGGACGGGTCAGCGCTTAGAATTTACATGACAACTATGCCGACAGCGTATAAGCTCCCGACGCTTATGCATGACATTCAGTACAGAATGCACGTTGCATATCAGAACGACTGCTACAATCAGCCGCCTCACGTGAGTTACTACCTCGGCTACGACACTGAGCTTGTTCCCGTACCGCAGATTACTGTAAACGGCGAAAAGAACCCTGATTTGGCGAAAAAATCATGGAATATAGACGATTTATACAGCGGTGAAAAGCTTGAATTGGTGCTTGACTGCCCGACAGCGCTTATAAACGGTGTGCCTGTAAGAGTTGATAACGACAGCACGGACGTAAGACCTTATCTTGACGAAAACGACAGAACACTCGTACCGCTCCGCTTTATCGCTGAAGCGTTTGGCTGTGAGGTTGACTGGGACGGCGATACGCAGGAGGTTAAAATCAACGGCGATTTCATTACAATGAAAATCGGAAGTTCAAATTACACCGTTGCCGCTTCGGGTGTGTCAAGCGCAGTCGAGGAAAAGACAATGGACACCGCTCCCGTGCTTATGAACGACAGCACAATGGTACCGCTCCGCGCGATTGCCGAGGCTCTTAATAAAGAGGTTTACTATGAAAACTCGCTGATAGTTATAAGCGATATTTCTCAGAGTATGGCAAACTCGGAGGAAAGAAAGAACCAAATCGTGTCCGCGCCTGTTCCTGCAAAGGTTGAAATTGTCGCAATTAACGGAGTAGGCGAGAAATATTACGATAATCAGCTTGACGTGTTCAAGGTTGAAGCGACAGACAACGACGGTAACGTTGAAGTCGGCGCGGTAGACCTTGACATGTCGACAAGGTGGTCGGCATACGGCGCGAATACGCTGACGCTTGATTTAGGCTCGGAGCAGAATGTATCAGGTGTTGCAATAGCAATGTGGAAGGGAAGCGAGAGAATTTATCCGTTCACGATTGAGTATTCAACTAACGGTGAAACATGGGAAAACGCTCTGCCAAAAACACAGAACACGGGCGAAACGGAGGAATTTGAGAAGTATATGTTCCCGAGCGAGGTAAAAGCGCGCTATATCCGTTACAGCGGCGATGGCGCGACAGACCCAAGCAAGAATTACTGTCACATCAGTGAAATCGCCGTGCTTGGCGCGGAAACGAATGAATAAATTTATTGGTTAAAAATAAATACTATAACGGAAGGTAATGATTAGTTATGGCAAAAGTATATTTCACCAAAGAAATCACTCCGGAGAAAGTCGTGGAACTTTACAAAAAGCTTGGAGTAGATTTGAAGGGGAATGTTGCTGTTAAACTCCATTCAGGTGAAATCGGAAATCAGAATTTTTTGCGTCCCGACTTTTGGAAGCCTATTATTGACCATGTTGACGGCACTCCTGTTGAGTGCAATACAGCATACGGCGGAAGCAGAGGGACAACAAAAGACCATCTTAACACATTGAAGCAGCATGGTTGGTCTGATATGTACGATATGGAAATCATGGATTCGGATGGACCTGATTTAGAACTTGAAGTGCCAAACGGCAAAATAATAAAAAAGAATTTTGTCGGCAAGGGAATAGAGAATTATAATTCTATGCTTGTGCTTTCGCATTTTAAGGGTCACCCTATGGGCGGATTCGGCGGAGCGATTAAGCAGCTTTCCATAGGTGTTGCCTCATCTTACGGAAAGGGATATATTCATGGCGGCGGCGATGCAGAACACGCTTGGAGCAATCCTGACCAAAATACATTTCTTGCGGCTATGGCTGACGCGGCTTCTTCTGTTGTCAAGTATTTTAACGGAGAGATAGCATATATAAGCGTGCTTAAAAATCTGTCTGTTGACTGTGACTGCTGTAGTGTTGCCGAAGACCCGTGCATGAAAGATATAGGTATGCTCGCGTCGCTTGACCCGATTGCTATAGACCAGGCGGGTCTTGACATGGTGTATAAGTCTAAAGACCCGGGACGTGATTATCTTATTGAAAGAATTGAGTCAAGAAACGGTATTTATACAGTTGAGTGCGCCGCTGAACTTGGATTCGGTTCGCGCGACTATGAATTTATTTCGATTGATTAATATGAACCGGCATTGCTTTGACAATGCCGGTTTTTGTTAAAACTAATGACATTCGGCAATAATTATGATATACTTATATTGAAAACTGATTATTTTAGAAAGAAGTATAAAAGGAGAAATATCATGACAGAGGAATTGAAAAAACAAATTCAAGAATTTCGTGAAAAGACGGAACAGTTTGCCAAAGGAGAAATAAGCGTTAAGGATTATAAAGGATTTTCGGGAAAATACGGAAGTTATGCCCAAAGAGGCGCAAGCGCGGGAATGCTGCGTCTTCGCATAGCGGGCGGACAGCTTGATTTGGAAAAACTGAAAGCGATAATTGATATATGCGAAAAATATGATATTGAGCGTTTGCACTGTACAACATGTCAGACAATTCAGCTTCATAATCTGCCGTTAGATAAAATTGCTGATATTATGTCAGACGCTATAGAAAGCGGATTTTATACTCTTGGCGGCGGAGGGGATTTCCCGAGGAACGTTATGGTTTCACCTCTTACAGGTGTTGAGGAAAATGAGAATTTTGACGTTTCTCCGTATGCAAAAAAAGCGGCGGAGTATCTTATATCACAGATAGATAAAGTGAAAATGCCGAGAAAACTAAAAGTGTGTTTCTCAAATTCTCCCTCGAACGCTGTCCATGCGACTTTTCGTGATATGGGATTTGTTTCGCGTCCTGACGGAGGATTTGATGTTTATTGCGCGGGCGGAATGGGTCTTAATCCGCGTATGGGTGTTCAGGTTGCTGAAAATATTGACGCGTCAAAAATTCTTTACTATATAAAAGCTATGATTTCGTTATTTTGTGATTATGGAAATTATGAGAACCGTTCAAAAGCGCGTACAAGATATTTGCAGGAGACGCTTGGGGATAAGTTTATATCGGAATACAATTTTCGTTTAGAAAAGGCTCTTGACGAAGGCGGACTTGATATTGATGCTCCCTCAAAGGAAATCACAAAGAGCGGGAAAGAGGGAGAAGTTTCGTCAAGACGTGTGATTGCGCAGAAACAAAAAGGACTGTATGCTGTTAAATGTCATTTTAAGGGAGGCAATGTCACACCTCAGATTTTGCGTGATATTTATAATGCTATAAAGGGTATGGAGGAAGTTTCAATACGTCTTTCGCCGGACGAGACAATGTATATCATTAATTGTGATATAGATGAGGCAAATTGTGTTCTTGACGCGACGAAGAGCGCGGCGCAATCAGATATTGAGGAATCCGTGGCATGTATAGGAGCATCAATTTGTCAGCAGGGGTTGCGGGATTCACAGGAACTTTTGGGCGATATTTTAAGAGAGGTTCAGAAATATGATTTTCCGTCAGACGCGCTTCCGAAGCTTCATATAAGCGGGTGTATGTCATCATGCGGCACACATCAAATCGGAAGTATTGGTTTTCACGGTAAAGTTAAAATGGTGGATAAAAAGCCTGTGCCGGGATTTACTGTCAGCATAAACGGCTGTGATGAACAGGGGAGAGAGAGATTCGGCGATGATATTGGAGTTATTGCCGCAGACGATATTCCGGCATTTTTGGTGGAACTGGGCAAGTCTGTCACAGAAGCGGGTATGAGTTATAAAGAATTTTCGGATAAAAAGTCCGATGAATTGATGAGTATAATTAAAAAATATATATAAATCAAAATTTCATATAAATTTGTATGCATATTAAAAGCGGTTCCCAAAATAGGAAACCGCTTTTCTTGTGATATTAGTTATTCTTCGTTTTCGTCAACCGCGTCTTTGTGTGAAAGTGAAATTTTACCTGTCTTGGAGTCAACTTCCATGACCTTAACTTTCAGCCAGTCGCCTTCTTTGACAACGTCTTCAACTTTTTCAACTCTGTGATTAGCCAGTTTTGAAATGTGGCAAAGACCGTCTTTACCCGGAAGAATCTCAACAAACGCGCCGAACGGCTGAATTGTCTTTACAAGACCATTATATATTTCGCCTACCTCAGGCTCTTTTACGATAGCTTCAATCGCGTCTTTTGCAGCCTTGCCGCTTTCCTGGTCGATAGCGAAGATGTGGATTGTACCGTCTTCCTCTATATCAATCTTAGCGCCTGTCTCAGCGACAATCTTCTGAATAACCTTACCGCCCTGACCGATTACTTCACGGATTTTATCAACATCAATCTTCATTGTTTCAGCCTTTGGAGCATATTTTGAAAGTTCCTCGCGCGGAGCCGGAATAGCTTTAAGAAGAATATCGTCAATGATGTGATAACGAGCGTCTCTTGTCTTTCTAAGCGCTTCCTCAATAACCTCATAAGGAAGACCGTCATTTTTAATATCAACCTGAATTGAGGTGATACCTTTCTTTGTACCGGCTACTTTAAAGTCCATTTCACCGTAAAAATCTTCAAGACCCTGAATATCAACCATTGTTGTAAAGCCGTTTTCTGTGGTGATAAGTCCGCAGGAGATACCTGCAACCGGCGCTTTAATCGGAACACCTGCTGCCATAAGTGAAAGAGTTGAACCGCATACACTGCCTTGTGATGTTGAACCGTTTGAAGAAAGTACTTCAGACACTACTCTGATTGCGTACGGGAACTCATCTTCAGACGGAAGCACAGGAACAAGTGAACGCTCCGCAAGCGCGCCATGACCTATTTCACGTCTGCCCGGACCTCTTGAAGGTCTTGTCTCACCGACTGAGTATGACGGGAAGTTGTAGTGATGAATATATCTCTTTGTTTCCTCAAGGTCTATGCCGTCAAGTCTCTGGATTTCAGAAAGCGGCGCTAAAGTCGCAACTGAAAGTACTTGTGTCTGACCTCTTGTAAACATACCGCTTCCGTGTACTCTCGGAAGTAAATCCACTTCTGCTGCAAGCGGTCTGATTTCGTCAAGACCTCTGCCGTCAACACGTCTTCCCTGTACCAACCATGCGCGGACGATTTCCTTCTGCATCTTATACAGAATTTCGCCGATTTGCTCGTGTATATCAGGATACTGCTCTTCAAGAGCGGGAATGATTTCGTCTGTAATTACGCCTATTCTCTCGTCGCGGATATTCTTGTCGTCCGTATCAAGCGCGTATTGAAGCTTTTCAAATGCCATAGCCTTGATTGCGTCATATAAATCATGGTCAACATCATGTGACTCATATTCAAATTTTTCTTTGCCTATTTCGGCTTGAATAGAACTTATGAAATCACAAAGTTCAATAATTGTCTTATGAGCGAACTTGATACCTTCAAGCATAACGCTTTCTTCAACTTCGTTTGCGCCTGCCTCAATCATAACAACTTTCTGCTTTGTACCGGCTACAGTAACAAGCATTTCACTCTTTTCTCTTTCTTCAACTGTCGGGTTTATAACGTATTCACCGTCTACAAGACCAAGCCATACACCGCCTATAGGACCTGCCCATGGCACGTCTGAAATTGAAATTGCGATTGATGTACCAATCATAGCGGCAACTTCGGGAGGATTGTCCTGCTCAACTGAAAGAACAGTCGCGACAACTGACACGTCATTTCTCAAATCTGACGGGAAAAGCGGTCTTATCGGTCTGTCAATAACACGGCTTGTAAGTATAGCCTTTTCAGACGGCTTGCCCTCGCGCTTAATATATCCGCCGGGGATTTTACCTACTGAATAAAGCTTTTCCTCGTAGTCAACGCTTAGAGGGAAGAAGTCAACGCCCTCTCTTGGTGAACGTGAAGCTGTTACGTTTACCATTACGACAGTGTCGCCGTAACGCACAAGGCAATGACCGTTTGCAAGCTGTGCCATTTTACCTGTTTCAATAATTAACGGTCTGCCCGCAAGTGTTGTTTCAAATGTTTTTTGCATAGTTTTTTCTCCTTTTCTGTTTTTTTTGGGAGATTCGTTTTAGCAAATAAATACAATTATAAATTGTTGTTTACGTCACAACCGATCCTAACGGCTCAATGTGTTTTTTTGTGCAAAAACACATTTTCGCTTAACGGATTGATTGTTACTTTGCCCAAAAAGACCACGCTAAGTTTGGTGGTTTGCTTACCGGTGCGCTCACAATGCCAAACTGTCGCTACAACTCTTTTTTGGCGCGCCTGCGGCGCGTTGCTTGGGATGCCGGGAACACCGTCTCCTACAATATCATTTTAAATAGGGCATGTAGAGGCTGGCGTTCTCGACAGCCCGAAAGGCTTCCCCTAAGGGGGAAGGCTTATAAACAACAATTTATCACTCTATTTATATGCCAAACGAATTTCTCCATAAAATATATATAGGCAAACAGGGAATACCCCGTTTGCCTTATATTCGTTATAAAATTACTTTCTAAGACCAAGCTTAGCAACAAGAGCACGGTATCTTTCGATATCCTGACTCTTAAGATAATTCATAAGACCGCGTCTTTTACCAACCATCATAAGAAGACCTCTTCTTGAATGGTGGTCCTTCTTGTGAACATTAAGATGTTCGTTGTTAAGATGGTTGATTCTCTCTGTAAGAAGCGCTACCTGCACTTCCGGAGAACCTGTATCTCCCTCATGAGTCGCAAAAGTCTTGATGATTTCTTCTTTACGTTCCTTTGTCATCTTTTTCACCTCCTATGATAAATCATCGCCCAATGCTGAGATACCGTTGGTGATTCGGTTTTCCAAGGCATGGGTTCAACTTATAAGCTTTAATAAAAATTGTTTTCGCAGGAAAATTAGTTCTGCTTTGTTTGTCTGTTGAAACGTCTGTTGAACTTTTCAACTCTACCGCCTGTGTCTACAAGCTTCTGCTTACCTGTGAAGAACGGGTGACACTTTGAGCAAATTTCAACCTGGATATTTTCCTTTGTTGAACCTGTCTCGATTACCTCGCCGCAAGCACAAGTAATGGTAGTCTGCTTGTAATCAGGATGAATTCCTTCTTTCACTACCTTTTGCCTCCTCCTTAATAAATTTTTATAGTACAAAAAATACCATTGTTTAGTATAACACATATAAACGCTATTTGCAAGCACTATTTTTGTTTTTTATGAAAAATTTTCCGTATTTCGCCGGCAAGAAACAGTGAGCCGCATACGCATATTACCGCGTCATTGGCGATGTCCAGTGCTTTAAATAATGCCTCACGTAGATTATTATTTACTATTACGGGAATATTCATACTTTTAACAATTTTTGAGATTTCAGCCGATTCAAGGCAGCGCGGGATATTGATTTCGGTTGCGATAACCGTTTTTGCGATTGGGGCTATTTCCCGTATGCAAGAAGTGTAATCTTTGTCCTTCATCATTGCCATGACAAGGATTATATCTTTATTTAAAGCCAAAAGCGACTTTTTAAGAGCCTTTATCCCGTCTATGTTATGTCCGCCGTCTATAATAACATTATTTTTAATAAATTCAAATCTTGCTGCCCAAACCGTATTATTCAACCCTTCTATTACTGCTTTTTCTGTGATTTTAATTCCGCCATCTCTCAGCGCGTTTATAATTTCAAGCGTTACTGCCGCGTTCTGCGGCTGATACAAGCCTTTTAAGCTGAGCGGATACTCATTGCCCTTATATATGAAGCCATGTTCTGTTTTTTCAGCTTTTTCTGCAAATACAACGCGCGCGCTTTTTTCTTTGGCACACCTGCGTATTATGTCCGCGACACCGTAATTGGGATATGACACAACTATGCCGTTTTCTTTTATTATCCCACATTTTTCTAAAGTTATCTCTTCGATTGTGTTTCCGAGATACTGAGTGTGATCAATACCGATTTTGCATATTACACTTACAAGACTTTGCGGTATAATATTAGTCGCGTCAAGATTTCCGCCCATTCCGACTTCAAGCACAACAAAATCGCATTTTTTTTCATAAAAATATAAAAATGATACCGCTGTTATAAATGCGAATTCCGATACGGGAGCGTCATTTTCCTCCATTATTTTTTTAACGCGTTCAGTGTACAACGCAAGGTCTTTGCTATGAATATTATCACCGTTTATTCGTATACGATCATTAAACACCTCAAGAAACGGCGAGGTGAAAAGTCCCGTTTTATATCCGTCTCGTTTTAATATTTCAGCCGTCATAGCGGCTGTAGAGCCTTTTCCGTTTGTTCCTGCTATATGAATGAAGCGCAGCTTTTTATGCGGATTTCCCAAGGATTCAAGCAGTGCGGCAAGATTAGCGTTTCCGAGAGGACGGCGGAATTTCGGTATTGAGTGAATAAACTGTATTGCCTCTGTATAATTCATTTTCTTCTCCGTTCGATTTATTTCATAAATATGACGTTAAATTTAATAACAAAATCCGATGATAATTATAATATTTTTTCCTCTATAAGTCAAATATTCCTTGCGTAACAAAAAATTCATAAAAAATGTATTGATTTTTTTGTATTTAAGTGGTATATTGTATAAGATAATAAAAAGGCGGAGATTGTGCGTCTGACAAATGAAGGGAGATATAAAATCATGAATCACAACGGAAAGAGAAGAGCAAGCTCGGCGGATAAGATGATAAATGCTGTTATAGTTATTGTAGTCGCGGCATTTATTGTTCTTGGAGTGTTTGCTGTAAAGGATAGAATTTCACTTAAACCTCAGGTCGAAACAATGCCTGAACAGACGGAAGTGACTGTGGAACAGCTTGCGGACGAAGCGGGCATGTCAGTAGAGGATTATCTTGCTCAGTACAACCTTACTTTAAGCGATACTCTTACAAAAGACACATCTCAATATGAAATGATGGATATGATGTCAATCGAGAATTATTTTAAGTATAATGCGGAGCAGAATCCTGAAATGGAGCAGCAGTCAGTTGATGAAATAATTGCTCAATATAAGCTTCAGGACAAAGTAACAAAGGATACACCGTCAGGCGAGTTCTTTGACATTCTTTACGCTACTCCAATATCGTCATTTATGACAGATGAGGAAATAGCGCAGGTTAAGGAGCAGTTTGGTTTAGCCGACGGGGAAATTTCAGGCGATATGCTTTACAGCGATTATTCTGCTATTATACAGCAAAAACAGATTGAAGCGGCTCAGGCGGCGGCAGCTCAGGCAACAACAGCACCGGCGGCTGATACTCAATCAGAAAATACAGCGGCGGACGAATCAAACGCGGAAGTTCCGGCGGCTGAATAATTATATAAGGAGATTATCACAGTGAATGATGAAAAGAATTTAAACGAGGAAAATAATGAAGAAGTGTCAGCAGACACCGTTACAGAAGATATTGAAGCGATTGAAGAAGATAGCGTAAAGGAAGAAACAATCGCGGAGGAAATCGAAACTGAGGAAGAAACGGAATCCGCTGCAGACGCGCAGGAGGAAACAGTAGGCAATTTTATCGCGTCTGACTCAGCTCAGAGCGCACTTGGAAATAATTCAAATGATATTTCCGACGGATTGACAGGCGAGGCTGAAGCAGTTGACGTTGAAGGGATTGTGATTGACGAGGAATCAGACTTTGAGAAGAAGGAAGTAAAGAAAATAAGCGCGGCGGCTATAGCTATTATTGCCGTGGCAGTTGCTGTAGTTATTGCGATAGTAGTGCTTCTTTCAGTATTCGGTCCGAAATGGTTCAATAAATATAACAGAAAAGGCTATATTGACGTAACAGGAAAGACTGTTGAGGAAATCGCTGATTTAGCGGGAATGGACCTTAAGGAATTTCTTGAAGAATATGACTTGCCGAAGGATATGCCGGGAGACACATCAGAAACAACAGCTTTTTATACAATGCCGTTTAAAACAGCCGCTGAAAAAGTGTTCGGCTCAGATGCGGAAACTTTGAAGGAGCAGATGAATATTGAGGAGGATGTTGACAACACTCCTTATATTGAAGTTGTTGATAAAGTGCCTCTAAAGTATATGATTGACGAGAGACGCTTTGACAGCTTTAAGGAAAAGTACGGTTTTGGAGACGATGTCACATTAGATACGCTTTGGGGTGAAGTTCGTCAGAGAATAGACGAAAAGGATATGGCTGACAGACTTGCCGAAGAAGAAGCGGAGAATGCTGACAGCGAAAACCAGTCAGACGACTCTTCAAACGAATAATAAATAATGTAATTGCAGGCTTTGGAAAATCAGAACAGGTGAGATATTGATTTATGTCATCATCTATTTGACAGGCAGATTTAAAAGCGGATTTTTAATAATCCGCTTTTATTTTTTTGATTTATAATTATTGCGGTTGAAAGTTTATGGAATATATAGTATAATAATACTATGCACATGACACAAAAGGAGAAATTTCGATGATAGCGATTATAGATTATGGCGCGGGAAATCTGCACAGCGTGAAAAATGCGCTTGATTTTCTTGGCGCAAAAAGCGTTGTTACAGGTGACAGGGAGGAAATATTAAATGCCGACAGGGTGATTTTGCCGGGAGTGGGAGCATTTGGAGACGCGATGAAATGCCTTGACGGGAGTGGTCTTACCGAAACGGTAAGAGAGTCGGCTTTGAGCGGCAGACCATTTCTCGGAATATGTCTCGGACTTCATCTTATGTTTGAGGAAAGCGAGGAAAGTCCCGGAGTGAAGGGACTTGGCATTTTTAAGGGCAAAGTTGTTAAAATCCCTGAAAGTAAAAATCTTAAAATTCCTCATATGGGTTGGAATAGTATAACCATAATAAAGGATAGTAAAATCCTTAAAAATATAGGCGATAATCCGTATGTTTATTTTGTACATTCATATTATGTTAAAGCGGATGATAAGAATCTCATAAGCGCTTACACAGAGTATGGGCAAAAACTTGATATTGCGGTTGAAAGAGACAATATTTTCGCAACGCAGTTCCACCCTGAAAAAAGCGGAGATACCGGAATGGATATACTGAAAAATTTTCTTTCAGCATGACTTTGTGAAAGGAGTTAATAATTACAATTATGTATGCAAAACGAATTATACCCTGCCTTGATGTAAAGAACGGAAGAGTTGTCAAGGGAGTAAATTTTGTTAATCTTATAGATGCGGGTGACCCTGTAGAATGCGCGAAAGTATACGACAAAGCCGGAGCGGATGAACTTGTATTTCTTGATATAACCGCGTCATCAGACGCTCGCGAAACAGTCACGGATATGGTTGAATCAGTGGCAAGGCAAGTGTTTATACCATTCACAGTTGGTGGAGGTATAAGAACAGTCGATGATTTTCGTAAAATATTAAACGCGGGCGCTGATAAAGTAGCCGTCAACAGCGCGGCGATTAAGAATCCTGAACTTATCAGTGAAGCGGCGGAGAAGTTTGGAAGACAATGCGTGGTATGCGCTATTGACGCTAAACGCGCGGATAGAGGAGACGGCTGGGAGGTTTATCTTAACGGCGGAAGAGTAAATACCGGTATGGACGCGCTTGAATGGGCAAAAAAAGCGGAGAAACTTGGCGCGGGAGAAATACTTCTTACAAGTATGGATTGTGACGGCACAAAGGCGGGATATGACATTGAGCTTACAAGGCGCGTAAGCGAGTCGGTGAAAATACCTGTGATTGCGTCGGGCGGCGCGGGAAGTATGGAACACTTTCTGGACGCTTTTAAACTTGGCAGAGCGGATGCTGTGCTCGCCGCAAGTCTTTTTCATTTCAGAGAAATTGAAATTGCTGATTTAAAAAAATATCTCCGTGAAAATGGGGAAAGCGTAAGGCTTTGAGAAAGGAATAGAATTTATGAGTAAAAAGAACAGAAGAAAGACTCTTCAAAAAAAAGAGAGTTTTATAAAAATGGGCAGCTTTAGTATTGATGATTCTAAAACCTATATTATAGCAACGATTATTATGTTTCATATAGTCCCGTTGATTTTTATGGCTTTTGGACAAGTTGGAAAGGAAATGTACGCCCAAGCGTTTTATCTTTCCGCAAATGTCTTGTTTCTTTCGATAACAGGTATTATTTACGGAATAAAGAGAGGGTTTGATTTTAAATTTCCTCTTTTTATGTCGGCGCTCGCGATATTATCACTGATGTTCTACGGCAACTTTGCCGCGGGAATGATGATTGTGGGACCGTTTGTGATTGGTGTGGCATATTTCATATGGTCTTATATTGCAACATTTCTCGGAGGATTTTTAAAGAAATTATTTAATTTATAACGGAGGAGTATTATGGAGGAAAAACTTTTCAGCGCGTCCGTAACTCTGACGCCGTATATATATAAAACATTTTATAAAACATACTATGCGGAAAAACTAAAGAAATTCAATATTATTGCCTTAATAATAGCTATACTACTGATTATTGGAGCGCTGTATGTATATTTTAACGGTTTCGGAATGATATGGTGTATATCGGCGCTTGCGATAGCTGGTTTTCTGATTTGGTATCCGAGAGGGATATACAGAAGACCATATAAGAGGTCAAAAGACGCATCCCAAACGACACATTTTGCCTTTTATGAAGATTTCTTTTCGGAAAAGACTAATTCCAAAACAGAAAAACACCATTATTCCGATTTAAAAAATATTATTGAAACAGATAAATACATATTCATTTTCCAAAGTGATGAAAATGCGAGTATAATTGATAAATCAACGGTAAATGATATTGACGCTCTAATAGATTTTCTTAAAGCAAAGGCGCGGTATAAAAAAATTAAGAGATAGATTTTTATATGGATAATAAAAGAGTACGGCATCGCCGTACTTCTTTTTATCGCTGCAATAAGTCCTTCCACCCCGTAATATAATGGTCAGATAATTGCTTGAGCGCGTCTGTTTCTGCGGCATTTGTGTCATCATATATAGCGCAGGTTTTAAAACCGCCCTTTTTAGCGCCGCTTATACCTGTTATTATATCCTCAAATACAACACATTCACCGGGAGGTATTCCTATGCGTTTTGCCGCGAGTAAATACACGTCCGGATTGGACTTATTAACTCTTACCTCTGAAGAAAAGGCGCATGCGTCGATATATTCCCATACTCCTAAGCGAGTGAAAGCTTTTTTACAAAGTTCCTCATAACCGGATGTCGCTATCGCGATTTTCACTCCGTCGTCATGCAGTTTTTTTATATATTCTTTCGCGCCTTCCTTTAAAGGAAGGTTGCGCTCATATTCTAAACATGCCATTTCTTTCAGTTTATCTGAAACTTCCTCTTTGGACATGTTAAGGTTAAGCAAATCAGTCATAATCGGAATTGACTCTTCAAGCGTCAACTCTTTGTATTTGGAGGCTTCTTCATCAGTCAGTTCTTTTCCGTGCAATTTGAAAAAATCTATAAGCACGTCCCACCAAACTGTCATAGAATCCAAAAGCGTTCCATCAACATCAAAAATTGCTCCGCGCATTAAATCACCTCTGACAATAATTATACCATAAATGACCATATATTTCAATACTTAATACTAACAGCTTTTTCACCGCGCTCTTATTGACTAATTAAGATAATTAAGATATAATGGATATAGTAAAAATAAGGGGAATGCAATATGGATTTAACTTCACCTCGAACAATACGGGATATACAGGATAAATTTGGCTTTACATTTAAAAAGGGACTGGGACAAAATTTTCTTACCTCTCAGACGGTGCTCGACAATATAGTAGAGGCTGCCGAAATTGACGGTGGAGCGATTGAAATCGGTCCGGGTTTCGGTGTTCTGACAAGCGCGCTTGCGCGAAACAGTGACAAAGTTGTTACTATTGAGATTGATGAGCGGTTGCTTGCAGTGCTTGAATATACGTTATCCGAATTTGATAATGTGAAGATTATAAACGGGGACATTTTAAAGCTTGACATAAAAAAAATTATTCATGAGGAATTTGGCGATAAAAAGATAAGCGTCGCCGCAAATCTTCCATACTATATAACAACGCCGATTATAGCGAAGCTTTTAGAGGAAAGGCTGCCGATAAAAAATATTGTTGTTATGGTTCAAAAAGAAGTGGCGCATAGAATGGCAGCAAAGCCTTCAAGCAAAGATTACGGCGCGATAACGGTTCTTTGCCAATATTTTGCCGAGCCATCTGTTGTCACGCCTGTTCCGGCATCTTTGTTTGTGCCTCCTCCAAAGGTGGACAGCGCTGTTTTAAAATTAAAGATACTTGACGAGCCATCGGTAAAGGTTAAAGATGAAAAAACATTTTTTAAAGTGGTAAAAGCAGCGTTTGCGCAGAGGAGGAAAACGCTTTTAAATTGTCTTTGCGCCTCGTTTCCTATTCCGAAAGCGGAAATGTCATGTATGCTTGAAAGTATGGATATAAATCCATCAAGACGAGGAGAAACACTTTCTCTTGATGAGTTTGCAAAAATCTCGGACACTTTGACAAAATAAAAATATACGGAGGTAAAAATGGAAAAATTAACTATCGGTGAAAGAATTATGATTTACAGAACGCGCGCGGGACTTTCAAAAAAAGCTTTTGCTCAAATGACAGATATAAGCGTGCCGATGCTTACAAAATATGAAAAGGGAAAATCTATTCCCGACGCGGATACAATTTGTAAATTTGCCGCAGTTTTAGAAGTGACAATGAACAAGCTTATGAATGGATTTGATGATCCCAATAAGGATAAATACAAAAACGGGATTTTAAACAAAAAGAATTAAAGAGTAAAATCCTCTTTGTTAAAATCAGTTTTTAATTTTCTCATTCGTCTCACATGACGTTTTAAAATATCATATTTGAATTTTTCACAGGCAGCCGCGTTTGCGGGCACAGCCTGTTTTTTTTTGTCGCAGTACATTTCATCATCGCTATGCTTATGCGCCAGTTGGCACACCGCGCATATTTTATTTATATCCTGAGAATATATCATTGAAATCCCCCAATTCCGCCATCATATTATAACAGCGATAACGCTGTAGTTATCATTTTTTTTGCCCTCGTTTTCATGCAGAATCTCAAGCATAGCTTCAAGCCAGTCTTTTGGTGACTTTGCGCTGTGAAGAGTTTCTTCTATATCGTCCTCTGTAACGTACTCCCAAAAACCATCGGAGCAGAGTAAAAACGCGTCATTTTTCTTGAGTTCTGTAACTTCCGAAATATCCGGATTAAAGTTGTCAATATCACTGACGGCGCGCAGCAACTTGTTCTGATTAGGGCTGTAGCGTATTTCCTCATAAGTTATATCGCCGTTTTCAAATTCCATAAAAGCTATGGAGTGGTCGTTTGTCACTTGTGATATTTCGCCATCTGAGATGTAAAATAGACGGCTGTCACCGATGTTTGCCCAAATCGCTTTTTTACCGTCTGTGACAAGCGTGACAACCGTTGAGGACATATCCGCTTTTTCTTTGTCACCGCTCCGCTCCTCACCAAGCAAGGACGCGGATTTTTCAATATATTGGTATAGCGCCTTTTGTGAAATAAGAGGTTCTTTTTTAAATTCGTCGCAAATGGTATTGCACACTAATTCAGACGCAATCTCTCCGAAGGATTGACCGCCAAGACCGTCGCAGATTACAAAACACCAAATATCTTCGGCTTTTACGTACCCTACGCTGTCTTCATTATTCTTTCTTCCGCCTCTGTTAGTTAATGATACGGCTCTCATAAAATATCCATTGCCTTTCCGCCCCATACGGCGCTTATTGATTCGTGTTTAAATCTGTCTCGCTATTGTCCCGCGCATTGAGATTATTTATTGTTTTCTGCATCTCAAGACGAGTTTCAAGCGATTCGTCATACATATTTTTATATTTGCGGTTTAGGCTGTGCAAAACAGCTATAGTAAAGCATTGAACCACGATTATGGCGGCAAGTACCGCCGCGATACATATATAAAACTTTTCGCTGCGATTTATATTTTCTTTTCGTATTTTTTTATAGTCCATATTTAAATCTCCCGAAAGTAACTTAAACTTGCTTTTCATACTCGTCAAGAAAACGCGAAAACTTTCCCACGCATTTTTTGTTGAAAGCAATTCCGAGCGAGGTGAGTTTCATAAGTAAATCGGCGCTCATTTTATCCTCATATTCCACCTCAACCTCATAGTCGGTTTTGTCAAAGTACGTTGTCTTGTCAAGACAAAGTTCCGAACCGTTATGATACTTCAGATTCCTTACAGTTGAGGCGAAGCCCATTTTATAAAGTTCTCCCGTGTCAATACCTGTGATTTCGCGCGCTTTTTCAGAGTCTATAACATCGGGCACACAGTCTGTCTCGTATTCGTTTTCCTCGCAGATTTGTAAAGGACTGTTCTCATTTTTGTGCAGCTTAATCTGTATTTTCGGGATACCGTCCACAACTCTCACGCGTACCATAATACGCTTTTCGCGAAGTATGCCGTTTTTATCTGTATAATAATAATTTGTCTGTTCTTTGACGCTGTCCCACTTAAAAGCTTTTATAGCTTGCTTGTAGGTTGTCTCGTCTATAATGCTCTTGATTTCTGTTTCTGTCATATATCCTCCAGTCATACGAATTGGTTTCGGTACTCTTTATATTCGTAACCTATAGTCCGCAGTTTGTTTTCTATGCTGTTCTTGTCAAGCTGCATATCCTCGCACAGTTCGTCAAGACTGCCGTAAAAGTCTCGCAGCTTTGTATTTATAAATCCCAAAAGTATGGCAGGGTCATTGGGTATGTTCATTGCGCTCCTCCGTATAGTCCTTTATATAAAAATTATATTATAATTATTATACCACTTAAAAGCGGAAATGTAAACACATTAATTGTCAACCTGAATCTAACAAGCGGGTTGACAATCGGGAAACTATGTGGTATAATGTAGTGGAATAAATAACGGAGGTAAAAAAATGAAAACAAAATCTATGATTGCATGCGCTCTCTTTGCGGCGATAATCAGTATTTTTGCTGTGATGACAATACCGATAGGCATAGTTCCGATTACGATGGGATTGTTCGGCATTATGCTTACAGGAATAGTTTTAGGGTATAAAAACGGAATTATATCAGTGGTCATATATCTTTTGATAGGTATTGTCGGTCTTCCTGTTTTTTCAAATTTTCGGACAGGTATACAAACTCTCGCCGGACCGACGGGAGGATATTTATGGTCGTACATAATCATGGTATGGATTATTGGTGTCTTAACCGTGAAGCTGCCGAAGAATAAATGGCTTGCGTGGCTGAAAATATTTGCGGCTTGTCTTATGGGTATAGTCGTATCTTACGCGGCGGGTACAATTCAGTTTATGCTTGTTCAAAGGGTGGATTTAATAAAAGCGCTTACGCTTTGCGTTATTCCGTTTATCCCGTTTGATATTTTAAAAGCTATCATCGCCACATATGTAGGTTCGCTAATTTCTAAAACATTAAGACGAGCGAATCTTTTGCCTGAAAGTCATAAAAAACAGCAAGAGGTGAATAACAAGGAAGAGAGTAAATAAAGTGTGAAAGACGGTACAACAAAAGGCAGCCAAGTTTTGGCTGCCTTTAAATTGTTCTAAAACATGTAGAAATTTAAGCGACTGTTCCCGCGCTTAAAACGAAAAGAACAACTGTTGTTATAAGGAAAAGAATAGCTAATGTTGCTGTAAGCTTAATAAACATCGCTTCCTTTGTTGTTCCGCCACTCTTCTTGAAGAATGAATCGCCCATATCTGAAGACGCGCCCTGAATACCTCTCATGCCGGGATCTTTGCCTTCCTGAGCCATAACAACAAGAATAAGAATAACTGAAACAATCAGATGTAGTATCAAAAACAGATTTTTCATGGAATAAACCTCCTTTATCTCTAAGTAATTCATTAAATACCCATCTATTATATCATAAATTTACAAATTTACAATAGTTTTTTATGAAAAAATTAAAATTTTTTCCTGATAGTGATTTTTACTAAACGCTAATAATGAATTTATCTCATACAAAACAGATTAAATTTCTATCAGGACTTCATCAAGAGAACGTTTTGGCACATTTATGACACCATTTTCGTCTTCAAAATATTTCGTGTCTCCGTTTTTCATATCAACCATGCGGCTTTCCTGCGCGGGGTAGCCGAGAGCGAGAAGATACACAACGTCCAGGTTATCATCCGCTTTTATAACTTTTTTGATTTCATCACGCATAATGGCTCCGAGCCAGCAGCTTCCCAGTCCCATTTCAACAGCTTCGAGTATCATAGTTGTTACAGCCGCTCCCGCTTCTGTTTCAAACATTTTGTTTGGCTTAACAGATGTGTCTCCAAGCACGGCGATGTATGCCACTGGACGCTCATTTTCTTTGGGTGCGCCGTCTGTCAGACAGCCTGCCCATTTTGTGAAGGGATATATTTTTTCTAATAAGTCGGCATTATCAATTACCGCGAATTTGAGCGGCTGCACATTCGCTCCGTAAGCGGCGACGCGAGCGCAGTCCACAAGTTTTATAAGCATATCTTTATTGATTTTTTCCTGCTTGAATTTTCTTATTGTTCTTCTTGCCATTACAGCGTCGTATACATTCATAGTTAATCGTTCCTTTCTGCAATAAAATTTATTATGTATTAGTATACCACATTTTTTGCTTTTTTTCAAATTGTATTTCAGATTTACTTTACATGCGGGAAAAAATTTTATATAATAATACACATAAAACAAAAAGGGGAGAGATTATGAGCGCGCCGTTATACAAACGCTTGAAAAGCTATGCTGATAAAAACAGAATATCTTTCGCTATGCCGGGTCATAAAAACGGACGCGGACTTAGAGCGGATTTATTGTCACTGGACGTGACTGAACTTGATGAGACAGAGAATCTGCATAGCGGCGGCGAGTATGTTAAATCAGCGCAAAAATTGCTGTCAAAACTTTATGGCAGCGATAGGAGTTATATACTTACGGGCGGTTCAACAGCCGCTTTACAGGCTATGACATGTTCTGCCGTAAAACCGGGAGAGACGCTTCTTGCCGGAAGTGACTGCCATATGAGCGTGATTAATACCTGCGCCCTTCTCGGAATAAAGATAAAACTTTTTCCGAAAGAAATTGATGAAGAATTTTGCGTTCCCAAACATAATGTTGATTTAAAGAAATACCTGACAGAGGATATAAAAGCTGTTATAATAACGTCTCCCAATTATTACGGAATATGTTCGGACGTGAAAGGAATTGCCGATATGTGTCACGCGATAAATATACCGCTTTTGGTTGACGAGGCGCACGGAGCGCATTTTGTTGCCGATAGTCGTTTCCCTGATACAGCGGTAAAATACGCTGATGCTGTATGCCAAAGCGCGCATAAAACGCTTAACGCCATGAACGGTGCGGCATATCTGCATATAAACGGTTCGTTCATTGACAGATATAGGCTCAAAAAGGCGCTTTCCATGTTTCAATCTTCAAGTCCGTCATATGTCATTGCAGCTTCCGCTGACACTGCCAGAGAGGAAATTGCAAACGGAGAAAAATGGCATGAAACATATAATATTTGCACTGATTTCAGAGAGAGAATTTTGGAAACGGGTATCAAGGCGCTTGATAATGATGACATAACCCGTATAGTTCTGAATTTTTCGGATTTTAACATGACGGGATTTGAGGCGGGTAAACTTTTATCTGACATGGGAATTGATATTGAAATGGCGGATTTGATTAATATTGTTCTTATAGTAACGGCTTCAAATACCCGTGAGGATTTGGATAAGCTGCATGGCGCTCTTTCTCGGATAATATCTAAAGATAGAAAACTCGGAAAAAAAATAAGAGTATCCGCGCCTCCGATATGCGCGGACACAATTTCTCCCAAAGAAGCGTTTTTTGCGGGACGTAAGGAAATAGGTCTGACTGACTCGGAGGGATTTGTATCGGGTGATTCGGTAATGATTTATCCGCCGGGAATACCGATAATATATATGGGTGAAAAAATAAGAAAAGAGCAGATAGAATATATAGAAAAAATGTCCGCCGAGGGAGCGGAAGTTAAAGGGATAACAGCGGATGGAAGGATAACCGTGACAGATGAGTGAGATTATTACAGTTACAGGGACAGTTGAAGAAATAATATACTCCAATCCTGACAACGGCTATACAGTATGCGGTATAGACAGCGCGGAGGAGGGACTTTTCACGGCGACGGGGTATATGCCGTTTATATCCGAGGGTGAGAGCGTCGCGCTTTCGGGAACATGGATAACGCATCCTGATTACGGAGAACAGTTTAAGGCGGAATATTATGAGACTGTTATGCCGTCGGACGAGGAGTCTATATTGAAATATCTCGGTTCAGGAGTGATTTCGGGAATACGTGAGGCAACGGCAAAAAAGCTTATAGATCATTTTGGCTGTGAGGTTTTAGAAATAATGATTAAAGAGCCTGAAAGGCTTTCAGAAGTAAAGGGAATAAGCAGGGAAAAAGCGAAGAAAATCGGCGCGGAGTTTTGCGAATTGCAATCAATGCAGAATATTGTGATGTTCCTTCAGCAATATAATATTTCTGCTAATATGGCGGTAAAGATACATAACGCGCTCGGCGGCGGAGCGATTGATATGATAAAGAAGAATCCGTATATTTTATCTGACATGGTAGACGGAATCTCATTTAAAACCGCTGATACCATCGCGTTTAATATGGGTTTGCCTAAAAACAGTTTGATCCGAATATGCGCGGGAATAAAAAACATTCTGCATGAAGCCGCGTATACAAACGGGCATGTGTATATGCCGAGAGATTTGATTATTGAGCACTCGGTATATACGCTGAAGGTTGATGAGAACGAGGTTGAGGCGGCAATTTCGGAGCTTTTGGGAAAGAAAAGTATATTTTTGGATAATGTGGAAGACACAGACGTGTATTATCTGTATGAGTATTACGAGGCGGAGAATTATATTTCACGACGTCTTATTGCCATGTCCGAGAACACGCAAAAATTTATTATGACGGAGGATGAGGCGGAAAAAGCTATTGACCATCTTGAAGAGGAGACAGAAATTTATCTCGCGCCAATGCAGCGCAGCGCGGTAGTGACCGCGCTCTCGACAGGCTGTATGGTGCTTACTGGCGGACCGGGAACAGGTAAAACTACCACTATAAACACGGTAATAAAACTGCTTGAGGATTTAAAGTTGTCAATAGCGCTTGCGGCGCCCACGGGAAGGGCGGCGAAACGAATGAGTCAGGTTACGGGCTGCGAGGCGAAAACGATTCACCGCCTGCTGTGTACACAGAGAAATTCCGAGGGACGAAGCATTTTCACGCATAATGAGGAAAATCCGCTCAGCGCCGATGTGATTATTCTTGACGAGGTGAGTATGATTGACATCAGTCTGATGGCATCGTTTTTAAAAGCGGTAAAGAGCGGCGCGCGCGTTATTTTTTCGGGTGACGCTGATCAGCTTCCGTCCGTCGGACCGGGTAATATAATTCATGACATGATAAAAAGCAAAACGATTCCCGTTGTTCAGCTTAATAAGATTTTTCGTCAGGCGGAGGAGAGTCTTATAATTGTGAACGCGCATAAAATTAATCATGGCGAACTGCCTGACCTGACCGCGAAATCCAGTGATTTCTTTTTCCTGAGGCGCAGGACACCTCAGGAGAGCGCTCTTACAGTGATGGATTTATTCAAGAACCGTTTGCCCAAAAGCTACGGTGTGAATCCTGTTTCATCAATACAAGTGCTTTCGCCGACAAAAAAAGGACTCGCGGGTACTATCGCATTAAATAAGCTTTTGCAGTCTCATATAAATCCTTATGATGAAATGAGACCTCAGCATATTTACGGAAACACAATATTCCGAGTTGGCGATAAAGTAATGCAGACGAAGAATAATTACGATATGGTTTACTCGCGTGAAAACGGCGAGGACGGCATGGGAATTTTTAATGGCGACATGGGAATTATAGAAAGTATCTCCGAGCGTGACAAGTGCATGAGGATTGTTTTTGACGAGGATAAGAACGTTGAATATCCTTTTACTAATCTGGACGAACTTGATCTTGCGTACGCTATTACGGTACATAAAAGTCAGGGGAGTGAATTTCCGATTGTTGTAATGCCGGTTTGTTCCTTCGCGCCGATGCTGATGAGCCGTAATTTGTTTTATACCGCGGTTACACGCGCGAGAGATATGGTAATACTTGTCGGAAGTGAAAAAACAATACAGAATATGACGTACAACAATCAGTTTCATCACCGTTTTACAGGTTTGGCGGAAAGAATGATTGCGGTAAAAAAATTTACAGAGAAAAAGGATAAATAAAAGACAGAGCGCGATTTTTATAGGCGCTCTGTCTTTTGCGTTTTATTTATTTTGTTATTTCAACAGTTCTTGTTTCCTGATCCCATTCCACGTCCACGTCAAACGCTTCCATAACGAATCGGAGAGGCACCATAGTTCTGTCATTTTTGATTTTCGCGCTCATTTCAAGTTCAATTTCTTCGCCGTCAAGAATCGCGGTGTTACTGTCGATAAAAAGCGTCATATCGCGCCCGTCTTTGGATATTTCAACAGTCTGATTTTTGCCGTCCCATTCCACGTCCGCGTCAAGCGCTTCGCTGACACCGCGGATTGGGATTAGAGTATATGTTTCTCCGTCAACCGTCTCCAGGAGCGGATATTGGTTATCAAATTCAAGCAACTCACCGTTTATGCGCACTTTAGCGCCTATGTATTCAATATCGTTGTGATAATATTGGAGCACATGCTCTATATACTGAGCGTCTCCATATTTTTCATAAGTCCAGTTATCGGCATACTTAGCCGCGTTAACGCGTTCTTCAAGCCAGTTATCTCCGACAGCGTCTATTATCCTGTCCAAAACAGTCTGACCGAAGTTATATGATTGTATCATTTTCATATAATCACAGTCGTAACTGACAAGTGATTTTGATATTAGATACGCGGCGAACGGAACGGCTTTTGTCTCGTCAAGCCTGTCCTGCAAAGTCCAGCGCACACCGGTTGTGTCCTCGCCGAAATCGGCGAATGCTTTTCCGAGCGAATATTCTATCTGCATGATTCCCCAAGCGGGATATTCGCTTCCGTCGTCTCTGTAACTGAGATTCCTTCCTGAGGATTCCTGCATACATATTGCGGCGAGCAGATTTGGGTCTACTCCGTATTGGTCGCCTGCTTTTTTAAACAGCGATGAATATGATTTAACGGCGGAATTAAGCTTTGCCGTGCCTATTTCAAATCCTTCCATGCTGGTGCCGTTGTGGTCGGGAATCGCTCCTGAAGCAAATGCTGAAACGGGAATTGTCAGCGCCGCCGCTGTTAGTATTGATGCTATTATTTTTTTCATGTCTATCTCCACAGCCTTTCTCCCCGCAAATACTTATTCATGATTTTTGACGCAGCATATGCGGGAGTAATTTAATTCGTGTAATTCTTTTTAAGCGCTTCGCACAGTTCATCATCTGATAATGTTCTTCTCTGAGTGTTCTCAAGGTATATATTTCGTTCTGTTTCGGGCATGCAGTAGTTTTTGTGCCACGCGAAGAAATCGGGACCATCCCCAATCATTCTTATGTATTTGCGCATGCTGTCCACTGCGTATACAGTTACTCTGACGTTAGTCAGCCAGTCACAGCTATAGAAGTTCTTCCATTTGCCGTGCTCGCCTTCCTCCAAAAGCTTTACAGCCATGTTAAACTCATTCATTGCGTCCGTAAGCGTAATGAAGCAGAGGGGCATGTCCTTGTGCTCATAATATTCATATGCGCGGCAAAGAGTATAAAGACCTTTTGCCCCGTATAGATGAAGTTTTGCCTGAAACAGAATATTGTCCTCAAAAAATACGCTGCCCATAGAGAGCTCGTCCAAAACTGCCTCGCATTTCCTGACAAGCGCCGTGAACATATTTACGGCGGTTCGGCACTTTCTTCCAAAGAATTGCGTTTGCTCTAAAAGAGAAACATAGCCTGTGGCATAAACAAGTCCCTTGGAAAGTTTATTCCCTTTTGTCCAGTCGACGCAAATTCTCCGTGCGGTATGGAAATAGATTTCATCGCCGGCTTTGTCATCTTCGTTTTCGCCGTATTGAATACACGCGTCAAAATATTCGTTATAGCAGTCGATAGCATCGATGTCACCGAAATACTTTTGAGCGAAATTTTGTTTAAAACGATCTATATCCGTTTCGCCGCAGTTCCATTTTTGCGCGACAAGAGAAAGCGTGTAAACGTGAGGTCGGATATTTCCGCAGTTAAGCAGAAGATAATCGTCCGCTCCTGCGTTAAACGCTGCGTCCAACTCGTCATTTACAAATTCCACCGTATTGCCAAGAAGTGTAAGGTGGCTTGAAGCCTGCAAGTCATGGAAAGTGATGTGGTAATAAAGACCATGCATTCCGTCTTCCTTAGGAAGTGACGGAGTGCGAGGATTGTGAGTGCCCTGTCGGCGCGTTACCATTTTTCCATAACCATTGTCTGACCATATTTTTATGAAGTTTTTTGGGAGTTTAAGATAACCTCCCTCGTACAATTCTGTAATTTCACCGTACAGATAGACCGCGCACACAGGATTTTCAATCTTCTCGCATATCATCGCGTACTGTTTGTCAATAACCTTTCTGATAACGTCAGCACGGCTTTGCGGTGTGGTATACTTCGGATCGTTCATCCAAAACGGCGCGTCGCCTTGACCACGGAAGCCAAGCGTCCATACGATTTTTTTGTCTTTGTTTTTATCTATGGCATCGCGCCATAATTTTTCAAATAAGTCGGGATGCTTGTCATAGCTTGCTTCTTTATCGGGATAAGCGCGCAGAAACATCTCGCCGCCGAGAGGTTCTGCGTGATGGTGCGTTATGTAAAGTCCCATTTCCGAGGCTATATCAAAATGCTGCCCGTTTCGGGGAAGATCCGTTCCGGGGATAACCATATTTCCGCCCAGTCTAAGAAGCGTTTCAAAAACAATTTCCCAGACTTTTCTTGACGGAGGATATTCATCGCTCCAACCGATAAGACATACCTCATCATTGACAAACCATCCTCTGTAGCGTACCTTTGCCTTAGGTGACAGATATTCTCTTGATGTAAGCGCAATCATATTGCGTTTCATCGGTTCTTTTTCCGTCCAGTACCAAAAATCATCCACACCGAGAAATTCACGGCTCATATAGAGCAGGGCGTATATGACGCCAAGTTCGTCCGCGCAGCGCACGGTGATATTTTCATCAGTGATTGTAATGTGAAACTGCTCGTTGTCAAGTTCTCCGCATTCGTTTAGGATTTCCACATCTTTTCCTGATTTGGGTTCCTCTGCAAACACCTTTTTAAAGTCGCGCGTGAATATGTCGCGCGCGTGCTTTATGGGAGGGGTAACAGAGGGGAAGGAAAAAGTAGTATCCTTTGTAATTTTAAACATAACTGTCTCCTTTTCTAAAATATGTGTATATATAGATTATACACGTATTCTTGCGGTTAGTCAATGTATTAACTTGCCATAGTATAAAAAATAAGGAAACGGACAATAATAAATTAAAAAAATGATATGGAGGGAATTTGATGAAACAGTATATTGAGATTATTGACGTGTTTGCGAGAGAGGTTATGGATTCAAGAGGTAATCCTACTGTTGAGGTGGAGGTGCAGACTGAGAATGCCTGCGGCAGAGCGATTGTGCCGTCGGGAGCGTCCACCGGAGTGTTCGAGGCGGTAGAACTGAGAGACGGGGACAAGAAGCGATATGGAGGCAAGGGTGTAAAAAATGCCGTTAATAATGTGAATGAAAAAATAGCCGAGGTGCTTATAGGTATGAATGTGCTTGACCAACGCTCCATAGATATGAAAATGTGCGAAATGGACGGCACGGAGAATAAGTCTAATTTAGGCGCGAACGCGATATTGGGAGTGTCTTTGGCAGTTGCCCGAGCGGCGGCGGCAAGTCTTGATATACCGCTGTTTCAGTATATAGGCGGAGTCAACGCGCATGTGCTTCCAGTGCCGATGATGAATATTTTAAACGGCGGCGCTCATGCGAATAATAATGTTGATATACAGGAATTTATGATAATGCCTTTCGGCGCAAAGTCGTTTAGGCAAGGACTGAGATGGTGCAGCGAGGTTTTTCATGAATTGAAAAAGGTGCTTTCCGAAATGGGAAATACCACTGCTGTCGGAGATGAGGGTGGATTTGCGCCGAATCTTGAGACTGACGAAAAGGCGCTTGAGGTTATTGTAGAGGCGATAAGACGCGCCGGATATAAGGCAGGCGAAGATTTTAAAATTGCGATAGATGCCGCGTCATCAGAATGGGCGCAGAAAGACGGAACATATCTTCTTCCTAAATCCCAAATCAGGAAAACCGCTGCGGAACTCGTTGATTACTGGGAAAATCTTTGCTCAAAATATCCGATATTCTCTATTGAGGACGGTTTGGGCGAGGATGACTGGGACGGATGGAAGATTCTGACGGATAGACTTGGTGAGCGTGTACAGCTTGTCGGAGACGACTTGTTTGTGACGAATCCAAAGCGCCTTGAACGCGGTATACACGCGGGTGTGGGAAATTCCATTCTTGTAAAGGTGAATCAGATAGGAACGCTAAGCGAAACTTTGGACGCTGTTGAAATGGCGCATAAGAGCGGCTATACAGCTGTTATATCTCATAGAAGCGGCGAAACGGAGGATACAACAATCGCCGATATTGCCGTGGCTGTAAACAGCGGTCAGATAAAAACAGGCGCGCCGAGCAGAACGGACAGAGTGGCAAAATATAATCAGCTGTTGAGAATCGAGGAGGAACTTTGTTTCGCGTCCCAGTACGGAATAAAATAAAATATCGTAGTTTTCTTGTGATGGGTTTAAAAATGAACGGAGCATAACCGATATGGTTATGCTCCGTTTATAAATTAATCATTGTCCTTTTTTATGTCGTCTACTGTGCCGCCTATAATAGACATAGTGCGGATTTGTCGTTTTTTTACAACACCGGTCTTGTTGTACGAGCTAACAGAGAATATTATTCAAATGAAAATATTCTCTAAAAATAAGTATTAAAAAAATAGTATCCGTATGCTTACGCATAAATGCGAAAGCTCTATCATTTCGCCCATTTCTCTTTCCCTCAAAGCTCTGCTTTGCGGGAGACCCTTTTGGCGGTGGTATCGCCTACGGCGAACGGCGTTCCTGCGGAAAGCGCGTCATTCTTTTTTCTAAACCCAACAAAAACAATTTGTATAGCAGATGTAATTATATTTGTAAATAAATTTTTTATAAATATTTTCCTATGTGCGTTGACATTATATAATGAGCCATATATAATTTGACTATTAACATGAAACGGAGCATATCGATGAAAATATTGATTGTTGAAGATGACAGAACTCTAAATAATGGAATTGCATTATCTCTGAGCAATGATGATATTTTGCAGTCTTTTTGCATAGAAGATGCTGACAGGCTGTTAAACGACAGCGTAGATTTAATTATTCTTGATATAAATTTACCCGATGGAAGCGGACTTGATTTTTGCCGTAAAGTACGACAAACCAGCAAAGTTCCGATTATATTCCTGACTGCCAACGATATGGAAATAGACATTGTGACAGGTCTTGAAACAGGTGCGGACGATTATATAACAAAGCCGTTTTCGCTCGCTGTACTTCGTGCAAGAGTAAATGCGGTTTTAAGACGTCAGAATACGGATAGCAATATTTTTCATTTAAGCAAATTTGAATTTGATTTTGACAATATGAAATTTCTTGACGGAAACACTCCTGTTGAACTCAGCAAAACGGAACAGCGCCTGTTAAAAATTTTTGTTCAAAACCAGGGACGAACATTATCCCGCGAAATGCTTATTGACCGAGTATGGTCTGACTACTCAGAGTTTGTTGAGGAAAACGCATTATCTGTAACGGTTAAACGGCTTCGACAAAAATTATCCGATGTGCCGATAAAATCAGTTTACGGAATAGGCTATGTCTGGGAGAAAGAGAAATGATAATTTTTTTGTTAATGATTATAATTATTCTTATTGCGGCAATATGCGCAATTTATCTGCGAACCTCAAAGGTTTTAACGAGTGTTGACAAAATGATTGACAGCGCAATAAACAATACTTTTTCCGAAAGTGATTTTACAGAAAAAAGGCTGTCTAAATTACAGTCGAAAATGTATCGGTTTTTAGCATCGGGAAATACTGCCTTAAAAAAGATTAATTCTGAAAAGGACGGAATTAAAACTTTAATTGCGGATATATCGCACCAGACGAAAACTCCAATATCAAATATTTTGCTGTACTCTCAGCTTCTGAAAGAAATACCTGATTTAGATGACAGCGCAAAGAGAATATCAAATCAGATAGAAAATCAGACAGAAAAATTAAATTTTTTAATTTCCTCGCTGATAAAAACCTCGCGTTTGGAAAACGGCATTATAAATGTTGTTCCCAAAGAAAACAGCGTAAAAAAACTGCTTAAAGCCATTGATTTTAAACGCATATCAGCAGAAAAACAAATCCTCTGCAATATAGAACCTGCGCCTGAAATAACGGCTGTTTTTGATTTCAAATGGACGCTTGAAGTAATATCCAACATTGTTGATAACGCAATAAAATACACACCATGTGGCGGTAAGATTACGGTTACAACTGCTGAGTATGAGATGTTTGCAAGAATTGATGTGGCTGATACGGGTATAGGCATAAGCGAGGACGAAACAGCAAAAATATTTACACGTTTTTATCGCTCAGCAGACGTCAGTGATGAAAAGGGTGTGGGAATAGGACTGTACCTTGCGAGAGAAATACTTTCAAAAGAGGGCGGATATATAAAAGTAAGCTCACAAAAAGAGAAAGGCTCGGTATTTTCTGTGTTTTTGCCCAAAAATTCAAATCTTTCAAAACTGTAAGATTTCAGAAAGATTTGAGAAAGAATTATACTGTATAGTAGTGAATGTAAAATAATATTTACGTTCACTATTTTTATGGAGGAAACAGTTATGGATATTTTAAAAACTACAAACCTAAAAAAATATTATGGCAGCGGCGACACTACCGTAAAAGCGCTTGACGGAGTAAATCTGTCGGTAGAGGACGGTGAATTTGCGGCTATTGTCGGCACATCGGGAAGCGGCAAATCAACGCTTCTGCATATGCTCGGCGGTCTTGACAGACCGACAAGCGGAAGCGTTGAGGTAGAGGGCAAAAGCATATTTTCTCTAAAGGACGACGCGCTCACGATTTTCCGCAGACGCAAGATTGGCTTTATATTCCAGAGCTACAATCTTGTGCCTGTACTGAATGTATATGAAAATATCGTACTCCCGATTGAGCTTGACGGAAACAAGCTCGATAAAAAGCATATTGACAATATTATAGAAACACTTGGCTTAACAGAAAAGATAAACAATCTGCCAAATCAGCTTTCGGGCGGACAGCAGCAAAGAGTAGCTATCGCGCGCGCTCTTGCGTCAAAGCCCGCTATTATTCTTGCGGACGAGCCCACGGGCAATCTTGACAGCAAAACAAGCCTTGACGTTATGGGACTTTTAAAGGTGACGAGCGAGAGGTTTTCGCAGACTATTGTTATGATTACGCATAACGAGGAAATCGCGCAGATGTCAGACAGGATTATACGCATTGAAGATGGCAGAATTGTAGGTGGTAACAATGCTTAAGGTAAACAGTAAAAAAGCAATCCGCCGTCTGTCAAACAGAAGCCTTAAGGCAAATGTTTCGAGAAACATAATAGCGGTTATCGCTATCGCTCTTACGGCAATACTCTTTACCGCGCTGTTTACAGTCGGAAGCGGAATGATTGAAAATATCCAGCGTCAGACTATGCGTCAGGCGGGCGGTGACGGTATGGCGTATTTAAAGTACTTAACCGATGAGCAGTATGACAATATAAAAGACCATCCGCTTATTGACAGAATTTCATATAATCAAATGATATGCGACGAGGTTATAAATGATAAACTTTTAAAGCGTCACGCCGAAATTTTTTATATGAACGACATCGGAATGGAACTTGGCTTCTGCACTCCCACTCACGGACGTAAGCCTGAAAAAGAAAACGAGATAATAATGGACACGCGCGCGATGAAAATGCTCGGACTCCCAGAGGAAGTCGGCGCAAAGGTAACCTTTAAACTGAAAATCCACGGCGGAGAAACAGTGGAGCGTGAATTTGTCCTTTCAGGCTGGTGGGAGGCTGACCCGACATTTGATATGGCGTCGATTATGGTGGTTTCAAAAGCGTATGTTGACGCGCATAGTGACGAGCTCTACAACAGCTATTATGAAAACTACGAAATGACGGGTGTTATAGGCAGTTATGTAATGTTTAAAAACTCGTTTGGTCTGGGAAATAAGCTTGAGCGTATAATAACCGAAAGCGGTTATTCAATGGACGAAAATGCGCAAAATTACATTGCGTCAAATGTGAACTGGTCGTATTTGTCGAGCAATTTCAATTTGGATTTGCCTACTGTTGCGGCTGTAATAGCTGCTCTTGCGCTTATAATATTTACGGGTTATCTGATAATCTATAATATTTTCCAGATTTCCGTAATAAAGGACATTCGCTTTTACGGACTGTTAAAAACAATAGGAACGACAGGCAGACAGATTAAAAAGATTATCCGCCGACAGGCGATTGTGCTGTCATGTATAGGCATACCGATAGGACTTATCGCAGGATATTTCATAGGCACGGCTATTGTTCCGCTTATTATGAACCAAAGCTCGTTTGCAGGCGCGAATTTTACAACAAGCGCAAATCCGCTTATATTTGTCGGAAGTACGGTTTTCGCTCTTGTAACCGTTGCAATAAGCACGGCAAAGCCCAGACGTATCGCGGCGAGCGTGTCGCCTGTTGAGGCTGTTCGGTATACGGACAATACAAATACCAAAAAGAAAAACAGAAAATCACGCAGCGGCGCGAAAATCAGCGGTATGGCGGCGGCAAATCTCGGACGGAATAAAAAGCGCACAACGCTTGTTGTCATTTCAATGGCATTATCGCTTGTTCTGTTCAACACAATTTATACACTGAGTATCGGTTTTGATATGGATAAGTTTTTATCCACCTTTGTGGAAACGGACTTCCTCGTTTCACACGCAAGCCTTGTAAATTACGGTTACATAGGCGATGAAGATACAGTAACGGAAAGTATGATTTCGGCGATTGAAATGCAGAACAGTTTTAAAGAAGGAGGACGCTTCTTTGCGGATATAAGAGATGCTGAATGTTTCAGGATTAAGCCGGACGGGAGAGAGTCTCATTATCTGCGCGTGAACGAGGACGATAACGGAAACTATTTTTGCGCGGTCTACGGCTTGGAGGACTTTCCGATAGGCAATTTAAAAGTGCTTGAGGGTGAAATTGATTACGAAAAGCTCAAAACGGGAAAATATATATTAGAGGGTGTACAGACAGATGATAACCATAACCCCATATGGGAAACCTCGCATTATGATATAGGCGATACTGTAACGCTTTGTAATTACAGAGGCGGCGGAGAAGCATCGGCGGACAATGAATATATGGAATATCAATACGAGGTTATGGCAAAGGTTGAGGTGAATACCTTTACAAATTCCTGCCGCATGGGATATGACTATTCCTATTATCTTCCTGCCGAGGTATATAAAACCATGGTGGCAAATCCGGGTACGATGAGTTATGTATGTAATGTCGAGGACGGTTTGGAGGCGGCTATGGACGCGTTTTTGGAAAATTACACCGAGAACGCTGAGCCGACAATGACGTATTCATCAAGAAATACAAAAGCAAAGGAATTTGAGGGAATGCGGAATGTAGTACTTATTGTCGGCGGAGTATTGAGCCTTATAATAGGACTAATAGGAGTGCTGAATTTTATAAATTCAATGCTTACAAGCATATTAACAAGAAAGCGTGAATTTGCAATGCTTCAGTCAATCGGTATGACGTCAAAACAGCTTCGGAAAATGCTCATAGCCGAGGGGCTTATGTACACCGCATCATCGGGCGCGGTATCGCTTGTATTGGGAGTGGGAGTGTCGGCTCTGCTTGCAAATACCGTGGCAAAGTCCTTGTGGTTCTTCACCTATCAGTTCACATTGCTCCCGCTTATAATAACAATTCCGATACTGCTCGTTATAGGAATAACGCTTCCCTTACCTGTACTCAAATCAGTGGAAAAACAAAGTATTGTGGACAGATTAAGAGAAACGGAAGCATAAAGTTAAATATTGCAATTATAAAAGATTTTCTTTAATCGGTTCGCCATTGTTGCAGTCATACGGCGGATAACGTGAATGTTTTTCATTGTGTTTCGCTCATTTCAATCATTTGTTGCTTTTATTATACACTATTATCGACAATAGTGTGATGTGCAAAATATATAATATTATATTATGTATTGTGTATATTGAAGATAATATTAATTTGTGATATAGTATACTTGCAGTTAAGAAACCAGCTGTAGGTGATAGAGAAATCTATGCAACCTTGATATATTGGAACGGTGGAAGCTGTTATGCCCTTTATACTGATTTTAGGAGGTGAAAACTGTACTAAAAGAAGATAGGGGGATATGACAATACGTAAATTGACAAAAATTAGATTTTATGATAGAATTACAATATAAAGTGTTTTATTTGACAGAATGGAGGAAAATAGTATGAGTTCACCTATTGGAAAGCTGTTTAAATTTGTTGTTGTCGCGGCGGGAACGGTTGCGGCAGGATATGGTATAAAAAAAGCGTGCGACAATGATTTTCAGGATTTTAAGGATTTTGCGCACAAAGGAAAAAATCTTCTGTGCGAAACTTTTCATTCTGAGAGAAGAAATGACGAGTATGAAGAGACTATTGAGATTATAGACGAGGACGATATGCCTGAATTTGTAGACTAATATGGCAAATCCCGCTTTTATAGAAAAGCGGGATTTTTTTCAAAAAAATGCTTGACAAACGGATATATAGCTGATATAATAAAGCAGAAAATAAAACAAGCAGAACAATCCGTTCTCACCGTACGGCGAAGGCTTTGCGGTAAATACATAGATACTTAATTGTATCAGTATGTGTTTCGGGTGCGTTTTGCAGCCGTTTTTTTGTTTATGTTTAAGGAGGGATTAACCATTAGTAAGAATGATTTACAAATCAACGAGCAAATCCGTGATAACGAAATACGCGTTGTATCGGCTGACGGAGAGCAGCTTGGTATGATGAGTGCTAAGGAAGCTCAGGACATGGCGTATGAGAAAGGCATGGATCTTGTCAAGATTGCTCCGCAGGCAAAACCGCCTGTATGCAAAATCATGGACTACGGAAAATATAAGTTCGAACTTAATAAGCGTGAAAAAGAAAACAGAAAGAACCAAAAGGTTGTAAACATTAAAGAGGTTCAGCTTTCGCCGTCTATTGATACGAATGATTTCAATACGAAGTGTAACCATGCGATAAAGTTCCTTAATAAGGGCGATAAGGTTAAGGTGATTGTCCGTTTCCGAGGCAGAGAGGTAAGTCATTCACAGATAGGTTATACCTTACTTGAGAGATTTGCTGAGCAGGCAAAGGAAGCAGGAAATGTAGAGAAGCCTGCTAAGCTTGAGGGAAGAAACATGACTATGTTTCTCGCTCCTCTATCGTAACATAAGAAAATGGTATTGGGCGTATAATTTTGCCGCCCAACGCTGTGAGGTTATTCTAAGATAAATTTTAAAATTGGAAGGAGTGTTATAGCTATGCCTAAAACAAAGATAAAGACACACAGAGGCGCTGCTAAGAGATTCAACATTACTAAGAATGGTAAGGTTAAGATGAACAAGGCGTTCAGAAGACACATTTTGAACAAGAAAACAACAAAGAGAAAGAGACATCTGAGAAAACAGGCTTACTGCTCAAAAGCAAACGCGGCAGTTATTAAAAAGCTTATTCCTTACAAATAATTCGAAAGAGAGGTAGAAACTAATGGCAAGAGTAAAAGGTGCTTTAAATACAAGAAAAAGACATAAGAAGATATTGAAGCTTGCTAAAGGCTTCCGCGGAGCGGAGAGCAAGCAGTTCAGAATCGCTAATCAGGCTGTTATGCGTTCAATGCAGAATGCTTATGTTGGCAGAAAGAGAAGAAAGAGAGATTTCCGTCGTCTTTGGATTACAAGAATCTCAGCCGCATGCAAAATGAACGGCATGAACTATTCAACATTCATGAACGGTCTTAAGAAGTCGGGTATCGAGATGAATAGAAAGATGCTTTCTGAAATCGCTATCGCTGACAGCGCTGCTTTCGCAAAACTTGTTGAAACAGCTAAGTCTGCTCTTTAATCTTAGATTAAAAATGTATAAAACTGACGCATAAAAATATGAGCGTCAGTTTTTTTTTGTGTTGCGATAGTCACAATTTGAAATGGCGATTACTTTAATGTCAAATATTTCTTCCTGCGCGGCGGAATTGTAATAAGATGTTATCGCGGTGTCTGTCAGTGTTTAATTCGCATTGACATATTCACGCGCGCCGTGATATAATAATTTTAATTCAGATAATCGGAGAAGGAATATGAATGAAAAATATATGATAGAAGCGATTAGGCAGGCGAAAAAAGCGGCTCTGATAGGCGAGACACCTGTGGGCGCGGTAATAGTGCAAAATGACAAAATCATATCGCGCGGATATAACAAGCGAGAAACAAAAAAAAACGCGCTTTTGCACGCGGAAATATCGGCAATAGATAAGGCATGCAAAAAGTTAGGCGGCTGGAGGCTGCCACACTGCGATATGTACGTGACGCTTGAGCCTTGCCCTATGTGCGCCGGCGCGATTATAAATTCGCGTATTGAAAATTTATATTTCGGCGCGTTTGATAAAAAATCAGGCTGTGCCGTGTCAGTTACAAACCTTTTTGAAGAAGGCATGTTTAATCATAACGTTAATGTGACAGGCGGGATTTTGGAAGAGGAATGCGCCGGAATACTTACCGCGTTTTTCCGTGAATTGAGAAGGAAAAAGAAATGAGTTTCTCTAACCGAGAAACTCACTTTTTTGTATTGTCTTACGGTAATAAACGGCATAAAATGAACTTGATATTATTGCCGCGATAGTCCAGCCGATAGGCCACGACATCCATATACCTATTTCAGAATTCATCATGTATGATAATACATAGGCGAGAATTACTCTGAGCAGTAAATCTGCAAAGGTAGACACCATAAATTCTTTCATTAGTCCCGCGCCCCTTAGGATTCCGTCAATAGTAAGTTTAACGGCAATCAGGAAGTAGAAAGGCGAGATTATTCTGAGGAATACTTTTCCCACATCAATAATTGCTGCCTCGTCCGCATTGACAAAAATATTCATCATGCTGTGAGGGAATATGAAGTATGCGCAGATAAACGGCATCGCGACCACGATAAGCATAATTATTCCCGCCTTAAAGCCTTGCGATATTCTTATGAGTTTGCCCGCGCCGATGTTTTGCGCGGTATAGCTTGACATGGCATTTCCGAGAGTTGAAAAACTTGTTATGGCAAAGGTGTTAAGCTTTACCGCGGCGCTGTATCCCGCGATAACTTCATAGCCAAAGCTGTTTACGCGGCTTTGTATAAACAAATTTCCGACAGACACAAAACTTTGTTGAAGTATACTGGGCACAGCCACTTTTGATATATTTAAAAGCATTCGTAAAGAAAACTTTTCATATTTATCCGAGCGGATTTTATGTATTCTTTTCAGCATTACCCAAAAGGCAAGAATGGAAGAGATACCCTGCGCTATAAATGTCGCCCACGCAACACCGGCAACGCCCATGCCCATCGGCACGACAAATATTACATCAAGTATAATATTTCCCACAGATGAGGCTATAAGAAAATACAGAGGGGTTTTGCTGTCTCCGAGAGCCGTAAAAACACCGGTGCAAATATTATATAGAAACAGAAATATAAGTCCAAAAATATATATGTTGAGATACGTTTTTGAATCTTTCAAAATATCTCCGGGTGTCTGTAAAAGATTAAGCATGCTTCCGCAGAACACATATCCAAAAACTGTCAAAATCGCGGCAAGCGCCACTATTGAAATAAGCGAAGTGAAAATCGCTGTTTTAAGCTGCTTAAAGCTTTTCGCTCCGAATAACTGTGATATAATGACAGCCGCGCCTATATTAGCGCCTGTGGCAATAGCCATGAAAATCATAGTAATCGGATAAGAAGCGCCCACGGCAGCTAATGCCGAGGCGCCTACAAATTTTCCTGCCACGATACTGTCAACTATATTATAAAGCTGTTGAAATACCACGCTTAAAAGCATGGGCATTGAAAAACTCCATAATATTTTTGAGGGTTTACCCTCTGTTAAATCAGTAATCATTTCTAACACTTCTTTCTATTTTTCGTTTAACGAATTTGTCAGATTATTCTTTACCATTCCAGCAATATGTACATAATTTACATTCCGGCAGTCCGACAGATTCAATCATATCGTCAAGACGGTGGAAACGAAGTGAGGTGAAGTTAAGTTCAGCTCGAATCTCCTCAAGCATCTCTTTATAGTTTTGACTATCTGGATTCGCGTAGTCCGCAAGCACTTCACTGCTCACATTGTCACCTTCACGCTTTCTTATAACGCGTCTTGCGATAAGGTCAAGTTCTGATTTGGAACGTGAAAAATTAAGATATTTACAACCGAACATAATCGGGGGACAAGCCGGACGTATATGAACCTCTGTCGCCCCGCTGTCGTATAAAAACTCGGTCGTTTCACGAAGCTGTGTGCCACGCACGATAGAGTCGTCTATTAAAAGCAGGCTCTTGTCATGAATAAGTTCCTCGACAGGAATCAGTTTCATCTTTGCGATAAGATTTCTCTGTGTCTGATTCGGAGGCATAAATGAGCGAGGCCATGTCGGAGTATATTTAATAAACGGACGCGCGAACGGAATACCCGATTTATTCGCGTATCCGATAGCGTGAGCAATGCCAGAATCGGGAACACCCGCAACTATATCCGGATTGATGTTGCCGTCCTCATTATCTCGCTCCGCAAGCTTTTCGCCGCAGCGGTAGCGCATATTTTCAACGTTTATACCCTCATAGCATGACGTGGGGTAACCATAATAAATCCATAGGAAGGTACATATTTTCATTTCATCGCCCGGCGGTGAAACTGTCTCAACTCCGTCGGGAGTTATAAAGACAATCTCTCCGGGACCGAGGTTTTTGTAATCGCTGTAACCAAGATTCAGATATGCGAAGCTTTCAAATGACGCGCAGAAGGAATCCTGTTTGTGTCCTATAATTATTGGAGTTCTGCCCATTTTGTCACGAGCCGCGTACATGCCTTCAGGTGTGAGAACAAGAATTGACATTGAGCCTTTTATAACGCTTTGCGCAAGCTGAATGCCTTTTACTATGCTATCCTCCTGATTTATAATTGAAGCGACAAGTTCTGTCTGATTAATATTTCCTCCGCTTTGCTCAAGGAAATGCGGGTTACCTTTTTGATAAGCCATTTCCAAAATCTCATCTGTATTGGAAATGAGTCCGACAGTGGTAATTGCAAAATTACCGAGGTGTGAGCGGACGATAAGAGGCTGAGGCTCGTTATCAGAAATACAGCCTATTCCTGAATTTCCCTCCATTTCATTAACATCACGCTCAAATTTTGTTCTGAAGGGCGAGTTTTCGATGTTATGTATTGCGCGGTTAAAACCGTTTTCACCGTACACTACCATACCTCCGCGTTTTGTTCCGAGGTGAGAATGATAGTCTATGCCGAAAAATAAATCCAGTACGCAGTTTTTCTTGCTTATTACGCCAAATATACCTCCCATATGCCTGTTCCTTTCTCCTTTGATATTTTATTTGATGTCTATAGGATACTTACCGCTGAAGCATCCGTCACAGTAACCACAGCTTGCGCCGGGGATAATTTTCTTTAATGAGTCTATGCTTAAAAATCCTATACTGTCCGCGCCTATAAGATTTCTTATACCCTCCATGTCATATTTGCATGCGACAAGCTGATCGCGCGAGGGTATGTCCGTTCCGAAATAGCACGGCCACATAAACGGAGGAGCCGACGAGCGGACATGAACTTCCTTTGCTCCGAAATTACGAAGAAGGCTTACAATTCTTTTTGATGTTGTTCCGCGTACGATTGAATCGTCAACCATAACAACCCGTTTATTTTCAACAGTGCTTTTCAATACATTAAGTTTAATTCGCACTGAATTTTCACGCATTGCCTGTGAAGGCTGAATAAACGTTCTGCCTATGTACTTGTTCTTAACAAAACCTATGCCGTATGGAATAACGGATTCCTCCGCGAATCCCATCGCGGCGCTCAGACCCGAGTCGGGAACACCTATTACTACGTCCGCGTCAGCGGGATATTCGCGCGCGAGATATTTTCCGGCAAGCATTCTTGAATCATGAACGGATTGTCCTTCAATAACACTGTCGGGACGCGCAAAGTAAAGATATTCAAATATGCACATAGTGTGCGCTTTTTTGCCGACGTGTGTTTTGATAGATTTAATCTCACCATCTTTAACAACGACTATTTCACCCGGTTCTATGTTTCGGATAAACTTCGCGCCGACAGCGTCAAGAGCGCAGGTTTCAGACGCGAATATTATCGCTTCGCCGCGCTTTCCCATGCAAAGAGGACGAAATCCCCAGGGGTCGCGGGCGGCAATTAATTTTTGCGGACTCATAACAATAAGAGAAAATGAGCCTTTGAGATGACCTATCGTTTTTTCAACAGCGTCTTCAACGCTTTTTGTGTTAAGGCGTTCCTTTGCGATTGTGTACGCAATCATTTCAGTGTCGGTGGTGGTCTGAAAAATAGCTCCCGTAACGCTAAGTTCCTTTGCCAAAGTCTCCTTGTTTACGAGATTTCCGTTATGAGCGATGGCAAGATTGCCCTTGCTGTAACGAAGTACAAGCGGCTGAGCGTTTTCACGCATGCTTTCGCCGGTGGTGGAGTAACGAACATGTCCCGCCGCCATTGTGCCGCCAAGCTTTGACAGAATTTCATCGTTGAACACGTCGCTCACAAGTCCCATATCTTTGTAATGAGTTATATTACGATTGTTATTCACCGCGATACCGCAGCTTTCCTGACCGCGGTGCTGCAGGGCAAAAAGTCCGTAATAAGCGCTTCTCGCGCAGTCACCCTGAGGGTCGTATATGGCAAATATGCCGCATTCTTCACCGATTTTTCTGTTTTCAAGCATGATTTTTACACTCCTTCAAATAACAAAACGCCTTTGCTTTGTATAAAAATTTTAATGCTATTATATTATATAACTTTTTTATTCAAAATTCAACACTTTTTATGGCAGAAAATTATCTTTATTTAACTCTGTTTTTTAAACTGTTTCACAAATTCTTTATCTTCTTTTGAAATGCGGTTTGATTCGCGTATTTTACGCACTGCCATATTCTGAGTTGTGGGATTAAGATGATTATCGGCAAGATATGCCATGGTTTTGTCACGGCATTTGGCGGCGGCGGTGGCGATGAGCCAACCCTGCATCATCTGAACGTAATAAAAGTCGGAGTCAATCGAGTCAACATATTTCAATACGGAGTTGATATATTCATCCGTCAGATAAAATTCCAAAAGGCATCCGAAGCCAAATCTTACAACCCATGGATTTGTATGATATATAAAATACTCTATATCACGGAAGAACTCTTCAAGGTGTTTTTTCAATCCCTTGAAAGAGCAAACATCGCAGGTCTCCCAACAGGTGATTTTATCCGCGTATTCTTTGATATATGTGAGCATCTGCTGATAATCGCACTTTATAAGCGACATGACAAATCCTTCAAGCATTATTTCCTCACGGTATACACCCTTTTCACATTTAAGAAATTCCTCGTAATTACCCTTTGATATTTGTTTTGCCGTTGTTCTGAGTATAGGCACACGTATTCCAAGTGAAAAATTCGTGCCGGGGACAAGGCTGTCTGTAAACTTTTTGTATTTTTCATCGGCAAGTGATTTCAGATACTCCATAAAATCATTATAATCTTTTTGAGTCCAGTGTTCTCTTATAAGTTCCATAATATACTCCCCCAAGATAAAACCCGCTAAAAAGCGGGTTTTACATTTTATATATTTGCAGTTTTAACAGATTCAAATTCTTCTATAACTTCCTTAGAAGGAGCTTTGGTCGCAAGAGACACAATGAATATCAGCGCGAGTGAAACGATAAAACCGGGAACGATTTCATACACTGTGAATATCCATGGAAGGTTTGTGCCCCATATAGCGGCGGGAACATAAGCCCAAAGAAGAGCTACGGCTCCGCCTGAGATAACGCCCGCAAGCGCGCCTTTTTCATTACAGCGCTTCCAGAATAAACTGCAAAGAATAATCGGACCAAATGCCGCTCCAAATCCTGCCCATGCGTGTGAAACAATTTCAAACACTGACGAGTCAGGGTCAATCGCCAGCAGACAAGCGATAATTGCAATTACAACGATTGCTATACGGCTTACGAGAAGAAGCTTCTTTTCTGATGCCTGCTTGTTAAATAATGTATTGTAAATATCTGACGAGAAAGATGATGAAGCGACAAGAAGCTGTGAGTCCGCCGTTGACATAATTGCCGCAAGCACAGCAGCTAAAAGTATTCCGGCGATAACTGTCGGGAACAGGAATTGAATCAGTACCATAAATACGTTTTCACTGTCCTTAAGCATCATATCAAAGCCTAAAGTACCCTCTGGAAGCTGATGAGCGATTTCCTTAATGAACGGATTAGCAAGGATTCCTATTACAACAGCTAAAGCAAGGCTGATAAGAACCCATACCATAGCGATTCTTCTTGCCGGTTTGATTTCTTTTGAAGATTTTATAGCCATAAATCTTGTAAGAATGTGAGGCTGACCGAAATAGCCCAGTCCCCACGCTATAGCGCCGACAATACCCATAATGCCGAAGCCTTTGCTTGCTCCAAGGCTTATTTCTCCTTGAAGTGACGACCATTCAAAATTAAATGAGTTCAGTCCTTTGCACATAAATAGAGCGACTACTATTATCGCGCAGAACATAAGAAGTCCCTGAAAAAGGTCTGTCCAGCATACAGCCTTGAATCCGCCGAGGAAGGTGTATGCCGTAACGACAACAACGCTCAGTATAAGCGCGGGCATATAGCCTATGCTGAATATATAGTTAAACAGCTTTGCGCCTGCCGCAAACATTGACGATGTGTACACTGTGAAGAATATCAGTATAAATATCGCTGAAAATACCTTCAGCACGTTTGATTTTGAATGAAAACGGTTTTGAAGGAAGTCGGGAATCGTTATTGAGTTTCCCGCGATTTGCGTGTATTTGCGAAGCGGTTTCGCGACAATAAGCCAGTTTAAATATGTGCCAAGCGCAAGACCGATTGCGGTCCATATTGCGTTTGTTGCTCCGGCTCCGAGCGCGTACGCAGTTCCCGGCAGTCCCATAAGCAGCCAACCACTCATGTCAGACGCTTGCGCACTCATTGAAGTTACCCACACGTTCATGCCGCGTCCGCCAAGTATGTAGTCTGACTGAGTTGAGTTCTTTTTGTAAAAAACAAATCCAACCATTATCATAGAAATAAGGTACAGAAGCAGCACAATGCCCTGCACTATGTTGTTTGATGATAACATTTTATATACCTCTCTTTTCCAATATTTTGTTTATTGTACCATAAAATCAATCTCTTTGCAACTCTTAGCAAAAATTATTGAAAATAATAGAATATTATGGTATAATCTCGTGTGGAAAGCAAGATTTTTTGACGTTTGTCTTGTGAGAGGAGCTTTGATTATAAACATGAAGATAACAAAAATATTTGAGGGGGAATGTTCCACTTTGCTCGGAATGAACGGCGGCATGGTGGAAAGTCCTGATGGAAGACAAATTATTTATGCCCGAAAGGCGGATTTGGAAAAGAATGAAACAGAAATTTGGGTGTGCGAAAGAAATCTTTCAAACCATCGGAAAATATATACTGTAAATTGCGGTAATCATAATGGACCGTCAGCGACTTTTATAACCGACAGCCTTGTTGTGTTCCGTGACAGTATAAACGCACTGCCGGTATTCCGCATAATGGATATAAACACAGGCGAGGTGAAGTATAAAATATGCGCGAAGGAAAGTCATTGCGCTGAAAATATGAAATATCCGTTTTCTGTTTCGGAAGAATTTTTAGATAAAAATCCCGATTATCCGGAGATTGACTCATGCGGTATTTATATACTTAATGTGCTGAGCGGAAAGATAGAGAAGGCGGCAACCGAAGAGGATATATTAGATATGGTAAGGTCGCATGGACTTGTTCCTAATGAATACACGGCATCTGTGAGCCATGTTCAGCTTAATCCCTCCGGAACAGCGGTTATGATGCGTATAGGAGTGGAGGATTGTCCGGTGTTCGGAGCGCTTGGCTGTATTGACCTTGAAACGCGCGCAACGCATGTGATTCCCGATAAGCCGGTGCATCAGCTTTGGTTTGACGATAACACATATATGGCGACGCGCCAGTTTAATCATGGGAAACATATAGAAATGGAAACAAGCTATATAGCCAGGTTTTCAAAGGACGGGGAAGAGATGGAAGTGCTCGGCGGAGTGTCTAACCATATGGATGCGAGCGCGGACAGAAGTCTTTTTGCGGGTGACCGCTGTTATCCGGGTTTTGCGCCGAATGTGTATTTGTATAAGAGAGGCGATAAGAATCCCACTGCCACATTTGAAATACCGCAAAATGAAGAACTTACATGGAAATTGCAGCTTCATCCCAATCCGTCATTTTCGCGTGACGGTAAAAGATTGTATTTTAACAGACAGTGCGCGGGTGATGAAGGCAAATTTAAGACAGAAGCGGTATTTGCGGATATTTCTGAATTTGCGGTAAATTAATGTGACTGTGAAAAAATCTTTGCAAAGTAACTTGCAAAAAACGTAATTTTTTGCTATACTGTAAATAATTATTAATTATAATGAAAGAAGTGACAATAAGATGATTATTATAATGAAGGATTCAGCTTCCGCAAAAGAAATCAGCAGCGTTGAAAAACTGTTGGCGGATTTCGGGTTTCAGACACACCCGATTTACGGTGAGAAGAAGACAGTTATCGGAGCGATAGGTGATAAGCGTCTGTTAAGTATGAATCAGATTCTTACAATGGACGGTGTGGAAAATGTTGTGCCGATTATGAAGCCTTATAAGCTTGCCTCAAAGGAACTTCATAAGGAGCCGTCTGTAATAAACGTGGGACATGGTGTGACTGTCGGCGGAGATAAGCTGGCTGTGTTCGCGGGTCCTTGCGCCATAGAAAGCCAGGAACAATTCACGGCTGTTTCAGCCGCCGTTAAAGCATCAGGCGCAAATATTTTAAGAGGCGGAGCGTTTAAACCGCGTTCTTCACCGTATTCATTCCAGGGCTTGGAGGGAGACGGTCTGAAGATAATGTATAACAGCGGTAAAGAACTTAATATGCCTATCTGTACAGAGGTGCTTGACACAAGAGATGTTGAGCTTGTCGCAAAATACGCAGACATAATGCAGATTGGCGCGAGAAACATGCAGAATTTCAAGCTTTTGAGAGAAGTTGGAAAATGCAATAAGCCTATACTTTTAAAGCGCGGTCTCGCGTGTACTATGGAGGAATGGCTTATGGCTGCCGAATATATTATGTCTGAAGGTAATGAGAATGTTATTCTTTGTGAAAGAGGTATAAGAACATATGAAACCTCGACAAGAAACACCTTTGATTTAAGCGCTATACCTGTTTCAAAGGAACTTTCACATCTTCCTATTATAGCTGATCCAAGCCATGCGACAGGCACATATAAATATGTACCGGCAGTAGCGAAAGGCGCTATAGCCGCCGGCGCGGACGGACTTATGATAGAGGTTCATAACTGCCCCGAAAAGGCTGCTTCTGACGGCGAGCAGTCGCTGACTCCGGAAAGATTTGACAAGCTTATGAAGGAACTTGATCCGATCGCGAAAGCCGTAAACAAAATTCTACTGTAAGGACTGTAAAATATGTTAGGTTATCTTGGACCGAGCGGAACATTTTCGCATCAGGCGGCTATGGAATGGTCGCAGGGGAAAGAGGAACTTAAGGAGTTCCCGACAATTTATTCCGCGATACAAGCCGTGCAAAACGGCAGTATAGAAAGAGCCATAGTTCCGATAGAAAATTCAATAGAGGGAAGCGTTAATACAACGCTTGACACAATCGCTTTTGATGTGGATTTGTATATCACAGGCGAATATATACTTCACATAAGCGAAAATCTAATGATAAAAAAAGGCGCGAAGAAAGAGGATATAAAAATTATCACTTCTCACCCGCAGCCTATCGGACAATGCTCAAAGCTTTTGACTCATGAATTTGCGGACTCAAAAATTGAGTTTGCCGATTCGACTGCCGCGGCGGCAAAACGCGTATGTGAATCGGACGGGTCAGTGGCATGTATCGGTTCTCCAAACAGCGCGGAACTTTATGGCTTAGACATATTGTATGCGGACTGCGGCGATGATACAAATAATTCCACACGATTTGTTGTGCTTGCGAAAAATCAGCTTACTCAGGTATCTGAGCGTGACAAAACCTCTATTGTATTCGCGATAGACAATACACCCGGAAGGCTTTATGAGGCGATAGAACTTTTGGCAAAAGAAAAAATCAATATGATAAAGATAGAGTCGCGTCCTATGAAGGATGAACTTGGAAAGTATGTGTTTTTTATTGATATTGACGGTAATATTGATGACGCGTCAATCTATTTCGCGTTAGACCAGGTTCGGCGGAATACGTATTTTTATAAATTCCTCGGCTCATATAAGTATTAGTATACAAAAAAGGTGATGCTTCATTTTGAAACATCACCTTGAATTTTTATTTCATGAAAATTTTTGTGCATCTGTCAAGAATACCGCTCACGCAGGCGAGAGTGACACCGTAATTGGTAATCGGAACGTTATTCTCCATACAAAATTCAATACGGTTATTCATGGAACGGGAGTTTATCATACAACCTCCGCAATGGATAACAAGGTCATATTGTGATAAATCTTTCGGAAAATCCTGATGCACATAATAATCAAATTCAAGTTTTTTACCAGTGTATTTTTGAAGCATACGCGGAATTTTCACTCTGCCTATATCCTCGTGCGAAGTGTTGTGAGTGCAGGCTTCCGCCATAAGTATGCGGCTTCCGTCACGCAAGTTATTAATAGCGTCCGCGCCCTGAATAAGCTTTTTTAAATCGCCTTTCATGCTTGCCATCATCATTGAGAATGATGTCAATAAAACATTATCGGGAACAACGGAGGAAACAAATTTAAACACTTGCGAATCCGTCACAACCAAATCAATTTTTTTCTGTTCATTGAGCGTTTCCTTAAGCTCGCTGTCACGCACAACTATTGTTTTCATGCCATGGTCAAGGCAGTCGCGAAGAAACTGTACTTGCGGCAGAATGAGTCTTCCTTTGGGCGCTTGTGAGTCAATCGGAACAACCATAACTATCGTGCTTCCCTCAGGTACCAGGTGTCCTATCATAGTAGTCTCATCGCTTTTAAGTTTAGACAATTCCTCTATGAGATTTTGTCTGAGTATATTTACAGAATTTTCGTCTTTGTCTGATACAAAAAGAGCGTTCGGATATTTTTCTTTTAAATCGTTCACGCCCAAATCCGCTTTTGTGATTACAAGCAAATGCGATACGCGCTTTTTTTCAAATTTACTCTGTATTTCATTATAAGCGGACTCGTCAAAATCATCAGCCGCGGCAGCGTATATGGCAAAGTCTGTCTTTTCAAGCACTTTCTCCGTCTTCTCCATACGCTTTGCGCCCGTCGGTGAAAAATCACCCAGTCCGGCAGTGTCGGTGAGCGCGATAGGACCATAGGGAAGAAGTTCCATGGCTTTAGTCACAGGGTCGGTAGTAGTGCCTTTTTTATCTGAAACTATTGCCATATCCTGACCGATAAGCATATTAAAAAGCGTGGATTTTCCGGCATTTGTATTTCCGAAAATAGAAACGTGCGTGCGAAATGCCAAAGGTGTTTTTTCCATAATAATCACCATATCCTTTCTGTGCGCAAATAGTCATCAATAAGACATGAAAAATTATATCATGTGATTTTTCGCGTTATATCTTATATTCGGGTGAAAAAACAAGAGCGTTAATTAAACGCTCTTGTATATAATCAGTTAAAATTAAGCAGCAGGCTGAGCGGAAGAATCTTCCGGATTTGTCTCAGGGGTTGTCTGATTTTCTGCTGCGTTTATAATTAAATCTGTGCCGTCTACAGCAAGATTTGATCCGCTATACATAATGTCTGACGGTTTTCCTTCAGCCGTTTCGTTCTTTGAGAACTGAACAGATGTGTTGTATCCGACTTTTGTTTGGTATCCGTTAGAAAGAGTGAAGACACCTTCTTTGCCGTTAAGCGACTTGAACACGAATTTCAAGATGCTGCCATCAGTATTTACAGCCTTGTCTTCAGCGCCGACAATAACGAACGCTGATTTTACATATGTATCCTCAAAATCAGGATTTGAAGCGCCGATGACGCTTTCAATGTCAGATTCACCGTTTACAAGAGAAGCGCTTACAAATTCAAAGTTTTCCTTGTCATATTTAATAGCCGCAGAAGCCGCTGAAACATACTCGTTTGACGGAATGTTTGAAACGTTTACATAAAGAGTTACCTCTTCGCCTTCTTTTGCTGTAAGATTTGATGCGGAAAGTGAAAGAGCCGGAAGTCCGGTTGTTGAAGCGGGCTTATCCGCGGTTGTGATGTCGATTGTGTATGCGTTGCCATTCCACTGAACATCAGCGTCAAGTGCCTCACTGATTGCTCTTAGAGGAATCATAGTTCTTTCGTTATAAATCTGAGGAGCAACCTCAAGCGTTACAGCCTTTTCAGGAGCATTAAAATCCTGACCTGAAAGAATAGTTCCGAGCATGTTGCTCAAATCATAAACTTTCATAGTGCTGTCGTCAATCGTAAGTCTGATAAGCGTTTTGTGGTCAGCGCTTTCAACCTCTACGATTCTTGCTGTTTCATCCCATTTTACAGAGCCTCCCATTGCCTCGAATACGCCTCTTGCAGGAACAAGCGTTGTGCCGGAACCAAGAATAACGGGTTCCTGATCTTCAAACAATATTTCACTTGTGTTAACGAATACGGTAGGAGTCTTGTCCTCAGCCATAACAGCCGCGCCGCAAGAAACAACCATAGCCGCCGCAAGAGTTGTGCTTAGTAGTTTTTTCATGTTTATTACTTCCTTTCAATAATAATGTATTATAATTGTAACATAAAAAATTAAAATATACAACAGAAATTTTGATTTTTATATAGCATTAGCAAGGAAAATGTAGTATAATAATAAATATATGTACAAATTCTCGAAAATAAGGAAGGAATATTGCTATGAACGCTTTTATTGAATATATGATAAAATATATACAGCTTCTTAGAATAAGTGATTTAATAGATATTCTTATAGTGGCTGTTATTATTTACTATCTGATAAATCTTCTCCGTGAAACACGCGGCATGCAGCTTGTCAAAGGAATAGCGTTTTTGTTTATAGTATTCTTTCTCAGCCAATGGCTGAAACTGAACGCTCTCAATTACATACTCGGCGGCGCGATGCAGATAGGCGCGTTCGCGCTTATCGTTATTTTCCAGCCTGAACTTAGAAATCTTTTGGAGCGTATGGGACGCTTTAAAGTCGGAAGAATTATAGATTTGGCGGCGGACACTTCTGATGATGATATACAGAGAACGATAGAATCTGTATCGCTTGCCGCGGCGAATATGTCTGACAGCAAGACAGGCGCTCTCATAGTTATGGAACGCTCGACAAGACTGGGCGAATTTATAAGTACGGGAACTATGCTTGACGCGAACGTATCGAGCGGACTTTTGGAAAATATTTTTGTTCCGAACACTCCTTTGCATGACGGAGCGGTAATAATAAGAAACAATAAAATTGTCACAGCGGGGTGTCTGCTGCCGCTGACCGCAAATAATAATCTATCGCGTGATTTGGGAACAAGGCATAGAGCCGCTATAGGTCTGAGCGAGGTGACGGATGCGGTTATAATAGTAGTGAGTGAGGAAACAGGAAAAATATCTATAGCTTTAAATGGTTCGCTTACGCGCAATCTTTCAAAAGACTCGCTTTCAAAAGCGCTGAATAAAATGCTTATACAAAAACCGAATACAAACCATAAGATAGAAAAAATAATGTTTTGGAGGACAAAATGAAAGAGAAAAGGCAAAACAAATCTAATACAAAAAAGATAAGGACGATTGCCCTTTCGATTTTTCTCGCGGTAGTCGTTTGGCTGATGGTGGTATATGTAAACGATCCTGACATTACAACAACTATTACTGATATAAAAGTAAGTTTTGTGGGTATGGTCGAACTCGAGGATAAGAATCTTATTGTAACGGGAAAAGATAATCTTCCCCAAATGTCTATAGTCGTGACGGGAAAACGGAGTGACCTTATGAATTTCATGGACGATATAAGCGTTCAGATAGATGTTAGTTCAATAAATGCTGCCGGCGAATACAACATGCGCGGAAAACTTTATATGCCGACAACCCGCATAACCGTTGAAAAGGAAAAATACGGAGATTTCCCGATTACTGTTGAAAATATTTCGGAAAAGGAAATTGACGTTGAGCTTTCACAGACAGGAACGCAAAAGGATAAACTTGTTAAGTCTGTTATGACAAATCCGAAGGTAAAAATAAAAGGCGCAAAGAGCGAGATAGATAATGTAGCGGGCGCTCAGGCAGTCGTTGATATATCAAAGATACAGGAGAACGATGTTGAGTTTGTAAATTATGTGCTTGTTGACACGGAAGGGGAATTAATAGAAAAAAATGAAACCATTGAAAGTATGCAGCAGCATGTTGAGGTAAAAAATACTATATATAATATGAAGAAACTGCCAGTTGTTCCCGTGTTGTCGGAGGAAATAGAGAGTGATTATATATTGGATTGGAACAGTGTAGCGGTAAGTCCGTCTGAAATTACCGTTGGAGCGGATGATTCAAACACTGTTGATAAGCTTGAAGTTAAAATAGATAAAATCGGCGCAAGCGACGAGGAATATGAAATCACCGAGCCTGACGGAATTTATATTCCGGAGGAGAGTAAGAAAGCGCGAGTAAAAGCTAATACCGTTAAAAATATATCGGAATATTTTGAAGTTGATGTCGAGGCGGAAAATGTCCCTGAGAATATGAAGGCAAGGATTGACCGTAAGATAGGCGTTAATGTATGGAGCGGCAGAAGAGGTATTTCAGCGAATGATATTCACGCGGTAGTAGACGTGTCGGGTCTTGGAGCGGGAGTATATAATCTTCCGGTTAAACTGTCAGGAGAAAACATGGAGTTTCATGAAAATTACACAGTAGATGTAACAATAGAAGGAGTATAAATTTATGTCAGATATATTAATCAGAGGAAACAGCATGGACGGAGCAATCCGTGTGTTTGCGGCGGTAACAACTGACCTTGTAAACGAGGCTCAGAGAATACATCACACATATCCCACAGCGACAGCCGCCTTGGGCAGACTGCTTACAGGCGCGGCAATTATGGGCGCGGCGGGACTTAAAAATGATACAGACAGCATGACGGTGCAGATAAAAGGCGAGGGAGAAATCAAAAACCTTGTCGCTGTAACCGACTCAAAAAGCCGTGTCCGCGGATATGTTTCAAATCCGTTTGTGGACAGACCATTAAATGACAAGGGCAAGCTTGATGTCGGAGGAGCGATAGGCGGCGGATACCTGAGCGTTGTGCGTGATTTGGGAATGAAAGAACCGTATGTGGGACAGATACCTCTTGTTTCCGGAGAGATAGCGGAGGATTTGACTTACTATTATGCAAAAAGCGAGCAGATTCCAACGTCCGTGGCTCTCGGTGTGCTTGTGGATACGGATAATACCGTTATAGCTTCGGGCGGCTTTATGATACAGCTTATGCCTGAGGCGACTGACGAAATGGCTGAACGGCTTGAAGAAATACTAAAGGATATTCCGCCGATAACCACAATGATAAAGGACGGTATGAGCGCGGAAGACATACTTTTCCGTGTCACGGAAGGATTTTCAATGATATGCGAGAATAAAACAGTCACACCGAAATATGAGTGTAAATGTTCCAAGGAACGCATGGAAAAAGCGCTTATCTCTATAGGAAAAGAAGAATTACAGTCGATTATAAACGAGCAGGGAACGGCGGAACTGACATGTCATTTCTGTGATAATAAATATCAGTTTAATAAAAAAGAACTTGAGGATTTACTGAAAAAGGCAAAAGGATAATAGTGAAGGGTATGTATATAATACATACCCTTTAAATTTAGCCTTATTTATTTATCAATTCGCCTATGTTATTAATTCTTATGGAAACAGTTCCGTCCTCGTTGTTTATAAATTCTATATACTCGCTGTTTTGATAATACTCTGCCGGGAATGTAAGTTCAATACCTATATCTGTCACAATTTTAACGTTGGAAGCGAGTTTTTTTGCGGCATAGCTGTTCATCTCCACTCTCTGCGGCACGTTTGCCTTTTCGATTTTTTCCATAAATTCTTCACGCATGCCGGGTTTGCCGTCAAATATCTTTTGAGCGACTTTTTCTGTTTCTATATATTTTTCTTCGCCCTCTTCAATATTTTCGGTTATGTATTCTTTCATTTTTGAAAGGGTTTCGAGCGAGTCACCGCCGTTTTCTTCAGTTACTTTTTTCGCTATTTTTTTAACCGCATTCACTGATTCGCGTGACGATATATCATATATACATTCCAAAAGTATGTCCGCGATAAGGTCGGTTGTTTCACCGTCTATTTTGCGTTTTTTGCTTTTGTAGCGAATGATTGAGTCGTCCATGGAAATGAAAGCGCATTCGCTTATTTTCTGCGAGGTGGTGGGAAGAATCGCATAGTGGTTTATAATTTGATTTTTAACCTTACCCTCCTCCTGCATGACCTGATGAGTATATCCGATTTTGTTGTCGCATTTAAGAACGGCGAGGATAGGACGGTCGTTTATAATGCAGTCGCACACAATAAGGTCTGATGAATCGGGATTCTCAGACTGGCTTATACCCGCGTACATTCTCTTTGCGATAAACTGTGACATGGTTTTGAAATATCCTTCATCTTTGGCATATTCGGATAAGTGATATTTAAATCCGCTGTTTTCAGAGAACTCACCCTTCCTTAGTCCGGCGTCTTCAAATACTTTTTCGATATGCTTTGTTATAAAATTATTGATGCTCGGGTCAGAAACGTCAAGTTCCTCGTCAGAATAAACGCTCACTCCCGAAGCCGCGTCAAGTATATGTAAAATCGCGCGTTTTACAGATGCAATCATATTAATATCTTCCTTTCTGATTTGTGTACGGTTATTATACCATAAATAAACCTGATTTACAACACCTGAAAGCACCGATATTTTCAGGGCCGTTCAATATATAAAGTTATATAAAGCGGGCAAAATGTGGGGTGACTAGCAGCAAATTAGTAACAAACTTTTAGCCGATTAGGCATTTACTTTTGCTTGAACTGCATTGTAATTATAGCCCGCCGCAATCAGGCGTTTCTTGCGTTCTTCACCATTATCCCATTTACCCACAATCACTTCACGGGCAATTTCGTCAATGGATTTCTTTGTCGGGGAAGCTGTAACTGCTTCACCTTTTTCTGTGGTAATGTAGGTATCAAATCCGGCTGATTTCAGTTTTGCCGCCTTTACCTTTGCAAGCTGTGCATAGATGACAGTGGAAGAACACAAATTCCTGTGCGTGCAGCCGCGGAAACGCTTGATTGCGATGTTAAATGGTATCAGGATATTAAAACAACGGTTATCACAAAGGATAACGGTGATACTATAAAAATTACTCTCGACAGCGATATTATGACGGTGAATGGCGAGCAGGTAAAAATGGATACTACGGCTCTTTTAAAGGGTGACAGAACACTTTATCCCTGTTTGATTTATAGCCGAGGCTCTGGGACTGACAGTTGAATGAGTAGAGTAATAGAACGGTAAAATAAAAGTTGGACTTGTCAAAACTTATTTGGCAAGTTCGGCTTTTTTGTGAATATAAATTATAAAATGCGCGTATGGATTGACAAACGCGTCTTTGTTGTTTATACTGAAAAAGGAATATAATTCGGAGGGGATTTCATGGAAATTTATAAGGATAAAAATTTTACTATTGATGACAGAACAGAGGATTTGCTGTCAAGAATGACAATCGAGGAAAAGATTGGGCAGATGCTCCAGGTCAGTTATAACGTCCTTGACAAAAACGAATATGAAAATTATAAAAATCTTGGTATCGGCTCTTTTTTGCATGTGCTTGGGAGCGAGGCGGACGACATAAGGGATAAAGCCGCAAAGACAAGACTTGGCATACCGCCCTTATTTGGAATAGACGCTATTCATGGCCACGCGTTATTAAACGGAGCGACGGTTTTCCCGTCACAGCTTGCTATGTCATGCAGTTTTAATCGTTCTTTAATACGTGAAATGGGTCGCGCCACAGCGCGTGAGGTCGCCGCGGACGGTCTTGACTGGACATTTTCGCCCGTACTGTGTATAGCGCGTGATTTAAGATGGGGACGCGTGGACGAAACTTTTGGCGAGGACAGCTATGTTATAGGAGAATTGGGCAAGGCGATAATAGAGGGATATGAGTGTGATAATCTGATTATAGCGTGCGCGAAACATTATATAGCATATGGCGAAGCAACCGGCGGACGTGACGCTTATGACTGTTCGGTCACGGAGAGAAAGGTGAGGGATATTTTCCTGCCGCCGTTTAAGAAAGCGAGTGATGCCGGATGCGGCTCTGTGATGACGGCATACGGTTCTATTGACACTCTTCCGCTTACCGTAAATAAACGTATGATGCGTGAGATTTTAAAGGATGAAATTGGTTTTGAGGGTTTTGTTGTAACCGACTGGGAAAATATTAAAAGTCTGGTGACAAAGCAGAGAGCGGCAAAAGATATTAAAGAGGCGTCAAAAAAGGCGGTGGAAGCGGGAAATGACATGAGTATGAATACTCATGAGTTTTATAATTGTATGCTTGAACTTGTCAAGGAAAATCAGATTGATATTAAATTGATTGACGATGCCGTAAGACGTATATTAAAAATTAAGTTCAGACTGAAACTGTTTGACGGCAAAGACAAAATTGATAAAAACATCATAGGCTGTTCCGAACATAAAAAAATCAATCATGAACTCTCGAGGGAAAGTCTCGTTTTATTGAAAAACGATAATGTTCTGCCGATAGAGAAAGAGAAAATTAAAAAGATTGCCGTTATAGGACCAAACGCTGATGATATACGCGCGCAATACGGTGACTGGACGTATTTTTCACACCCAGAGCCGAAGAAACACGTTCAGCCGAAGGGTGAGTATTATACAGTTCTGCGCGGTATTAAAGAAACTTTTGGTGAAGACAAAGTGCTGTATAATAAAGGCTGTGATATTTTCGGAGACGAGAACTATATCAAAAAAGCGGTTAAAATCGCTAAAAAGGCTGACGCGGTCGTGTGCGTAATCGGTGACTGCCTTGCTCAAAACGGGGAATACCGCGACAGAGCAAATTTGGATTTATCGGGATATCAGGAAGAACTTGTAAAAGCGCTTGTAGAAACGGGCAAAAAGGTTATAGCAGTACTTATAAATTGTAAACCGCTGTGTATTTCATACATCAAGGAACATTGCGGCGCTGTTATAGAGATGTTTAACGGCGGTGATTTCGGAGGTTTGGCGGCGGCTGAACTTATTTCAGGTAAATTTAATCCGAGCGGAAAGCTGAGCGTGTCATTTCCACAGCACGGCGCTCAGACTCCCTGCTATTATAATCAGTATTCCGGCTGGCACGGCGGACAATATGTTGATTTGCAAAAAGGCAATGTATATGATTTTGCGGACGGTTTGTCATATTCAAAGTTTGAGTATTCAAACCTTAAATTATCAAGGCATACTGTTCCGAACGGCGGAGCGATAACCGTTTCTGTGGACATTTCAAATACGGGCGATATGGATGGCAAGGAAATTGCCATGCTATTCGTCAAAGATGTTGTAAGTTCAGTTCTTACTCCCGAAAAACAGCTTAAAGGTTTTGAAAAAGTCTTTATAAAGAAGGGCGAGACTAAGACAGTGACATTTAAACTGAAAACCGATGACCTCGCTATTGTGACTACCGACCTGAAATATGTTGTTGAAAGCGGAGATTTTGAGATTATGGTCGGCGCGAATACAAAGGAATATCTTACGGAAACGCTGACTGTTCTGTAATCATTTTTGGATTTGTTTTATAAGGGCGATTATACCGAGTGTGAACACTATAAGTCCTCCGGCTATAAACGAAATCAGCACAGGCATGGGAAATTTGCCGGGTGCTGTTTTTTCGTTGTCCGCAATCGGTGCGGGAGAGAGGCTTTCCTGTGTGTAGTTCATTATTTCCTCATACGATAGAAGACTTTTTCCCATTCCGAGACGAAGCAAGGAATACGAGCCGTTTTCATTGTGGAGAATTGCGAAGCTGTATTCGGGAGTTTCGCTGTTATTCTCGTAATAAATATCTGACATAAGCACGAAAATATTTTCATCATCTATGTTGTACACTCCTATAAGATCCAAAATTTTTGTTGCGAAATATGAGTCGAATCCGCCGGTATAATAGTAGAAACCGTTGTTATAGCAAAATCCGCGGGAAAGAAGAGTGTTTACGGGTGGTTTTTCAGGGGGTATTTTGAATATGCTGTTCATAACAAAGTCTATAAAATCACTGCTGACAATCGATACATTGTTGTATCCCAGACTGCTGCTGTTCCCTGATGAAGCGGGAATATCAGTTATAATTTGAAAATTTTTGTGAGTATATAGAATGTATTTAAAAAGTGTGTCATAATCGTAATCCCTGATGTCAAAGCTCATAATATCCGCGCATGCGGTTAAAAGAGTTTTGATATTGTTTTTTTCAGCGTCGGACATGATGTTTATTTTATTTTCAAAGGGATAATTTGATATAATATCCTTTTTTAAATCATTAAGAAAAGCGGACACATTCTTTGATGGCTGATAAGAAATGATTTTCCCTTTTTCATAGCCCGCTATATACGATATTGTATCATATTCCACAGTGTAAGCTTGCGTAAAGGTGTCGCTTTGCATTGTAAAAAATTCGTTGGTCGTTTTTGAAGCGGAGGTTGTGCTGAAAACTATATAATTATTCTCACCGTTTGCTGTTAATCCGAGTTTATAAGTATTTTCTCCTCCGTATGGAAATGTAAGAGTATCGGTGCATTGTATACCATCCGAATTATCGTATGCCTCACATACTATAGATGATTCCGTGATATAAACTATTAAAAGCGAATCACGGTTTTCAAAATTTTTTATGCCGGAGTACACAATTCCTTTTCCACCGTCAAATATACCGTGTTCCTTTATTTTATCTGAAAGTACCTCGTCAAACTGTGTCGAGGCAAATGATGTAACAGGCATCATAATAAATAAAAATACAAAAGTTAAAAACAATTTTTTCACCATTACCACCTCCGTAAATAATAGTTTTTCCCGAAATTTAAAATTTTTTCAAAAATTCTATTAAAATATTTATCAATATATGGTACAATGATTAAGGATGAGTTTGCGAATATGTTTTAAGTTAAACCTTAATTTATATGTGTGATGATGATTTATATCAGGGAGTGGAATGGAGAATAACATGCTGAAAGCAATAGAAAAAATACTGATAACTAAAAACGAGATAGATAAAAAGGTAAAATTACTGGGCGAAAGAATCAGTAATGATTACGCGGGCCGAGAAATAGTTCTTTTGATTATACTTAAAGGAAGTATTGCCTTTGCAGCGGATCTCATGCGTGAGATTACAGCGGATGTGAGGCTTGATTTCATGCAAATATCAAGTTACGGCTCGTCTACTGTTTCGGGAGAACTGAAAATATTAAAAGACGCTCAGTCGGAACTTGGCGGAAAAGACGTTATTATCGTAGAGGACATTATAGACAGCGGTAAAACATTAAAATTGCTTACCAATCTTTTAAGCGAGCGCGGAGCGAAAACGCGTATATGCGCGCTGCTTTCGAAACCTGCAAGACGCGAGGTGGATATAGATGTTCAATATCTCGGTTTTGAGATAGAGGATGAATTTGTTGTGGGATACGGACTCGATTATGACGAGCGTTTTCGCAATCTTCCATATATAGGAGTTTTGAAAAAAGAGGTTTATGGTGACTGATATGAAAGTTTTACTTGCGGCGGTAAACGCTAAATATATACATACTTCTCTCAGTGTGCGCACTCTCAGCGCGTACGCGGCGCGCGATAATGTTGAATTTGCGGAATACACTATAAATGAGCGCGCGGAAGATATACTCCGTTCAATTTATTTAAAGAAAGCCGATGCTGTGCTCTTTTCTTGTTATATCTGGAATATAAAAATGTGTCTTGATATTGCGGATATGCTTAAAAAGGCATCGCACTCAACCAAGATAATTTTGGGCGGACCGGAGGTAAGTTATGATGATTCATATATAGAGAATTATGACTTTGTGGATGGAATTATGCGTGGAGAAGGTGAGGAAACCTTTAAAGAGTGGCTTGAAAAAGGCGATAACATAAAGGGAATGACATATCGAAAAGGTAAGGAAATAATCAGAAACGCGGATAGGGAACCGATACACGATATAACTTCTATACCGTTTCCGTACACAAGCGATGACTTGCGTAAAAATAAAGGAAAACTTATATATTATGAATCAAGCCGCGGCTGCCCGTTCAAATGCAGCTATTGTCTTTCATCAACAACTCATAATGTGCGTTTTCGTGACCTTGAAACGGTTAAGAACGAATTACTGTTTTTTATTAAGCATGATGTCAGGATAGTAAAATTTGTCGACAGGACATTTAATGCGGACAGGAAGAGAAGCTATGAACTTATAAAGTTTTTAATTGACAATGCAGGAGATACCACGTTTCATTTTGAGGTTGCGGCGGATCTTATAAATGATGAACTTATCGCCTTGTTTAAAACTGCTCCGAAGGGACTTTTTCAGCTTGAAATAGGAGTGCAGTCCACAAATGACGAGGTGATTTCGGCAATAGACAGAAAAACTGATTTTAATCTGATAAAAAAAGCGGTGCGCCTTATACATGAGGCGGGAACTGTGCATATGCACCTTGACCTTATAGCGGGACTGCCGTTTGAGGATATAAATTCGTTTAAAAATTCTTTTGACGATGTGTTTGCTCTTCGTCCGCATGTGCTTCAGTTGGGATTTTTAAAGCTTCTGCGCGGAACTAAGATACGCAGTGAGTCGGATAAATACGGGTATCAGTATAGTTCAAAACCACCATATGAGATAATAAGAAATGACTTTGTTTCATACGATGATATTCTTCTTTTAAAAGGTGTTGAAGAAGTGTTTGAAAAATATTATAACAGTTCTGTTTTTTTGAATTCAATGGAATATCTTCTGCAAAAATATTCGTCCCCGTTTGATTTTTTTGCTAATCTGTGGAGTTTTTATTCAAACGGCGGATATCATCTTGCGGGACAGTCGAGGAATAATCTTTACAAGATATTATCGGATTTTTTGGACGATGACTTGTTTAAGGATATATTGAAACTTGACTACTTTATAAACAATAAAGGCGCAAATACTCCGTCATGGGCGCTTAGAGAATATAACAGAAAGCTTCTTGGCGAGCGTTTTGAAATTCTCACGGAGGATTTTATATCGGAAAATTTAAGCGAATATAACGGAATGGCAACTAAGGATATAATCAAAAATCTTACTTTTGAAGAGTTTGAATATGATGTTTTGGGAGATAAAAAAAGGAAGAAGAATATAATAATTTTTGATAATAAATATGACAGAAGGGTAAGGATATATAAGGATTAGGAACGGTAATAACCGGCAAATATCCGCTTAATTTAAACCAATTTATATTTTGGCTTTTCTTCATCAAAAAAAAGATACCTGATATAATCGTCAGTAATTATACATACAGGACTTAAAAGAAACCATAAAATCATGTATGGCAGACAAATCTGTCCCATAATATTAAGCGGCATATCGCTGTAACTCCATACGTCAAGACCTAACCATAAATTGAGGATACATCCTGTGATGAATTCCAAAAGAGTGATTATAAATGTGCCTATAATCATTTGTATGGGCAGGGGAACATCCCATGTGTATTTTTCATTTATAAGTCCGAGAAGCACAAAGCAAAGTCCGCCGAGAATGAACATACTCCAGTGTGAATATCCGCGCCATAGAAGTTCAATCAGCAAATAAACTATTCCTCCAAACGAGAAGAGAAATGAGTATTTTAATAAATTAGCCATATGATAATTCCTTTCTGTATACAAATTACAATTTTTATTATTATATGACCGATATGAAAAAAATAATCAAAAAATGCCGTATACTATTGTATACGGCATTAATAGTTGATTAAATATCAAGATTTGAAACATATTTTGCGTGCTGTTCAATAAATTCGCGTCTTGGTTCAACCTTATCGCCCATGAGAATAGTGAAGGTTTGGTCAGCTATAATAGCGTCTTCAATATCCACTTTGAGCATGGTTCTCTTGGCTGGGTCCATAGTAGTTTCTTTAAGTTCGGCAGGGTCCATTTCTCCAAGACCTTTATAACGCTGAACTTTTGCTCCCGGACCAAGTTCCGCAATAAGACGGTCACGCTCATCCTCGTCAAACGCAAAGTGTTCTTCAAGGTTCTTATTTTTACCCTTGAACACTTTGAAAAGCGGCGGCTGAGCGATGTATATATTGCCGTTTTCGATAAGCGGACGCATATATCTGAAGAAGAAGGTCAGAAGAAGTGTTCTGATATGCGCGCCATCGACATCGGCATCAGCCATAATAACAATTTTACCGTATTTCAGATTATTAATATCAAAATCCTCGCCGATTCCCGTGCCGAGAGCCTGTATTATAGGCAGCAGCTTTTCATTTGAGTAAACCTTATCAATACGTGATTTCTCAACGTTAAGCATTTTACCCCATAGCGGAAGAATAGCCTGAAAACGTCTGTTACGTCCCTGCTTAGCGCTGCCTCCGGCACTATCTCCCTCGACTATAAACAACTCGGCATAATCAGCGCCTTCATCGGTACACTTTGCGAGTTTACCCAAAAGCGAGGAATTGGAAGCGTTTGAATTTTTTCTTGTAAGTTCTCTCGCGCGCTTTGCCGCCTCTCGCGCTCTCGATGCTGTGAGAGTTTTTTCCACTATTGTTTTGGCAATACGCGGGTTTTCCTCGAAGAATGCGGACAGCTTGTCGTTTAATGCGTTTTCAACGAGAGTTCTCGCCTCGCTGTTTCCGAGTTTTGTCTTTGTTTGTCCCTCGAACTGCGCCTCTACAACTTTGACGCTGATAACCGCTGTGAGTCCCTCTCGGGTATCTTCACCCGAAAGATTAGGGTCTTTTTCTTTAAGAAGATTATATTTTCTCGCATAATCATTCACAACACGCGTAAGACCTGCTTTAAAGCCTGTTTCGTGTGTGCCGCCGTCACCTGTGTGAATATTGTTCGCGAAACTCAGAAGCGCTTCGGAATATGCCGTGGTGTACTGCATTGCTACTTCTACCATCATATCGTTTCGAGTTGCCTCAAAGTATATAATCTCATCATGAAGAGGGTCTTTATTTTTATTGATGTACTGAACAAATTCTTTTATGCCACCCTCTGCGTGAAGTGTGACAGTTTCCGGATTTTCATTTCTGAAATCGGTAAGAAGAATTTTTACACCCTTGTTTAAAAATGCCTGCTCACGAAGTCTTTTTAAAAGAACATCGTAATCAAATTCAAGCACTTCAAATATTTCGCCGTCAGGCTTAAAGGTGATTTTTGTTCCTGTTTTATCTGTATCGCCGATAACCTTTAGCTTGCATGTCGGCTTACCGCGCTCATAGCTTTGATAATGTATGTGCTCGCCGTCTGAAACCTCAACCTCTAATTTCTCTGACAGCGCGTTAACAACGGAAGAACCAACACCGTGTAAACCTCCTGAAACTTTATATCCGCCTCCGCCGAATTTTCCGCCCGCGTGAAGAATTGTAAGAACGACCTCAACAGTCGGAATACCTTGCTGCGGATGAATACCGACAGGGATACCGCGTCCGTTGTCAGTAACGGTCACGGAGTTATCGGGGTTAATATCAACCTTTATTTCGCTGCAATAGCCCGCAAGCGCTTCATCTATTGAGTTATCAACAATTTCGTATACAAGATGATGCAGACCTGCCGAAGATGTCGAGCCGATATACATACCGGGACGCTTTCTGACAGCGTCAAGTCCTTCAAGTACCTGAATCTGACTTTCGTCATAGGTAGTCTCAATCTTTTCTAAATCACTCATACGTTTAATCTCCTTATCTTAATTCTATCCTCATTTATCCTAACGTAAACCGCGTTTTGCCAATATTTTTGAAGAAACGGAGGATATAAAAACTTTGGTTTTGCCTTTGTCATTTACTACAACGAACGATTTAGGCAAATCGTCGGTAGAGTTTATAATCAAACCGCTTTTTTGTGACTTGGCGAGAAAGTTTCTCCCGAGTCTTGAAACGGTTGTATTATCCATATCAAAAATTCCTATAATATCTTTTGTGCTTACAACAATATTTTCCTCAACTCTCATGTACATTTACTTTCCCTCCCTTAAAGCTGAGCCGTTTTTTATGTGAAACAGTTTCGTGCTGCCGGTGCTTTCTATAAGGTCGGTGTCTGTTGAGGTGATGAGCACCTGCTTGTCACGTATTTTTTGCGACAAATACATTCGTCTGTTTATATCAAGCTCGCTCATTATATCATCAAGCAGAAGAACCGGATATTCGCCTTTGATGGATTGCAGATAATCCGCCTGCGCGATTTTCATTGAAAGAGCCGCTGTGCGCTGCTGTCCCTGAGAAGCGTATATCCGCGCCTCGTTTTCGTTTACGGAGATATGCAAATCGTCTCTCTGAACTCCGACCTGCGCTGAGGCAAACTCTATCTCGCGTCGCTGATTGCGCTCAAAGTATTTGAATATTGAACTTTTATCAATCCCCTCGGATTTAGTGCCGGGGGAGTAGGATATTTTCAAAATTTCGCCTGAGATTTCCCGCTGTATTTTTGACGCGAAGCCGTCAATCAGGTTTATAAACTCAATGCGGTATTCCATTATTTTAGAAGCCTCTAATGCAAGCTGTTCATTCCATACTGAAAGCATCACGTCCGAATGCGCTCCCTGTTTTTTGAGCGCTTTTAAAAGGCTGTTCTTTTGCGCGAGGACTTTGTGATAATCTATAAGGCTTGTAAGATACCTCGGATAAAGCTGACTTATTGATGAATCCATAAAACGTCTGCGTGAGGACGGAGCGCCTTTGACCAGGTCGAGATCCTCCGGAGAGAACATAACCACATTCAGATAGTTCATCAGCATACTCAGCTTTGTTATCTGCACGTGATTAATTTTGATGTTCTTTTTCCCATTTTTGATAAGACGCATTGAAGCGCTGTAATCACGATTGTTATCATGAAATTCCAAAGACAGCTTGGAAAACTCTTCTCCAAATTTGATAAGTTCCTTATCGGATTTCGCTCTGTGACTTCTGCCCTGCGAGAAGAGATACACAGCCTCTAAAATATTCGTTTTGCCCTGCGCGTTATCACCGTAAATAACATTTGTATACGGTGAAAATTCGATTTTCTCTTTAGAGTAATTTCTAAAATTTGATAGCGATAGGGAAGAAATATACATTTATTCTGCTCCTACTGTAATTTCAACCGTTTCATCCTCAAACGCGACTGTTACTATATCGCCCGCGCGGATTTTTTTGCCGCGCATTTCGCATTCCTCGCCGTTTACGGATACGATTCCGTCTTGAATCATATCCTTTGCCATAGCGCCGCTTTCGGCAAGCGCCGAGAATTTTAAAAGCTGGTCAAGCTTGATGTATTCTGTTGTTATGTTTATGTTCATTTTTTCCATAACTTCTGTTTCCTCATTTTATCTGACTAATTCTGTAATCGCGTCACAGACATAACGCCGTGAAGCTGAGTAATTTTCTTTTTCAGTAAAGCTAAATCTGAAGTGTTGCGTATTTCGACACCGAGTTGAATCACGGCGACACCTTTTTTTGTAACGAAGGCATTGACCGATTTAAAAGGTATTTTAAGCGTAGAGAGAATATTTGTGATTTCAAGCAGCACACCGTCACGGTCATGCGCCTCAACCTGAAGATTGGCGATGTATGAGGTGCTGCGCTCATCATCCCACCACACATCTATAAATCTGCTTTTATCCTCTTCGGAAAGCGAGTTGGGAGTCATATTTGGACAGTCGCGCCTGTGAACGCTTACGCCTCTTCCTTTTGTTATAAACCCAACGATGTCATCGCCGGCTACAGGATTACAGCACCGCGCGAGACGCACAAGGCAATTATCAATATCTTTTACAACAATACCTTTGCTTGAAGCGTGACGTTTTGCTGGTTCTGCCTGCACAGTGTGATGTTCCTCATCATAGACAGCCTCAAGGTTTTTCTTCGCTTCGAGAGCCTTAGTTTGTTTCAGCCATTCATCGCGAAGTCTTACAACAACCTTTTGAGCGGTCAGTCCGCCGTAGCCAACGCTGGCATATAAATCGTCAATAGTCTGAAAACCGTATCTCTTTATCAATATAGCAATCCATTCGGTTTTAAACAGCTGCTCATGAGTATTGCCGAGACGGCGAAGTTCACGCTCAATAAGTTCTTTGCCGTGTTCAATATTTTCATCACGGCGCTCGCGCTTGAACCATTGATTGATTTTGTTTTTCGCTTGAGACGTGCGGCATACTTTAAGCCAGTCACGGCTCGGTCCATGAGTGTTGGCGGTCAGTATTTCAACTATCTCGCCGTTTTGAATAATATAATTATTCGGAACGATTTTACCGTTTACCTTCGCGCCGCTCATTTTATATCCGACTTGTGAATGTATAGCGAAGGCAAAGTCAATAACGGTACTTTTTGCGGGAAGAGAAATAACTTTTCCCTGAGGAGTAAATACAAACACTTCGTCTTCAAACAAATCGAATTTTAAAGTGTTGAAGAAATCATCAGTGTCTATAATGCTTGTTTGTGTGTCCAGAAGCTTACGCACCCATTCAAGTTTTGAATCCATATCGCTCTCGCCGGAAACTCCTTCTTTATATTTCCAGTGCGCGGCGATACCGTTTTCGGCTACATGGTGCATTTCCCATGTGCGAATCTGTATTTCAAGAGGTGTGCCGTTAGGACCTATAACGGTCGTATGAAGCGACTGATACATGTTTGGCTTCGGCATTGCGATATAGTCCTTAAAACGCATGGGCACGGGTGTATATAAATCGTGAACCATTCCGAGAACCGCATAACAGTCCGCTACTGTGTCAACAATAACTCGCACGGCGAACAGGTCGTAAAGTTCGTCAATCGACTTGTTCTGCGTGTACATTTTTCTGAAAATACTGTAAAAATGCTTCGCGCGTCCTGTAACCTGTCCTTCGATATTCATTACTTTAAGCTTCTCGCGAAGAACGTCCATAATATCCCTTATGTATTTGTCCCGTTCATCTTTTTTTTGATTGATACTTTGCGTTATTTCGTCATAAGCGACAGGGTCAAGATATTTAAGAGCCAAATCTTCAAGTTCAATTTTTATTTTGGACATACCCAAGCGGTGCGCTAAAGGAGCATAAACATCAAGAGTCTCCTTTGATATAAGCAGCTGTTTGGCGCGCGGCATAAAATTAAGCGTGCGCATGTTGTGCAGCCTGTCGATAAGTTTTATCACAACTACGCGTATATCCTTAGCCATTGCGAGAAACATTTTTCTAAGATTCTCAACCTGCTGTTCTTCGCGAGTGTTATATTTAATCTGTTTCAGCTTTGTTACACCGTCCACGAGTTCAGCCACGCTTTTGCCGAAAAGGTCTTCAATGTTTTCATAGGTATATGGAGTGTCTTCCACAACGTCATGAAGAAGAGCCGCGGAAATCGCTGTCGAGTCGAGAGCAAGCTGAGCGGCAATATATGCGAGCTGTACGGGGTGCTCTATATACGGAGCGCCGCTGCGTCTGAACTGATGCGAATGCGCGGATTTTGCCAGTCTGTACGCTATATATATCATATCTGTATTAGCATTTGGACTATAAGATGTCACCATGCCGATTATTTTATCAATAAGCACATCGGTATCGTCCGCATGCTGCGGCATTTTTTCGGGTGAAAGAATAACCGGGTCATTTGTTTCCGCCATAAACTCACTTCCTATCTGTAAAATGTCTGATAACTTATTTGCTGATTTTTATATCCTTCAGTATAAGCTGAACGGACTCGATTCCCTGATGATTATTAATATCCATTTGGAAAGCGAGATTGATATTGTCACCTTGTTTGATGGAGGCGACAAAATCACCCATACCGAAGCCTATACAATTTATAATATGATCGTTTTTGCTTATTCTGAGACGAAGATGTTTATTGTCGATGCCGACGGCGGCAATGTTCATAATACGCGCACCGCTCATTGCGAATACCGGCTTTTCGTTTCCCATGCCAAACGGTTCAAGACTTAAAAGCATTTTCGCATTTTCAAGCGTTACGGCGCGTTCTGAAAGAGGACAGTCAATTTCTATTGACGGAATCATATCCCGTTCTGTTAGCATGCTGTCGGCATATTTGTTTATTTCTTTTGTAAAATCTTCAATATCACACATATTTATGTTGAGTCCCGCCGCGACCGCGTGTCCGCCGAAATCGGTGAGATGTTTTTCACAGTGAGAAAGCGCGTCGAAAAGGTTGAAGTTTTTTATGCTTCTGCCCGAACCTTTGCCCACACCGTTTGAATATGAAATCAGTATGCAGGGCTTGTAATACATATCGCATAGCCTTGATGCGACTATCCCTATAACACCATGATGCCAATCTTCTTTGGCAAGAACAATAACTTTTTTCTTCTTAAAATTTGCGTCTGACGCGATCATTGAAACCGCCTCGTCAAAAATTTGACGCTCCGTAAGTTGTCTTTCCTTATTTTCTTTGTCGAGAGTGAGCGCGATTTCACGCGCGCTGTTGCGGTCTTTTGTAAGCAATAACTCAACCGCTGTTGTGGCTGTGCCGAGTCTGCCGGCAGCGTTAAGACGCGGTGCTATCGCAAAAGCGATGGTGGACGAGGTAATCTCTTTATCCAATACACCCGCGATTTCCAGTATGGCGCGTATGCCGGCGCGCTGAGTTTTTTTAAGAGCCTTTAGACCTTTGTCGGCTATAACTCTGTTTTCGCCGACAAGCGGAACAACATCGGCTATTGTGCCGAGAGTTGCAATATCGACATATTTTTCAAATACATCTTTCGTTACCATTCCGTTTTCCATAGCGAGCGCGAGTATAAGTTTAAACGCTACGCCTACGCCCGCGAGAGAGTCGAACGGATATTCGCAGTCGGGACGTTTGGGATTCAGTATAGCCGCCGCGGCAGACGGCAGACGGTCTTTGCATGTGTGATGATCTGTGATAATCACATCCAGGCCTTGCAGCTTGGCAAATTCCACTTCGCCTATCGCCGTTATGCCGCAGTCAACAGTTATCAGAAGTTTTATGCCCTGCTTGAAAAGCTTGTTCACAGCCATAATATTAATTCCGTAACCCTCGCCTTTGCGGTCAGGAATATAGTATTGAATGTCCGCGCCGAGCGACAGTAAAAACTCATAAAGAAGCGCGGTGGAAGTTATTCCGTCAACATCGTAATCGCCGTAAACAGCAATTTTCTCTTTATTTTTTATTGCGGTGTTTATTCGGTTTACCGCTTTGTCCATATCAAGCATTAGTTTTGGATTTACTATGTCTGCCATTGATTTCTTTAAAAAAGCGGAAATATTCTCCTCGTCTATGCCGCGGTTTAAAATAATGGTGGATATAACGCGCGGAATGCGATACTCCTGTGATATTCTGTTTATAACATCATCGCTGAGTTTTTTATTTTTGAAATTCCAAATCTTATCAATCATAGTATTCTCCAAAACACAATTCTTTTCAAAATTCTACTTAATTATTATAACATTTTTTTCGCTGAAATTCAAGTAAAACAGGCATTTTTGAATAAAAATATATATATTGGGAAAAATAAAGATACAGAAAGGAGTGAAGAGAAATGAGCAACAATCAGAACAACAATTTCAAGAACCAGAACAACAATAACAGTACACAGAATAACACACAGAATAACACACAGAATAACAATCAAAAGCAAAAACAAAATCAAAAAAATAACAATAATAAAGATAACAATAACGGCGACTTTTAAGAAAAGAAAACACGTCATCGAAAAGAAATTTTTCAATGACGTGTTTTTTTATTTGCTCAATGTGCCAAGGCTTGCCGCTTTAAGATACGCGTTTATAAATCCGTTTAAATCTCCGTCCATAACCGCGCCTATGTTACCCATTTCAAAGCCCGTTCTAAGGTCTTTAACCATGGTGTAAGGCTGGAATACATATGAGCGGATTTGACTGCCCCAACCGTTTTCCATCTGTACTCCCTGAATGTCCGCGATTTTTTCCTTTTGCTGCTGTTCGGCAAGTTCCACAAGTTTTGCTTTAAGCATTTTCATAGCGTAATCTCTGTTCTGAAATTGAGAACGTTGTGTCTGACATGATGTGACAACACCTGTTGGAATATGAGTAAGACGCACTGCGGAACTTGTTTTGTTAATGTGCTGACCGCCCGCTCCGCTGGCACGGTAAGCCTCCATTTTAATATCTTCGGGACGTATGTCAATTTCAACGTTATCATCAAGTTCCGGCATGACTTCGATTGACGCGAAAGATGTCATACGTTTGCCGGCTGAATTGAACGGTGAGATTCTCACAAGGCGGTGTACGCCTTTTTCGGCTTTAAGATAGCCGTAAGCGTTAACGCCGTCAATTTCTATTGTACAGCTTTTTATTCCCGCCTCATCACCGGGAAGAGAGTCGAGAACGGTATAAGTATACCCGTTTTTTTGAGCCCACATCTGATACATTCTGATAAGCATCTCACACCAATCCTGCGCTTCCGTTCCGCCGGCACCGGCATGGAAAGTCATTATGGCATTGTTTTTATCGTAAGCGCCGCTTAGCAGCGTTTCAAGCGTCATCTTTTCAATTTCCGCTTCGATTTCATCAGACGCTTGTGTGACGTCCCCAAGCATGCTCTCATCATTCTCTTCGTTTGCCAGGTCTATTAAAACAAGAGTATCCTCCCATTTTGACACGAGATTGTCAAATGCTTCTACTTTGTCTTTAAGCTGCTTTGTTTTCTGCAAAACTTTTTGGGAGTTTTCCAAATCATCCCAAAAATCGGGTTTTGCGCTTTCCGCTTCAAGTTCGCTTATTTCTTTCTGTGTCTGCGCGATGTCAAAGTGAATCCCTCAAATCGTTTATGCTGTCTTCAAAGCCTTGCAGCTTTAATCTGTACTCATCGTACTCTAACATTGTGATCACTTCTTTCTATAATTATTTCTTCATGTTATTTCCCTCTGAAATTACACGGTTAAGTCCTATTTTCCACAGCAATGTTTATATTTCTTTCCGCTGCCGCATGGACAAGGGTCGTTTCTGCCCGGTTCTTTTTTAGCGCGTTTAGGCTGACTTGTAAGCGAGCCGTCACCGCCGGTATCCATAGGCTTAGCCACCTGCTCACGCTCAATCTTTATTCTCGGCATGGCTGAAAGAACGTAGCGTACAGTATCTTTTTTGATGCTGTCAAGCATATTTTCGTAAAGTTCGCTGCCGACATTTCTGTATTCAACGACAGGGTCGTGCTGACCGTATGCTCTAAGACCTATTTCACGCTTAACGTGTTCCATTTCATCAAGGTGATCCATCCACAGTGTGTCGACAACCTTTAGCATAAGAACTCTTTCAAGTTCACGCATGTTTTCGCCGAAAGTTTCCTCCTGCTCTGCGTAACGCTTTGAAGCAAGTTCCATAAGCATATCCTTAACGTCAGCCCTGGTGATAGTTTCCATATCCTCCTCAGAGATGGCAAATTCGCCTTTCGCGTTAAGATACTGATTTGCAAACTCAACAATAGCGCGTATATTCCAATCCTCAGGGATTTCTGAAATGCCTATATAATCGTCAAGGGCGCTGTCAACTGACGATTCAATCATGTTCTTTATAGTGCCGCTTATATCCTCGCCGTCAAGCACTGACTGACGCTGAGCGTATATAATTTTACGCTGCTCATTCATTACCTCGTCATACTGCAGCACGTGCTTACGTGAGTCAAAGTTACGGCTCTCCAAACTCTTCTGAGCGTTTTCGATAGCGTTTGTAAGCATTTTTGCTTCTATAGGCTCATCTTCTTCAAGACCGAGCGCGTTAACCATTGCCTTAACTCTGTCACTTCCGAAGATTCTCATAAGGTCATCGTCAAGAGAAAGGAAGAACTTAGACGCGCCGGGGTCTCCCTGACGTCCCGCACGACCTCGCAACTGATTGTCTATACGTCTTGACTCGTGACGTTCTGTGCCTATAATGAATAAACCGCCGAGTTTTTTAACCTCTTCCTGTTCAGGCGCGATTTGTTCCTTGTACTTTTCGTTAAGTTCTGTGAAGACCTTTCTTGCGTTTATGATTTCCTCGTCGTCAGTATCGCCGAAACCTGTAGCCTCAGCAATAAGTTCGTCTGTAAAGCCCTGTCGTGACATTTCATGTTTTGCCATATACTCAGCGTTACCGCCAAGAATAATATCTGTACCACGGCCTGCCATATTTGTAGCGATTGTAACCGCGCCCTTTTTACCTGCTTGAGCCACGATTTCAGCTTCTTTCGCGTGATATTTTGCGTTAAGAACTTCATGCTTTATACCCGCGCGCTTTAAAAGAGCGGAAAGTATTTCTGATTTATCGACATTAACTGTGCCGACAAGAACAGGCTGACCTTTAGCGTTACATTCCTGAATTTGACGGATTACCGCCAAGAATTTACCCTTTTCTGTTTTGAAAACAACATCGTGCATATCTTCTCGGACAACCGGCTTGTTTGTCGGAACAGCGACAACGTCAAGCTTATAAATATGCTGAAATTCTTCTTCTTCAGTAAGAGCCGTACCTGTCATACCGGACAGCTTGTTATAAAGACGGAAGAAATTTTGGAATGTGATTGTTGCAAGCGTTTTAGACTCGTTTTCAATCTTAACGCCCTCTTTAGCCTCAATAGCCTGGTGAAGACCGTCGCTATAGCGTCTTCCGGGCATAATACGTCCGGTAAATTCATCGACAATCATTACCTGTCCTTCCTGAACAACATACTGCTGGTCGCGGTGCATAACACCGTTTGCCTGCAATGCCTGGTTGATGTGATGCTGAAGTTTCATATTGTCAGGGTCAGAAAGGTTTTCAACACCAAAGCCTTGCTCGGCTTTTTTTACACCCTGCTCTGTCAGCATTGCCGTTTTCGCCTTTTCGTCAACTATATAATCAGCGTCAAGATTCTCGTCAAGCTGTTTGTCATCGTGCTCAGTGACAACCACCTTTTTAAGACGCTTGACAAACATATCGGCAACTCTGTAAAGTTCGTTTGCGTCCTGACCCATGCCTGAAATAATAAGCGGAGTTCTTGCCTCGTCGATAAGGATTGAGTCTACCTCGTCCACAACGGCGTAGTTGTGACCGCGCTGTACCATCTCTTCTTTGTGAACAACCATGTTGTCACGCAGATAGTCAAATCCAAGCTCGTTATTTGTTCCGTAGGTAATATCCGCGGCATAAGCTTTGCGTCTGTCACTGTTATCAAGGTCATGAATAATAAGTCCGACGCTCATGCCGAGGAAACGGTAAACCTTTCCCATCCACTCACTGTCTCGTTTTGCAAGATAATCATTGACGGTAACGATATGTACACCGTCACCTGTCAGCGCATTAAGGTAAGCGGGAAGCGTTGAAACAAGAGTTTTACCTTCACCTGTTTTCATTTCCGCAATACGTCCCTGATGGAGTATAACACCGCCGACCACCTGAACATAGAAATGCTTCATGCCGAGAACTCTCCAGCTTGCCTCGCGCATTACGGCGAATGCCTCAGGGAGAAGATCGTCAAGAGTTTCTCCGTTTTTCAGTCTTTCTTTAAATTCGGGAGTTTTAGCCTTAAGTTCCGCGTCGGAAAGCTTTGCCATATCGTCCTCCAGAGCCATGACTTTATCCGCGATAGGATAAACCTTTTTCAGTTCTCTGTCGGAATACGTACCGAATATTTTGTCAAATACACTCATTTATAATTCTCCTCATAAATTTTATCTGCAAGAAAACGCCCCTAAAAATGCCACAATAGGGTATTTTACATTATTATAACACAATATGGGGAAGATTACTACTATTTTTTATTAATTTTTTGTAAATTTCTGAAAATTAAAATTTCTTGCGATAATGGAGTTTGTTATGTTATATATTCGCCGCGTGAAATCATTAATACAGTGATTTTGAAATGCGAAGTTTTTTTGTTCTAAATGCCTGTCCCGAATAATATATATCAAATACAAAACACGAATGGAGGAAAAAGAAAATGTACATAGCAAACAACGAGACAGTGGTTTCTTCGCGTGGAATATTAAGTTTCATGCCGCAGGGGATAAGAAGGTATATGTATAATATAAATCTTGACGGAGCCTGCGAGATACATATGAGGCTTGGGAAACCGCTCGTCATACATTACAGTGACGGGTGCTTTTATATAAACGAAAAAGGCAACCTCACTCCGCTGCCGAGCCGTGCGCTTAAAGTAACGCGGGCGCATATAAACGAGGCTTTGGAAATAGCCGCTGATTCATCAATATATTCCGTCAGTGATGAGATAAAAAACGGATATTTAACTATAGCCGGAGGGCATAGGATAGGAATAACGGGCACTGCGGTAATAAAGGAGGACAAGGTATCTTTCATAAAGAATATTTCCGGACTTAATTACAGACTCGCGCGTGAAGTGCAGGGCGCGGCGGACAGTGTTATGCCGATTATAACTAAAGGTAATATCGTGCGCAACACTCTCATAATATCGCCGCCCGGGGCGGGTAAAACAACAATGCTCCGAGATATTGCCAGACAGCTTTCCTACAAAGCATACCGTGTCAGCGTGGTGGATGAAAGACGTGAGATAGCGGCTATGTTTGAGGGCAGAAGCGCGTTTGACCTTGGCTTTTCAACTGATGTTTTAGAGGGAGTGGACAAGGCGGAGGGCATGATAATGGTTCTCAGGAGCATGAGCCCTGATGTGATTATTACCGATGAGATAGGCAAACAGGCTGATATAGATGCTTTGGAAAAAATCACAAACAGCGGAGCCGCTGTTATAGCCTCGGTACACGGCAGAAATATTGAAATGATAAAGCGCCGTAAGGATTTAAGAAATATGCTGAGATTTTTTGACGTGATAATAACGCTCAGCCGCCGGGGCGGCGCGGGACATGTGGAGGAGGCAATAGAAGAGTGGTAAAACTTATCGGCGCGGTTATGACAGGCTTCGCGTGCGCGTATATAGGCTTCAGGATGAGTATGACGCTGAAAATGAGGATGAAAAGTCTTTCTGAAATAATCTCTTCGCTCGAAATGTTAGAAAGTGAAATCAGTTTCAGCGTCAGTAAGCTTAAAGAGGCTTTTCTTAGGGTGGACAGGAACGGTTTTTTTACTTGCGCAGCGGAGAATATGGAGGAAAAGGGAATAAAGCGCTCATGGGAAAAGGCGGTAAAGGATAACAAGTCAAGACTTTGCCTTACGGATGCCGACAGCGATATTTTGATGATGCTTGCGCTCAGTATAGGAAGAACCGATACTGATGACCAAATAAAAAATATAAAGTATGTAAAAACAATGATTGAAGCGCAGGAAAAACAGGCGCAAAGTGATTATGGACGCATGGGAAGAGTGTATAGGAGCGGCGGTGTTTTGGTGGGGTTGATGACAGTAATTATTTTAATATAAGAATCGGATAGAATCGAATAGAATTGGTCAAATCGGAATTTTATCCGGTCATACTAACACAAAAAAGGAAATAAAGTCATGAATGTGGATTTAATTTTTCAGATAGCGGGCACTGGCATAATAGTGGCGGTTTTAAACCAGCTTTTAACGCGCGCGGGCAGAGAAGAACAGGCTTTGCTTACGACTATAGCGGGACTTGTGGTGGTGCTGTTTATTATCACACAGCAGATTGGAGAGCTGTTTGATACGGTAAAGCATATTTTTAATCTTTAATATTCTTAGGACAAGACGGGTGATAGAATGGATATTTTCAGGATAATAGGAATAGGGTTGGTCGGCGGAATTCTTTCCATGACTGTTAAACAGTATAAAAAGGAATATGCCGTTCTTGTGGGACTTGCCACTGTGCTTTGCATACTCTTTTTCACTTTGGATACCCTTGAAGAGGCGATTGCGAGCGTGATGCTTATAACAGAGAAGAGCGGTGTGGACACAAGATATTTTGTGGCGGTGATGAAGGTTGTCGGAGTGGCATACATAACGCAGTTCGGGGCGGAAATACTTCGTGACGGAGGCGAGGGCGCGATTGCGCTTAAAGTGGAGCTTGCGGGAAAGGTTTTTATTCTCGGACTTACTTTGCCGATAATAACGGAATTTTTGGAGGTATGCGTAAATGCGCTCTCTGCTGTTTAAGATACTTCTTTTATGTCTGCTCCTTACTCCATGCACTGCTCTTGCGGATAATGAATCGGTAATGGGGGGGATGGAACTTCCTTCGATTGAAGGCGAGGATTTGTTTAATTCCTCCGTGGCGGAAACTGTGTCGGGGAAAATGTCTTTAAGTCCGACTAATATCCTCAATAAGCTTTCAGATGGGTTAATCGGCGAGGTTCGGGAATGCGCCGGCGATGTGACGATACTTTTCATAATGGCGGCGCTGTCCGGGGTCATAACTACAATATCAAGGTCTTTTGGGAATAAGTCAACGAGCGAGGCGGCATTTTTTGCCTGCTTCACATTTATGTCCGCAACGGCGATAAAATGTTTTTCCACAGCTATGCAGTATGGAACGGATGTGGTCGGTTCTATGACGGATTTCATAACGAAACTGTCTCCCGTTATGATGCTGATGATGGCGGCAAGCGGGAAAACAGTATCAGCGGCGGCTTTTCAGCCGGTACTCTCCGGAGCGGTCTACGTTGTATCCATAATAATTGAAAAGTGCCTTATACCGCTTATTGCGTTTAGTTCAGTACTGGCAGTGGCGGGAAATATAAGCGATAGGGTACAGCTTTCGGGATTCTGCAAAGTTGTCAAGTCAATCGCAAAATGGCTGATGGCGGCGATAATGACAGTCTTTACGGGTATAAGCGCGATATATGGCTTCGCGTCTCCCTCGCTTGACGCGGTGAGCGGCAAAGCTGTTAAATTTGCCGTGGGCAGTCTTGTGCCGGTGGTAGGCTCGTTTTTATCAGATACTCTCGATACAGTCGTGAGCGGTACAAAACTGGTAAAAAATGCCGTGGGCACATCGGGGATTATTGTTATGTGCGTGATATGCGTAGTGCCGATTTTAAAAATAGGTGTTATGCAGCTTATGCTGAAATTAACATCGGCTATAGCTGAACCGCTGACGGACAAGCGTATTTCAACTATGATGTGGGAGGTGGCAGAATCTGTAACAACAGTTTTCGCGGTGGTGGTAATGGTGTCTGTACTGTTTTTGATTAATATAAGTATTATGCTTGCCGCCACAAATGGCGGGTAAGCTTCAATTTATCTTATTATCTCACAAAACGGAGGATTACAAATGAAAGCGTATATTATTACTATTATCGGCGCGACGCTTCTTTCAGCGGTGGCAGGGATTCTCGCGCCTGAAAAATGGCGCGGCTATGTGCAGATAATCACAGGTCTTGTCATTATAAGCTGTATTGTCTCGCCTGTCGCTTCGATAGTCAAAAGCGATATATTCAGTGAATTTGAACACGTGGGCGAGAATATAGAAAATAGTGACAACTTACAAGCGGAACTTGTTTTGGAGGAATTGAAAAAAAGAATAAACGCGGATATAGCCGAGCGTATGGATAAGGAATATAATTTGAGCGTCAAGGCGGAATGTGAGATACGCGTAAACAGTGAAGGTGAGATAGAGGGTGTGGAAAGTGTGCGGATTTCGGGGGATAAATTAACTGACAGAGCAAGATTAAGGCTATGTGAGGTATACGGCTTAAAGACTTATGAGGTAATTTCAGAGTAAAATAATCTGCTTGGAGCATTTTAAGTTTGGCGAAAGGACTTAGGGTTACGGCAATGAATAAAGAACAAATATTAAAAATCTTAAAAAATAAGAATAACCGCGCGATATGTTTAATATTAATAATTGGAGTTGTACTTATGGTGGCGGCGGGTGGATATAAAAAAGATAAGGCAGCCGTATCAAACACAACGTCTGTGATGAGCGCGGAGGACGAGGAAAAACGCCTCTCCGAAATTCTTTCGCAGATAGACGGCGCCGGTTCTGTGTCGGTGATGATAACCTATTATTCAAGCTCGGAAAAGAATATTGCTTATGAAACAAAGCAAAACACTGCCTCAAGAGAGGACAAGAGCGAGAAGAGCGTTGATAAAAAGGCTGTGATGACCGATGGTGAGCCGATGGTGGTAAAAGAAGTGTACCCTAAGGTAAAGGGCGTTATTGTAACGGCTCAGGGGGCGGGAGACGCGTCTGTGAGGAAGGCGATTTCCGAAGCCGTTGCAGCATCGCTCGATGTGCCTGTACACAGAATATGTATATATAAAAAGGAGGAATAACAAATGATTTTAAAGAAGAAGGAGATAATAGCTGCGTCACTGGTTGTGCTGATAGGTGTTGCGGGATATTTGAACTGGTCGTATCAGGATACTATAAGGGTGCAGGATGGTGAAAGCTACATTGAGACGGGCAAAAAGCTTGGTGAAGCGCAGTATGTAAATTCGCCGCAGGAAATGGAAGAAAATACTCAGGAAGGCGAAAATACTGATAGCGAGGCGGCTTCATCTCAGGAGGGAAATAACGAGCAGGAAGAAACAGAACAAACAGAACAAACAGCGCAAACAGAACAAACGGAAGGAGAGGGAAATTATTTTGAGCAGGCGAGAATGAATAAAGAAACCTCGCGTTCAAAATCGTTGGAAATTTTAAATCAGACTGCGGAAAATGAAAATTTTGACGCGGAAATACGTCAGAAAGCGGGAGATAAGATTTTGGCTGTGGCAAACAACGTGCAGAAAGAATCTGAAATTGAAAGCATAGCGCAGTCGAAAGGTTACAGCGAGATATGCGTGTATGTAGATGATAACTCGGCGAATATTATGGTCAGAAAAGACGGTTTCTGTGATGAGGACGTTGTAAAACTGACCGCTGTTGCAACGGAGCAATTAGGAATTTCAGCGCAAAATATAAAAATAGTTGAAGTTAAATGATTTATCTGTTATAATATACATATAATATTAAATTTATGGAGGTAGCATGATGGACGAAGAATTAAAGAACGTTGAGGATTTTGAAGAAAACCCGGCTGCTGAAACAGAAGAAATTGTGGAAACGGCAGAGGAAGCAGAGGAAATAGAGGAGAGTGTCGGAAATATCAAGATTTCTGTTGACGTGGTTTCAACAATAGCTGGTATCGCGACATCTGAAATTAAGGGTGTGGCAGGAATGTACGGAACATTCGCGGGCGGAATAGCTGAGATGTTCGGCGCGAAGAAAAATCCGGCAAAGGGCGTTAAGGTTGACATGAACAACACAAACGTTACTATTGACCTCTATATAGTGGTGGATTACGGTGTAAGAATACCTGAATTGTCATGGGAGATTCAGGAGAGTGTTAAGAATAATGTTGAGACAATGACGGGTCTTGATGTTCTCAAAGTTAATATTCATATTGAAGGAGTAAGCTTTGAAAAGGAAAAGGAAGAGAAAATTGAGTTTGACAGCGACATGGAAGAACTTGACTCTTTAGACAACGATATTGAAGATTAATCAAATAATAATGTGAAAAGAACAAACAGATTTAAAATGGGCGCTTGTTTAACGCGCCCATTTTTTTTGCAGTATAGATAATTGCAGTATAGATAAAAAAGAGACTAAACTCACTCTGCTCTTGATTTTTGTCTTAGATTATGGTATAGTTTTAATATGGAAAATTATGTGCTGTAATATGAAAGGAAAAAGTGTTGTTATGAAAAAACAAACGAGAAGCGAAGCAAGAGACGCGGCTTTCACTCAGGTGTTTCAGATGAATATGCACGAGGATGATATGGAGGTTATTTTGGACGAACTTTTAAAGGCGCGTCCGGAATGTGAGGCAAATTTGGGATATATACGCTCGATAATAGACGGAGTGGGAAAACACGGTGAGGAAATTGAGGAACTTATCGCGAAAAACTTGAAACAGGGATGGTCAATTTCAAGAATCTCCAAAGTTTCACTTTCAATAATGAAGATGGCGATTTTTGAAATGAAATATATGGACGATGTCCCTCCGAAAGTTGCGATAAATGAGGCGGTGGAACTGGCTAAGCGATACGGAGACGACGATGACCCGAATTTTATTAACGGATTGCTTGGAAGCGTGTATAAGGAAATAGTATGAGCGCTATAGGTTTTGACACAAGTAATTATACAGCGTCCGTGTCATGGACTGACGGAAAACAGGAAAAAAGCGTTAGACAGCTTCTTTTTGTAAAAGAGGGCGAGCGCGGAATACGTCAAAGTGACGGAGTATTTCAGCATATGAAGATAGTGCCGAAGCTTTTTGAGGAAATAACCGGCGACATAGATATGACGTCTGTCAATGCGGTGGGTGTAAGCGTAAGACCGAGAAATGTTGAAGGCTCTTATATGCCGGTATTTCTTGCGGGAGAAGGCTATGCAAAAGTGGTGAGCGACACTCTCGGTGTTCCTTTGTACAAGTTTTCTCATCAGGACGGGCACATTATGGCAGGAATATATTCCTGTAAAAGTTTTGAACTTTTGGAGGATGATTTTATTTCGGTGCATCTTTCGGGCGGCACGACGGAGATTTTAAAAAGCCGTTATACGGGTAATAATTTTACAAACGAAATAATAGGCGGAACAAAGGATATAAGCGTCGGACAGTTTATTGACAGAGTCGGAGTGAAAATGGGAATGCGGTTTCCGGCGGGAAAAGAAATAGAAAAGCTTGCTATGACGGCGGACGCGGAGCAAAGACTTCCGGTGTCTGTTGACGGCGCGTATATGAATTTTTCGGGAGTTGAAACAAAGGCATCGCGTATCGCCGAGGAATGTGACAAAGCCTCGCTTGCGCTCGGAGTGCTTGTAAATGTGGGAAAAACTCTTACAGCAGCGATAAATTGCGCCGTTAAAAACACAAACATTCACCGCGTATTAATTGTGGGCGGTGTTGCTTCAAATGGTATAATAAGAAAAATGTTTGATGAAAAGATTGACGGAAAAGTGTATTTTGCAAAACCGGAATATTCTTGTGACAATGCCGTGGGTATAGCGTATATGACGCGCATAGTCCACTCAAAACATATTTAATCAATTTAATTAATAGGAGGCTTGGAGTTGGAAGCAAAAATTGCAACCGTTTCACAGATAAACGGATACGTCAAAAAAATTCTTGACCATAATATAGTATTAAATAACATATGGATAAAGGGAGAAATATCCAATTTCAAGCACCATTATTCAGGACACCTCTATATAACGCTGAAGGACGAGGGCGGAGTGCTGAAAGCGGTGATGTTTCGCTCAAACGCTCAGTCGCTTGCGTTTGAACCGAGTGACGGCATGAAGGTGCTCGCCCGCGGACGCATAAGTGTGTATGAGGCAGGCGGCTCATATCAGCTTTACATTGAGGAAATGATACCGGACGGCGTCGGAGAACTTTATATAGCGTATGAACAGCTGAAAAAACAACTTGAGGAAGAGGGTTTGTTTGACGAGCGTCATAAAAAGCCGATTCCGCGTTTTCCTAAACGCGTGGGAGTTGTTACAGCGTCAACAGGCGCGGCTGTCAGAGATATAATAAATGTAATAACGCGCCGCTACCCTATGGCGGAAATAGTTATATATCCCGCTCAGGTACAGGGAACAGGCGCGGCGGAGAGCGTTGTGAGAGCGATTGAATACTTTAACGCGACCGGCGAGGCGGACACGCTTATAGTAGGACGAGGCGGCGGAAGTATTGAGGATTTATGGGCATTCAATGAGGAAATAACCGCAAGAGCGATTTTCGCGTCCAAAATACCGATAATATCGGCAGTGGGACATGAAACAGATTTTACGATAGCGGATTTTGTGGCAGATTTAAGAGCGCCGACTCCTTCAGCGGCGGCTGAAATTGCCGTTCCGTCTGTAATAGAACTGCGAAACAGAATAGACGTTTGTAAAAATCGCATTTCACGGAATATTGCCGGACGTATAGAAAGCAGCCGTCTTTTACTAAGACGCTTTAAGATGAGAACACCGAAGGACAAAATTGATGATTATAATTTAAAGGTGGATTCGCTTGTAAAGTCGATGGACAACAGT